>NZ_JAAGOV010000038.1:0-103608 GCF_010500785.1 Salipiger sp. PrR003
TCGGTCTCGTCCTTCTGGTAGCCCATGAAGCTCAGCAGCTCGGCGGTGGCGGCGCTGTCGCGCAGCCGCATCCGGGCACCGTGGAAGCCGAGGATTCCGGCCTCTTCGGATACGCCGGCGCCGGTCCAGGCGGTGCGGCCGCGATCGGCACTCTCCACCAGCGCGAAGCCGTCGCCATCGGGGCCGGCGAACTCCAGCCGGGTTTCGCCGAGGAAGCTGCTTTCGGTCAGCCCGGTCGCGCCCCTGGCGGCGAGCCGGTCCTTCCAGTAGCCGAGCGCGCCCTCGGGCACGGCGAACTCGGTCACGCCGACCTCACCGGTACCGCGACGCCCGCGGGGCATCTGGCCGAAGGGAAAATAGGTCATCACCGAGCCGGGGGTGCCGATCTCGTCGCCGTAGTAGAGGTGGTAAACCTCGGGCGCGTCGAAGTTGACGGTCTTCTTGACCCGGCGCAGGCCGAGCGTGTCGGTGAAGAAGCGGTTGTTGTCGGCCGCGTCCGCCGCCATCGAGGTGACGTGGTGCAGCCCTTTGATGTCCGTGATCATCTCGATCTCCATCGAGTCTGTGTCTGTTGCATTCAAGATAGGGGCTAGGATAATTTTCAAGAATAGAAACTCGCGGGCATTTACTATTACGCCGGATCGAAACAATCTGGCGCGATGCAGACCATAAAGCCGATCCGGGTCTTTCTTGAAGTCATCGAGCAGGGCAGTTTCGCCGGGGCGGCCCGCAGCCTTCGGATGACGCCGGCCTCGATCACCAGGATCATCGCCCAGCTCGAGGAAGACCTCGGCCAGCAATTGCTGCTGCGCACGACGCGGCAGGTCTCGCTCACCGGGGCAGGGGCGATGGTCGCGGCGCGCTACCGCCCGGTGCTCGAAGAGTTCGACAGGGTGACCGAGGAGGTCACGCGCACCACGAGGCCCGACCGGGGGCGGCTGGCGATCAACGCGCCGATGTCGTTCGGCATGCGGCTGATGCCGGGTCTGGTGGCGAGCTTCCGGCTGGCCTATCCGCATATCGCACTCGACGTGCATCTGACCGATGTGCTGGTCGATATCCTTGACGCCAACTGCGATCTCGCGATCCGCATCTCGGATCCGCCGGCGGACAAGTCGACGATCTGGCGGCGGATCTGTCAGGTACCCCGGCAGGTGGTCGCTTCGCCCTCGCTCTTCGAGCGCATCCCGCGCCCGGAGTCCCCCGACGATCTGCTGCCCGAACACTGCCTGTCCTATGGCCATGGGGGCGCGGCCGAGACCTGGACTTTCACCCGCGGCGGCCAGCGCCGGGCGCTGCGCGCCGGGACCGGAGTCACCTCGAACAACGGCGAGTTCCTCTACGAGATGGCGTTGTCGGGGAACGGCATGGTCAACCTGCCCGATTTTCTGGTGCGGGAAGGGCTGATCTCCGGCGCGCTCGAGCTGGTGTTGCCGGGATGGCAGCTGCCGCCGCTCAACCTCATGCTCTACTATCCACCCTACGAGAAACTGCCGCCGCTGGTCGGCACCTTCACCGACTTCTTCGAGGCCTACATCCGGGACATCGACAGTTTCGATTTCTGATCTCCGCGCCCGGTTCAGTTTCGATTGGAAATCGGCAACCTCCAAGAGGGTCGGGCTACGTCGATCACATCGACTTGCTGGCAGAACGGCTGACGGGGCAGCGCTGTGTGCGAACATATCCGACAGCGCAGGTGCTGTCGCCCTTGCGAGCCTGCCCGAGCCTTGGCTTCGACGAGGCCGGCACCACGTCTGGCCCATTTTTGGAACCGGAGAACCGGCAGTCTTGTGCGGAGCAGGTATGCGCCAGAGGGAGAAAGCACCGGGTGCTTTCCGTTCTCATGGCAAAACGGATTTCGTTTCGTTTTCGCTTTTCGAATTGCTCCGGCGCGCAACCGCTCAAATGCCCAATGTGACATATTTTCAATTTATCTGAAGTTTGGGCCTCCCAAAGCCGCCGCATCGTCGCGGTACATTGGGCTATATGGTCAAAGGCGCCAGTGAGAGGTCGTGCGGAGAGAGATGAGAGGTATCGGCGGGCTGGCGCCGCGACCGGGCGGGATCAAGCGAGCGGCGACGGCAATGGACAGGCGGCCAGCGCGAGCAGCGATCTCGGAAGCAGCAGCGCCAGCGAAGAGACTCGTTGTGTCCGGCCGACTGTGACGCGGCCGATGAGACGCCGCCACGGGTCTGGGTGAGGGGCGCGATCTGGAAGCGGCACAAGATCCGCTACTTCGAGCAGGGCCTCTCGTCCTGCGAGGGAGCCGCGACCTCGATCGCCATGCTCGGCACCTGGTTCGCCAGTGACTGGCGGGCGATCAACTTCGGGTCGAAGGCCTATCCACGGAGTGCCGAGCCGATCGAGGAAAATGATCTTGGAGCAACCCTGCGATGGCTATCGCCGGTGGTCTTGTCCAACGGGACTACAAACCCATGACATCATTCTGCGACCTTCAAATCCGTTTCTGAGGCGGACTCCGCAAGCAGCAGCTGCTGCCGTCTGGCTTCCTCTCGCTCTTCATCCTCTCGCTCTCCCTCGCGTTGCGCCCTGATGCATAGGACAAAGGTTGCACCTAGAACGGTGAACTTGAACAGCCCGAGCGCGATGGGAACCCAAATCATAGTTTGCCTTCACTTCCAGTTTGGTGTGGCGCCTGCTGAGAAACACGCGTGACCCAAGCGCCGGGCGAGGGCGGCCAGACCTGCGCGTGGTTGGGAGTTGGTCACCCTCAAGATGAGGCGTGATAGCCATACGGTAAGTGTCGCTTCAAGTCATGATGTTGTGATAATGTATGTATTGAATTGGCATACAAATACAAGGCAGTCTTAAGGAGCTGAAATATTTACTAAAATCAGGATTAACGCAGGATTTTCAGAGAAGTCAGGGCCATTTTGCCGCACCCTTCCGAGCTATAATGCAGACAATTTCTTGGGAAACTATGTATTGAATGGATGATGGGAGGTGAGGCGCGAGCTGCACCTGATCCGCAGAGAACCACTTGCACGGGCTTTGGCGATCAGTGCGTCGGTGTTGCCGGCCAATCAATATGGGCACAGCCAGGCAGGTCCGCCCTGCGCGGCCGCGACGCGAGACCTCTCGGGCTTGGTGACTGGACCGCCTTGCGAGCCCCTGATGGATGCCGCGCCGGAGGCGGTAGTGTCGGTCCAGGCGCGCGCCCGGGCGAGACGTTCCAAGGGAAGCCGAAGCGCTTGCCAGGCAGTTTGCGCGCGTGGCCGCGGAATTCGTCCCAGGTCTATGGAGCCGAGACAATTTCTAGCGCAGCAATGGTGGTGCTTGGTGTCAGCGACGCTCTTCAGGCTGAATCTGCGCGCCCGGTGCCTCGGTCCGCTCTTCAAGGGCAAGGCTGTGGCATTGCGCCTCTCGAGCGGCCGTGACATGGGCAATGATCTTGCCGTCCTCACGCGCCACCAGCGCCTCGGTACCGTTTTGCAGAACCTTGACGGTCTCGCCCTGATCGAGGTTGCCAAGGTAGATGATCTCCCTTGCACGGACGCGGTCGACGGAATTCGACACGCTCTCCGCAAGTCGGGTGAAGCTTACGAAGTAGAGCAGACCAACAGCGTTGAAATCTAGGCTCGGGCTTGGCGTGAGCCTGACGCCCTCGTCGACCCGCTGCCCCCGCAGCGTGCGCAACACACTCCTTGCCCGCGCATCCAACTCCTTTAACTCGACCCCGGCCTCGGGCAGCATGCAATCGCGCTCCGGCATCGCGCGCACGATCCGGCGATTGGAGCCGGTCTCGTCATGCGTGACGAAGGTCGACAGCATCAATAGCGAGCCGATCACTTGCCCGCCTTGCCGAAACTCGTGACGCGAGCCGATGCAAGCCCCGCCCAAGCTGGCGAGGCGCGAGCGAATGTCGAGTTCGGCGCCGAGCAGGTCTCGCGACCGGGGCAGCTCGATCCGGGTCGCGCAGAAGGCGGCGTAGATAGGGCGGCCATCGGCGGTGCGGAATCCGAATCCTTCCTGTCCCAGCGCCGCCGCAAGCAGTTGCCAATGGATGTCCCCGCAAAAGCCGAGCGCCCATGTCTCGGATAGCCCGTGCGGCGAAAGCTGTTGCATCCCGAGGCGCTGGCGGGTGAGCACCCCCACCCCTGTGGTGTCCACATCCAGCATCAGCCCGCCGCCCGCTGCGCCGCGCCGGCCAGTTGCGCCGCGATCTGCCCGGCGAGGTGACGGCTGTCTTCCTCGATGCCAAGGAAGCGCCCCGAGCCCCAGGTGTTCAGCCAGCCAAGCCCGATGAAATGCAGACCCGGGTGTTCGGTCACGCCGCGGTCGAAGATGGGTTTGCCGCGGGCGTCGAAGACATCCGCCTCGATCCACGAATAGTCGGGACGAAAGCCGATGGCCCAAAGCACCGAGGTGATGCCTGCCTCGGCAAGGTCGATCTCGGTGCGTTCGGCTTGCGGCTTCCAGAGCTTCTCGAAAGTCGGCTCCTCTGGCGCGTCGATGCCTTCGCGGGCGATATAGGCATCGATCTGGGTGCGGATGCCGACGTAGGAGCGGTCGGCGTCGTCGAGGTTCTTCGTCAGATCGGGCAGGAATTTCACCGTGGTCCCGTCCATATCCGCCAGAGAGCCATAAAGCTCGACGCCTTGCTCGACGTGGAAGCGGCGCAGGTCGATCTCTTTGCCACCGTCGCGACCCGACATGTAGTGGTTGGTCTGGGTCAGCGCCTTCACCGGGTCGGGGTGCTCGGCGATGGTGATCGCATAGTGCCCGGCGTCATAAAGCCAGTCGGTGGCATCGCGGCCCCGATACTTGCGCGGGCTGCGCGGCGCGGGTCCGACGGCGAGGTGCACGTCGCGTCCGGCGCGGCAGAAATCCTCCATCAGCTGCACGCCCGACTGGCCGGTGCCGACGATCAGCACGCCACCCTCGGGGAACTGGTCGACGTTCCGGTAGTCGGCCGAGTGCATCTGGAAGACCTCGGGCGAGAGGTTCTTGGCGTAGGGCGGCTCGATCGGCGTGTCGTAGCCGCCGGTGGCGATCACCACCTGATCGCAGGTCCATGTGCCGATCGAGGTCTCGACGGTGAAGCCGCCTTCAGCGTCCGGGACCACGCGGGTCACTTCGACGTTCTCGCGCAGGTCGGGCTGCGCCATCGCGGCAAAGGCATCGACGTAGTCGGTGATCTCGTCTTTTAGCATGAAACCATCTGGATCGGTGCCGCCATACTCGCGGTCGTAGTGGAAATCGGGCAGGCGGCACTGCCAGTTCGGGGTGACGAGGCAGAAGCTGTCCCAGCGGCTCTTGCGCCACGAATGGAACTTCTCGTGCCGCTCGAAGACGATGCTCTCGATCCCCTTTATCTTGAGGCAGTAGGCGGTCGACAGGCCCGCCTGCCCGCCGCCGACGATCACCACGGGGATATGCGGGGTCTGGGTGTCTTTCATCGTTTCCATCCTCATTGAGAGATGTGCAGGCAGGCGATCTCGGCGCCCTCCTGATCCATGAATGTCGCGAGCTTGGCCTCGATCCGGTCGAGCTGATCCATGGCTGAACTGCAGGCAAACCCATATTTGCGCTGCACCCGGTTCGAAGCGCGCTCCATGGCGATGCGGGCGCGCTGCAGGAAGGCGTCTGCCGGGTAGCTCTGGCCGGGTTCGAAGACCTCGGCGACGACGCTGGAGGGGGAGTAGAGCTTTTCCTCGGCGCCGTCGGGCCAACGGACGGTCCAAAATGTTTCAGGCATGGCAGGCTCCAAGATCGAGATAGGGTGTTTGGGCGTGGTCCCAGAAGAGCGCGCTTTCGGCTCCATCGCCGAGGGTCACGGCGGACCCGTCCGTGACACGCCCGATGGCGCAGACGTCGATGCCGCGCGCGCAGAAACGGGCGCAGACGGCGTTGGCATTCTCGGGCGCAACTGCCAGCAGGAAGCCGAAGCTGGGGAAGCTGCGCAGCCAGCGCTCGATCGACACGCCCGGCGGCGGGACGAGGGCGGGAAGGTCGATGTCGATCCCGACGCCCGAGCATTCGGCCAGCATCAGCGCGGTGCCGATGATGCCGCCCTGGCTGATGTCCTTGCCGGCGCGGGTCAGCCCGCTTTCGGCAAGTTGCGGCAGCAGCTCAAGATCGCGGCGCAGCCGGTCGGGCGGGGCTTCCAGCGCCGCGCAGAAATTGTCGAAGTTGCGGTAGCTGCCGCGATGATCCACGGCAGCGATCAGCAGATCGCCGGGCGCGGCGTGAAAGCTGGTGATCAGCCGCTGCGCCTTGCCAAAGACCGAGGCCGCGAGGCCGAGCGCCGGGGCGGAAAGGTTGGTGTGCCCGCCCACCAGCGGCACGCCATAGGCGGCGGAGGCATCGCGCAACCCCTGCAGCAGCGGCGCGGCGGCCTCGCCGCTCGGGGCCCAGATCTGATCGACCACGGCGGCGCTGCGCCCGCCCATGGCTGCGATGTCCGACAGGTTCACCATCACCGCGCACCATCCGGCGAACCATGGATCGTCCTCGATGAAGGCGGGGATGAAACCCTCGCCCGCCAGCAGGTCGTAGCCGCCGTCGCGGGGCAGGGCGGCGGCATCATCTCCCGGGCGACCAGCGCTGGCGGCGGTGAGGCCAAGCGCCCGCGTCGCCCGCGCGATACCCAGCTTCGAGCGGATCGAGGGGTGAGTGCGCAGGCGCTCGGCAAGCGCAGAGATATCGTCCTCGCTCATGTGCGCGGCTCGCGGGTGCGGGGGCGGTGGTACCAGCCCGTGACCGGATCGGCGCAGGGCGGGTAGTGGCCCAGATCCGCTTCCATCTTCATGTGAGGTGTGCCATGGATTGTCACCTCTTCCAGCGGTCGCCAGCGCAGGCGGCGGAAGAGCGTGACGTTCTGCATCTGCACATGCGCGAGGAAGCGGTCGCAGCCGCGGGCGTTGGCGGTGCAGACCGCCAGCCGGATGAGCTCGGCGCCGAGCCGCCCGACGGCGCGGAAGTCGCTGTCCACCGCCAGCCGCGAGCCCCACCAAAGGCGCGGCGCCTCTTCGTGGATGCGCACCGTGCCGACCACCTGATCGGCCTCATGCGCATAAGTCGACAATGCGACGAGGTGAGTGGCGATGAGGTCGATGTCTTCGCGGTCGTGGGTGGGGAAAATGCCCTGCTCCTCGACAAACACCCGGTGGCGCAGGCCCGCCGCGCCCTCGGCCTCGAAGCGTTTCGAGGCGGCGCGGATGTAATAGCCCGGGCTGCTGAACAGGCGCTGCTCGAGCTCTATCATGCCGAAGCTCCCAGGGCTTTCTCCTGCGCCGTCCCCTCTGCAGGCACCTTCAGTTTCTCATAGCTCGACAGGGCCGAGCAGGCGCCGCATTTGCCGCAGCCCGCCTTCATGTCCGCCGAGCTAATCCCGGCGTGGGCGATCATCTGGCCCAGCGGCTGCAGGATCGAGGCCATGAACTCGGACGACGGCGCCGGGTGGCTTTCCAGCGGCGTGCCCGAGATCGGCACGAAGGGCACGACGAAAGGGTAGACGCCCATGGCGCAGAGCTTTTCGCCCACCTCGAGGATCGCCTCACGCGTGTCGCCAAGGCCGGCAAGGATGTAGGTCGAGACCTGACCACGCCCGAAGATCTTCACCGCTGCCTCGAAGCTGGCGAAGTATTTCTCCAGCGGAACCGAGGCTTTGCCGGGCATGATGCGCGCGCGCACCTCGGGCGTTACCGCTTCGAGATGCATCCCGAGCGTGTCGATCCCGGCGTCATACATGCGCTGGTGCCAGGCGTCGTCCTCGGGTGGCTCGCACTGGCCTTGCAGCGGCAGATCGACGGCAGCCTTGATCGCCTCGGCACTCTCGCAGAGCACCTTGGCCCCGCGGTCCTTGCCTGCCGGGGTGCCGGTGGTCAGCACCATATGGGTGACGCCATCCAATTCCACCGCCGCCTTGGCAACCTCGGCAAGCTGCGCGGGCGTCTTATGGGCGATGGTGCGGCCCGCCGCGAGGCTTTGCCCGATCGAGCAGAACTGGCAGGTCTTCTTGCGGCTTTCGTAGCGGATGCAGGTCTGCAGCACCGTGGTCGCCAGCACGTCCCTGGAATGCAGCGCGGCGATGTGGCTGTAGGGAATGCCATCCGCGGTCTTCAATTGGTAGAACTTCGCGCGGGTCGGGAAGCGCACGGTCGCCACCTCGGTGCCGTCGCGGGTGACGCGGGCCTCGCCGGTGTCGTCGGGGGCAGAGACCATGTAGGGGCTGTCGAAGCTGGGCGCGGTGTGGACCGGGATCATCACCGTGCGCGCGCCGATGGTGATCGCCTTGTGGTCCGACGGGCCCGCGCCGCCACGGCGGCTTTCCTGCCCGGCGCGCGGATCGACGAGGCGCATGCCGTGTGTCTGAAGCTCGTTGATGAGCTGGGCGTGATCAAGCATCGGGGCGGCCCTCCTCGGGCTGGGGTTCGGGCTCGGCCATGGACGTGCTCTTAGGCGTCACGTGCGCGGCCTCTCTGAAGTGGCGGGTGACGGCGGGGCGGGTGTCATGCACCAGCGACAAAAGCTCGGGCCGGGCGTAATGCCCGACGCTGTCCATCATGCGCTTGCGCTTGGCGACGAGCTTCATGTCGAGATCGGCGATCAGGATGCCTTCGCCTTCGGTCAGCGGCTCGGCGAGGTGACGACCCTCGGGCGAGATGATGCAAGTCATGCAGCCGCTGCGCATCGCCTTCTGCAGCTTCGGGTCGGGGTGGATCTGGGCGATCTGCTCCTCGGTGAGCCAGCCGGTAGAGTTGACCACGAAACAGCCCGACTCCAGCGCGTGGTGGCGCATGGTGACCTCGATCTGGTCGCGGAAGATGTCGCCCACGAGGCTGCCGGGGTAATGGCCGGCGTGGATCTCCTCGTGCTGGGTCATCAGCGCGTAGCGGGCGAGCGGGTTGTAATGCTCCCAGCAGGCCAGCGCCCCGACGCGGCCCACCTTCGTGTCGGCCACCTTGAGCCCGGCGCCATCGCCCTGACCCCAGACCATGCGCTCGTGGTAGGTGGGGGTGATCTTGCGCCGTTTCAGCGCCAGCGTGCCGTCGGCGTCAAAGATGAGCTGGGTGTTGTAGAGCGTGCCGTGATCACGCTCGTTCACCCCCAGCACCACCACGACGCCGCGCTTGCGGGCGGCATCGGCCACGGCCTGCGTCTCGGGCGAGGGGACAACCACGGCCTCCTGCATCAGTTGCAGATGCGGCGCGCCCTGCTGAACGGGCGGCAGCACGAAGCTGAAATATGGGTAGTAGGGCACGAAGGTCTCGGGGAAGACGATGAACTGCGCGCCTTTGCCCGCAGCCTCGGCGATCGCGTTGAGCACGCGCTCGATGGTGCCGGCGCGGCCCGAGAGGTCCGGGGCGATCTGGACGGCGGCGGCGCGGATGGTGTCGGTTCGCATGGGCTTGCCTCTGCAGACGTCGGAAAAAGGGGCCGGGCCGGGGGGGGCGATTGGCCCGGCGTCCGGGGGCGGAGTGGACGCCCCCGGACGTGGAACACGGCGTTCTCGTCAGACAGTCCAGGTGTCGAGGATCACCGCGTTGGCCTTCTTGTGCAGCAGGATGCAGTCGAGCACGTCCTGCGGCGCTATGGGGGTGATGCCGGGCAGAAGCGAGGGCTCGCCGTGGCCGTAGAGCGCCTGCAGCGCGAAGCGGCAGGCGTAGACCTTGCCTCCTTCACCCATGAACTTGTTGAGGTTCACCGCGAAGTTCTGGTGGCCAGGGAAGGCCTCGTCGCCGAGCGCCGGGAAACCGCGCTGGATGCCAAGGGTCACGCCGGGGCCGTAGAGCAGGATCGACGTCTCATAGCCTTTGCGATTGAGGCGGATTGCATTGAGAATGTTGACGAGGCCGATCGAGCCCTCGAAGGCAACGGTGTGGAAGGTCACAAGTGCCTTCTCCCCCTCGTCGGCCTTGACGTCTTCAAAGACCTTTTCCTCGTAGTCGACGAAAAAGTCTCCGTCCTTGTGTGCTTCTTTGGTAACCTTAGGCATCTTGCTCTCCATGTCGCTTCGTAGAGGCAGGATGCAGGGCGGTGAGATATGCACTCAATACGCAGTTCAATTTGCATACAATAAACATGGCAATATTCATGCATTTCGCGTAGCATTTACGCGGTTCCCCCTGGCCCTGTGCATTTTGGAGGCGAAACTGTCCTGAGATGATGTGTCATATTCGCGCGACTCTCAGGAATTTGCATACAATGACCCTTCAATTTCCAGAATCAATCCGGTAGGGCTGTTGCCCAACAGGAGTGGATGCAGATGATTGATTGGTCCCCGCAGCTGAACGATACAGGAAAGCCTCGCTACCTCGCGATCGCTGACGCGATTGCGCGCGATATCGAGGCGGGTCTTCTGAGCGGCGGGGACCGTCTGCCGCCACAGCGTAGCCTGGCCGCCAGTCTCGGTATCGACTTCACCACCGTCTCGCGCGCGTATTCCGAGGCGCAGGCGCGCGGCTTGGTCGACAGTCATGTCGGTCGCGGCACCTTCATTTCCGAGCGCGCGTCGGCGCCCGCCGCGGATCCCGAGCGCAAGCGCGCGGAGGATCTGTCGATGAACATGCCGCCGGAACCGACGGATCCCGACCTCATAGGCCGCATGAAGGGCGGGCTCGACTATGTGGCAGCCAATCTCGTGGACCTGCTGCGCTACCAGTCCCCCATCGGCTCCGAGCGCGACCGGACTGCCGCCTCGAGTTGGCTCAGCATGCGCGGCATGGTGCCTTCGATGGAACGCATCGCGGTGACGCCGGGCGCACATGCCACCATGGCCGCGATCCTGTCGATCATCACCAAGCCCGGCGACTCGGTGCTGTGCGAGCGTGTCACCTATCCCGGCATCCGCAATATAGCGGCGCGGTTTGGTGTGACGCTTATCGGCCTCGACATGGATGCGGAGGGTGTCACGCCCGAGGCTCTGAGCGCAGCCATCGCCGAGCACCGCCCCAAGGCGCTCTACCTCAACCCGACGCTTCAGAATCCGACCACGCTGACCATCCCGGTCGAGCGCCGGCTGGCGCTGGCCGAAGTACTGCGGTCCGAGGGGCTCACGCTGATCGAGGATGACGCCTATGGCTTCATTCCAGCAAAGTCGCCGGCACCCATCGCGCTCTCGGCGCCGGATCTCACATGGCACATCGGCGGGCTGGCGAAATGCATCGGGGCAGGGCTGCGGCTGGCCTTTACCATCGCCCCTTCGCCGCGCTGTGCCTTTCGGCTTGCGCAGGCGATCCGGGCGCTGTCTGTGATGCCTTCGCCACTGTCGATGGCGCTGACGACACAATGGATCGAGGATGGCACCGCCGACGGCATTCGTCGCTTCATCCGTGCCGAGAGCGCGGCGCGCCAGGCCATCGCCCGCGAAGCGCTGGAGGGGGCCGATTTCCTGTCCGCCGAGAACGCCTTCAATATCTGGTTGACCCTTCCCGAGGGCGCCGGTCGTGCGGATATCGTGGCGCGCATGGCTGGGCGGCATCTGGGCTTGATGCCCTCGGATGCCTTCACCATCGCGGGTCAGCCCGGCGAGAAGCTGCGGGTCTGCCTTGGCGGATCGACAAGTCGCGAGACGCTGCGCGAGAACTTGTACTTCCTCGGAAATGCGCTCGCGCCCAACGCCTTCATGGGCTGAGGGGCGGGGCCTAGAAGCCGTGCATCTCTTTGGCCCACTGGAAGGCGACGAAACCGCCCTTGACCCGCGGCAGCATGAGCAAAGAGAGCGCGATCGCGAGCGCAGAGACGGAGGCTGCCAGCAGGGCAGGGTTGTCCCGCATCCACTCGAACATGACAGGCAGTGTAAATCCGACGAGATGCCCGACGATCAGAATGACCACGTAGGCTGGTCCGTCATCGGCGCGCTGGTGGGTGTAATCCAGGCCGCAGGCCTCGCAGCAGTCGGCAACCTTTAGATAACCCTTGAACAACTTGCCCTCGCCGCACCGAGGGCAGCGGAGTCTCAGCCCGCGTGTGAGCGCGAGCTTCATGTTTCTGTCGGTCGTGGAATGTGTGTCAGTCATGGTTTTCTCCTGATGGCGATTCAGCCAAGCCAGCCCATTTCGGTTGCAAGGGTTTCAAGTCCAAGCGTGAGGGCCTCAATATGGTCGCTGGTGTGACGTGCCGAGCAGATGATCCTAAGGTGTTCCTGTCCGGGGGCGACCTCGGGAGGCAGGACGGGAGTGACCTGAATGCCGTAGTGGTCTCGCAACAGGCTGGTCGCGAGCCGGGTTTGCCTGGGATCGCCCACCTCGATGCAAATCACGTGCGACGATCCAGTCGAGATCGGAAGGCCGAGGTAGGCCAGAGCCGCGCGCAACTCGCGGGAGAGCGCGGCCAGCCTGGCGCGAAGGTCGTCGCGCTTCTGCACCAGACCTATGGCGGTCGGCAGCGCGTCCAGCAAGAAGGCTGACGGGCACGCGGTTGAGTTGGAGCCGCCTTGCGCCGTGACCAATTCAAGAAGCTGCGCGTCACCGGCCAAATAGCCCAGCGGAAGACCCAGAGAGCCCGAGCCCGCGTTGCAGAGCAGCGAGATACGCTCAGCGCAGCCCTGATCGGTGGCGATACCCGCACCCGAGGGTCCATATGCGCCGCACGCGTGGGTTTCATCAACAATGACGAGGGCGCCGTTGGCTTCGGCGGCGGAGCAAATGTCGGGCAGCGGTGCGATGGAGCCGTCACGCGAGCTCACGGTCTCCAGCACGACGAGCACAGGGCGCTCCTTACCCAAGGTCTCAAGTGCATTGACGAGGCTCTCGGGGTCGCTCGGATCGAAGCGTGTTACGGGTAGGCTCGCCCATGCGAGGGGATGCGGCACCGTATCCGAGAGCAGGTTGTTGTATGGACCCGCTGCTTCGCGGAGCGCGTGGGCGAGCGAAGTTAGAATGCCGTTGCCGCCGAGGAAGACACGAGCAGCCGGCTGTCTGTGCCAGTGTGCCAGGCACTGTTCCGCAGCGAGCCGGGCAGGGTGTGAGTCGGGAAGTTCTGCTCCGTTTCCCGTGCCGTGAAACTCTACCCCGTCGGAGATTGCGCGATGCAACGCTGACATGCCGGCAATGCCAAGTGCGTCGCCTGAGGTCCAGAGCGTGACCTTCTGCTTTTCGGCAAGGTCGTCTCCACGCTCGGCCTGGGGGTAGCCCGCGGGTCCGAGCGCATAAGCGCCGGCAGCGCTTTCGGATATGGTTTTGGCCATTGGGTGGTGAGCTTGGAATATCATGCCACTCTCCGTGGGGCGGCTGCTTCGCCCGCGCGCGACCAGTTCAGCTCCGCACTCACTTGGATGAGCGCGTCTACCAGCTCGCGGATGTGGCGCTCGGTGTGGAAGGGGGTGGGGGTGAGGCGCAGCCTTTCCTGCCCGACGGCAACTGTCGGGTAATTGATCGGCTGCGCGTAGATCAAGTGGTCTTCGAGGAGGCGATCGCTGATCGCCTTGCAAAGATGCGCCTCCCCCACAACCAGCGGCACGATGTGGGTGCTTGCCTCGATCACCGGAAAGCCGGCCTGCCGAAGCTCGAGCTTCAGGGCATCCGCAATCTGGGCCTGCTTCTGTCTGAGGTCCTCGCGGGTGCGGACATGCCGGACCGAGGCGAGCGCGCCTGCGGCGATGTGGGGGCAAAGCGATGTGGTGAAGATAAAGCTGTTTGCGACGCTGCGGATGACATCTATCAGTGCCTCGGGCCCGGTCACATAGCCGCCGATCACGCCGAAACCCTTTGCCAGCGTGCCTTCGATGAGCGTCAGGCGGTGAGCGATGCCTTCGCTTTCAGCAATGCCGCCACCCTGTGGTCCGTAGAGGCCGACAGCGTGCACCTCGTCGAGGTAGGTCAGAGCCCCGTATCTTTCTGCAAGGTCACAAATCTCTCGGATCGGCGCGACATCTCCGTCCATGCTGTAGACGCTCTCGAAGGCGATCAGCTTTGGTCGGTCCGCATCTGTAGCGGCGAGAAGTTCCTCGAGGTGGGCAATGTCGTTGTGGCGGAAGATCCGCTTCTCCGCGCCGGAGCGCCGGATGCCTTCGATCATCGAATTATGGTTCTGAGCGTCTGAGAAGATCACACACCCAGGCAAAACAGACCCGAGTGTGCCGAGTGCCGCAAGGTTTGAGATCCAGCCGGAGGTGAACAGCAGTGCTGCTTCCTTGCCGTGAAGATCGGCAAGCTCTGTTTCCAGTGCGACATGCTGCCGGCCCGTGCCCGAGATATTTCGCGTACCACCCGAGCCCGCGCCGGAGAGGTCCAATGCCTCGTGCATCGCGGACAGAACGTCGGGATGCTGCCCCATGCCGAGGTAATCGTTGCTGCACCACACTGTCACGGCCCTGCTTTGTCCGCCGGATCCGTACCAGCGCGCCATGGGAAAGGCGCCGGCGATCCGCTCGAGCTGAGGGAAGGTCCGGTAGCGGCCATCCAGCTTCAACTCTTCGAGGAGTTTGGTGAACGGAGTTGCGTCGGTCATGGCTGATCTCCTTGGCGGTGCAACGCAGGGTGCCTCTGTGGCGATGGGTATGTACAATAGGCATACAAAGCAAGTCTATCCTCATCTTTGATGGCTTGTGCATGGATGCTGAGATGGAGATGGCTTTCCAAAACGCAGGAGGCGGTGAGCGGATAGCGCTCGGTACAGAAACGAAAAAATCACCTGATCCAAGAGAACTCCTAAAATTGTGCGCCGCCGAGATCTTGAACTGCGGCGTTTTGAAGCTCCTATGTCGATTGATAGTATGGACGCTAATGCATACTATCCAAGCATTGTATGCATACCGTGAGTCGAAAATGACCTCCTGGCACCCCAGAATTCTCAAGTCATCGAGAAGCAAGTACCTTGGAATCGTCGAGGCGCTGGAGCAGGATATTCTGGAAGGTCGGGTAAAGCCCGGTACGCTCCTCCCATCCCAACGCGCCATAGCGCGGGACTTGTCGGTCGATCTTACAACGGTCACCCGGGCATTTGCCGAGGCGCGCCAGCGCGGCCTGATACGGGCCCGCGCCGGGCGGGGGACATTCGCCCTCTGGCCGCCAGATGCGCCGCAAGTATTCCCTCAGAGCACGAATACATACGTAAAAAGAAAGGTGACTCTCGACCTCGGGATGAACAATCCGCCAGTGGGCCGAACCCACGCGTTCGCCGCGACGCTGCGGCGCGACCTTGACCGCCTGCTGGCTGAGGATCCAAGCGTTTTGGACTACCCGACAGAGGTAGGTCGCGATCTGGATATGCAAGCAGGCGTCAATTGGCTGAAGCAGCGTATCGACGGTGTGCAACGATGATGTCCCGTGAAGTGGTGTAGCTCCTCATGGGCCTCGCGCTCACCGGCGGGCCGAGCTGGTCAGTCGCGCTGCGCTGCAGGCAGGCTGACCACGACATCATCGCAGACCGGGGCTAGCGTTTCCAGTGTCATGTACCGGCCGCGCTGCACCGTCCATTCTTCGGTCTGTTCCATCAGGATAGCGCCGACGAGGCGTCGGATGGATGCCTCGTTCGGAAAGATGCCCACAACGTCGGTGCGCCGCTTGATTTCGCCGTTCAGGCGCTCGATTGGATTCGTGCTGTGCAGCTTCGTCCTGTGCTGCTGGGGAAAGGTCATGTAGGCGAGGACGTCTTCTTCGGCACCATCCATAAGCACCGCAAGCTTTGGCAGCTTCGGTCGCATCTGATCCGCGACTTGGCGCCATTGGGCCTTGGCCGCCGCGTGGTCGGGTTGCGCAAAGGCAGTTGCAATGAAGGCTGACACGACCCGACGGCTACTCTTGCCTGCATGGGCCAGGGCATTGCGCTGGAAGTGAACCCGGCAGCGCTGCCAGGTGGTCGACAGGACGCGGGCGGTGGCCGCCTTGATGCCTTCGTGCGCGTCCGAGATGACCAACTTGACGCCTTTAAGGCCACGCCGGACGAGGTCGCGGAGGAACTCGGTCGGGAGTGTCCTGAACTTTGTGTATCCGTGCCGATCCATGCGGTTTTGGATATTCAAGCGTCGAAGCGCTCGCCGAACATTATGGCGAACTGATTGCGGGCCGCAAGCCATTCCCTGACGTTTCGGCCATCCTTCTCGAAGTTGCGGATGGCGAGGTAGATCAGCTTGGTCGCGGCCTCGTCGGTCGGGAACGAGCCCCGTGTCTTGATGGATTTCCGGATGACGCGGTTCAGACTTTCTATGGCATTCGTGGTGTAGATGATCTTGCGGATCGCGGGATCGAAACCAAAGAACGGGATCACCTCCTGCCATGCCCGGCGCCAGGCCGGGGCAATGGAAGCGTATTTCCCGGCCCATTTCTCCTCGAAGGCATCGAGCTCGGCCTCGGCCATATCGACGGTCGGGGCGCTGTAAATCCGGCGCAGGTCGGCAGCCACCACCTTCCGGTCCTTCCAGGAACAGAAGTTCAGGCTGTGGCGCACCAGATGCACGATGCAGGTCTGGACCATGGCCTCCGGGAAGGCGGCGGTGATGGCCTCGGGGAAGCCCTTCAGACCGTCCACGACCGCGATCAGAATGTCCTGGGTGCCGCGGTTCTTCAGCTCGTTCATCACCGAAAGCCAGAATTTGGCGCCTTCATTTTCGGCGATCCAGAGGCCAAGAACCTCGCGCTGGCCATCGCGGGTAACGCCCAAGGCGACATACACGGCCTTGTTCTTCACCGTCCGGCTGTCGGCATCGCGGATCTTCACCCGTAGCGCGTCGAAGATCACGATCGGATACATTCGTTCCAGCGCCCGGCTCTGCCATTCCCGGACCTCGTCCAGAACGGCGTCGGTCACGCGGCTGATCAGGTCGGGCGAGACCTTCAGACCGTAGAGATCGAGCAGATGGGCCTGGATATCCCGCACCGTCAGCCCGGCGGCATAGAGCCCGATGATCTTGTCGTCCATCCCGTCGATCCGGGTCTGGCCCTTCTTCACCAGTTCGGGCTCGAAGCTGCTGTCGCGGTCGCGGGGCACCGCCACCGGCATCTCTCCGTCCTGTCCCTTCAGCACCTTGGTCGAGGTGCCGTTCCAGCGGTTGCCCTGGCCCGGTGGAACCTCCTTGCCCTCTTCATAGCCCAGATGCGCGGTCAGCTCGGCGCCCAGCATCCGCTCCATGAGCTTGATCTTCAGCTCTTTCATCAGCCCGGCCTCGCCGAGCAGGTCCTCAGGACGCTCCACGCCCTTCAGCAGTTCATCCAGTAGTTCCTTGGAAATTGTCATGCATGCTTCCTTTCGAAGAAGCATGGACCGGATCACTCATACACAGAAGATCTGACACTCTCACTCGGTCCAGAAGGGCTCGGCCTCAGACGCACCGATCGCCATGCCCAGCACCTCGCGCCTGCCATCCGTGTTGACGCCGACCGCGAGGGTGACGGCGACGCTGACGATGCGACCGCCCTGGCGCACCTTGAGGTAGGTGGCATCGATCCAGAGGTAGGGCCATTCGCCCTCGATCGGCCGCGTCAGGAAGGCATCGACCCGCTCGTCGATTTCTTCGCAGAGCCGACTGACCTGGCTCTTCGAGATTCCGGTCCCGCCCATGGCCTGCACGAGGTCATCCATCGACCGCGTCGAAACGCCATGGACGTAGGCTTCTTGGATGACTGCCGTCAGCGCCTTTTCGACGGAACGCCGTGGCTCGATGAAAGACGGGAAGTACGACCCGGTACGCAAGCGCGGGATACGCAGCTCGACGCTGCCCGCCCGGGTCTGCCAATCCCTGTCGCGGTAGCCATTGCGTTGCGCCAGCCGGTCGCTGCTCTTCTCGCCGTAATCGGCACCAGTCTTGGCGCCCACCTCCAGTTCCATCAGTCGCTCAGCCGCAAAGCCGATCATCTCGCGCAGCAGGTCCGCATCTGCGCTCTTCTCCATGAGCGCACGGAGGTCCATCATGGGTTTGGTCATCGGGTGTAATCCTCGGTTCAGGTTGGTTCTCGCAACCCGATGGGGTGGACGCCCCCTCCCGGCTCTCACCGAATGATCGGTATACTGATGGAGGAGAGGTTGAGGAGGATGACCATGGAAGATGTCAGCATTATCGGGATTGATTTGGCCAAGCGGAATTTCCAGCTCCACGGCGCCCGTGCCGACGGGACGGTAGCCTTTCGTCGCAAGCTCACGCGCGAAAAGCTGCTCGGAGCGCTTGCAGAGCAACCGCGGTGCATTGTGGCGATGGAGGCGTGCGCAAGCTCCCACCACTGGGGGCGGGAGATTGCCCGCTTGGGTCATGTGGTCCGGCTCATCCCGCCCATTTACGTGAAGCCATTCGTAAAATAATGCACACCTCTCCATTAGCGCACGAAAGGCTTCACATAGGCCGGTGGGATGAGCCTTACATCATGGCCAAGTTTGCCGATCTCCCGGCCCCAGAAATGCGCACCGCCACAGGCTTCCATCGCGACAACGCAGGCCGGCAGCTGTCCGAAGAATGTCGCGACTTGGTCTCTTCTCAGCTTCTTGCGCAGCACCGCCCGGCCAGCGGCGTCGGCTCCATGAACCTGAAAGACATTCTTCGCAAGATCGAGCCCGACCGTGATAATTTCCGACATGACCGTCCTCCTTTATGGATCATCGCAGACCCACCTTGGCACACAGATGCCGTCGGGGGGCGGTCACATCATCAGAGCCGCGGGTATCATTGGGGTCTCGACATGACCGGCACTCCGGCCGTGGTGGACACGGCCAGTCAGACCCTGCGCAAGCGCGGTATGCTGGCGCTTATCGCCGCCCCGACGCCCGACACCCGGTACAGCGTGGAGGTGCGTCACATGGTCGGGGCCGGTCTGTTCTGGCGCCGCGTGATCGAGGGTGACAGCAACCCGCCGGACTTCATCCCCCAGCTGAACGAGTATTACTGCAAGGGCCAGCTTCCGATGGAGAAGATCATCGCGCATTACCCGTTCGAACGGATCAACAAGGCGATCCATGTCATGGAAGACAGCAGCGTGGTGAAGCTCGTGCTGCGGATGATGCAGGACTGACGCGGCCCGCTCGGCCCGTATCGGATCGGAGAGACAGGATGTCAAACTGACAAGTTTTCTGGCCGCGAAAGACGGCATTGAACGGGCATTCATGCGCCCATTGCGGCGAAACTGCCGGGGCTGGTCCATTACTCGATCTCCATTCTGGACGTGGCGCAGGCGCTGCGCTCGCCCGGCGGGCGCGAGGTGATCGGCTTTGCCACGCTTGGGTTTGCATCGGACGCGGATGTCGGGCCGGCGGTCGGTTCGCCCGAGGGCGCGGCGGCGGCGCGGGACCTGGAAATCTTTGCCGAGGAAGAGCTACGTTTCGAGGTGCAGGACACCGTATTGATCGACTGACGTGTTCGGACAGGTTTGGCGTGGCCGGGACGGTGCGTTTGGCACATCGCCGGCCCGCTTCTCATTTGCAATACGAATTATGATGCCATTATAGAATCACCCGGCGAGACGAGGGACCATCGCTGATCCGACATCGCCTTTGGTCAGGCGATCTCACCCGTCAGCCGGGCAAAGGCCCCTTCGGCCAGCTGTTTCTGGACGGCGGGCGACAGGCTTCCGTCCTGGCGGAAGATCCTTGAGGTCGAGCCGAGTTCGAATTTCTGCGAATAGACGTTTGCGCCAAGCTCCAGCAGGAACTGGTGCATGGCCGGGTGGCCGCGCAGCGCGCCCACGCCGCCCACCGGCGCGCCGCACAGGGTGATCAGCTTGCCCTGGAACAGGTTGCCCGCGCCGTCCACGTCATGGCCGATCCAGCCAGCGGCGTTGCGGAACACCGAGGAGAACGCGCCGGTATATTCATCGGAGCTCATGAAGATGGCGTCTGCCGCGGCCACGGCTTTGCGAAGCTTCGCTGCATCGTCCGGTACGGGACCGGGCTGACCCTCGATGAAAACCGGCAGCTCATATTCGGCAAGGTTCAGCGTGACCGCCGCGAAGGCATCCGCCATGTCGCGGTCCGCAAGGGCCGCTGCGGCGCCGACCATCCGCCAGTTGGACGAGCCGACCTGGCTGCTTCCCGACATGAAGAGGACTGTCTTTTTGGGCATTTTCCGCTCCTTAAGATGATTGAGGGCCCGTGACCGGCCCCTGAACGCCGCCCGCCGGCTCCGGCGGATATGTCACCTTCGCAAGGGGCTTGGTGCCTTGATTTTTCATCTGCTCCTCCCCCTGTTTCCTGCATCGGCATGGCCAGTCCCTGCTTGACACAAAATTCTCAGGATTGTAAATCAAAAATCGAATATCGGTTATAGTTCGGCATACGAACATTCGACAACTCGTTTATCGGGAGGGAGTAAACCCATGAACAATTTGGCGCCCCTTGGGGCGGATATGCCTGTTTGGGCGAAGGAAGATGAGGGTTTCCATGTCCCTTACTGGGTGTTCCAGCGCGAAGACGTTCTGGAGATGGAAAATGAGCGCCTGTTCCAGGGGGAAACCTGGAACTACATGTGTCTTGAAGCCGAACTTCAGTCGCCCGGCGATTTCGTCGCGGTCCATGTGGGGGAAACCCCGGTCATCGTGACCCGCGACAATGACGGCGAGATTTATGCGTTCGAGAACCGCTGCTCGCATCGCGGCTCGCTTCTGGCGCTGGAAGATCGCGGCAACGTCAAGGATTTCACCTGCGTCTATCATGCCTGGACCCACAGCCTGCAAGGTGACCTAGTCGGGATCGCCTTCAAGGACGGGATCGGCGGCAAAGGCGGGATGGAGAAGGATTTCTGCATGAACTCCGTTGGCCCTCGCAAGCTGCGCGTGGCCAATGTCGAAGGGCTGATCTTCGGCAGCTTCGACGAGGACGTGGACGATATCGAGGATTACCTGGGCGATGAGGTTCTTGGCCGTATCCGCCGCGTGCTGGAAGGCCGCAAGATGGTGGTTCTGGGCCGGTTCACGCAGGTGCTTCCCAACAACTGGAAGCTCTATGTTGAGAACACCAAGGATAGCTATCACGCCAGCATCCTGCACACCTTCTTCACGACCTTCGAGCTGAACCGGCTGTCGCAGAAGGGCGGAATCATTGTCAGCCCGAATGGCGGCTGCCATGTGAGCTATTCCGAGATCGACCAGGTCGCGGAAGCCGAGAAGGCGAAGAACACGATCTATTCGGACCAGAAGATCCGGTCGCAATCGGACCTGCAACTGGCCGACAAGTCGCTGCTGGCGAGCTTCAAGGAATTCGACGACGACATCACCCTGCAGATCCTCACGGTCTTTCCGGGCTTCGTCCTTCAACAGATCCAGAACTCGATCGCGGTGCGTCAGGTCCTGCCGAAAGGCACCGACGAGATGCATCTCAAATGGACCTATATCGGGTTCGAGGATGACACGACCGAACAGCGCCGCGCGCGTCTCAAACTGTCGAACCTGATCGGGCCGGGCGGGTATGTGTCTATGGAAGACGGCTGTATCGGCGGCTTCGTGCGCCGGGGCACCAAGGGCGCGTCGGACAACAAGGCCGTGCTCGAAATGGGCGGGCGCAGCATCGAAGGCGGCGACGACCGCATTACGGAAGCCTCGATCCGGGGGTTCTGGGCAGAATACAGAATGAGGATGGGCCTATGAACATTCACGTCCGGCAGGCCGAGGTTTCGGCCCTGATCAGCGCCGCGCAGGCCCGCTATGTCTGCGAGATCGACGATGGCGATTGCACTGCATGGCCCAACTTCTTCGTGGATGATTGCTTCTACACGATCACCAGCGCGGACAACTACGCGCAGAACCTTGAGGCGGGTCTTGTCTGGCTCGACAGCAAGGACATGCTGCGAGACCGTATCCTGTCGCTACTGGAGGCCAACGTCTATGAGCGCCACTCCTACCGGCACATGATCGGGCAGCCATTCGTGGGCGAGCTGGAAGGCGACGAAGTGGATTCGGAAACTTCGTTTATGGTGGCCCGGATCACCCGCGAGGGGCCGACCGATCTTTTTGCCACCGGGCGCTATATCGACCGGTACCGGATCGTCGGTGACGAGGCCAAGATCGTGTCGCGCACTGTGGTGCTGGACAGCAACCAGATCGACACGCTGCTTGGTTTCCCGCTGTAATGACGGCGCAAAAGGAAAGAGTGCTGATCACCGTTGGCGATGCCAACGGGATCGGCCCGGAAGTCGCGGCCAAGGCCGCTATCGCGCTGGCCGACGATCCGACGCTGCGCCCGGTGGTCGTGGGCGACCGGCATCTGGTGGAGCCGGTCGTAACGGCGGCGGGCTTCACGCTTGAGCCGTCCATGGACAAATGGGGCGCGCCAGGCCACGTCGATCTTCATGAGGTGGGCGCGCTTAACGCGGCCGATGTGACGCCCGGCACACCCACCGCCGCCAGCGGGCGGGCGACGGTCGCCTATATCGAGCGCGCGGTGACGCTGGTCAAGGACGGCACCGGCCGCGCCATCGTGGCCTGCCCACATTCGGAAACGGCGGTCAATGCCAGCGGGCGGACATTTTCGGGCTATCCCAACCTTCTGTCCGAGCTTCTGGGCACCGGCGAGGATTCGGTTTTCCTGATGCTGATCGGCGGCGGGCTTCGGGTCGTGCATGTGACGCTGCATGAAGGCATTCACACCGCGCTCGACCGGCTGACGCCGGAACTGATCGAACGCGCCACGCTGGCCGCGCATCAGGCGCTCAGCGGTCTGGGAATCGACGCCCCGCGCATCGGGCTGTTCGGGATCAACCCCCATGCGGGCGAGGGCGGGCTTTTCGGGGATGAAGACGACCGCATCGTCACCCCCGCCATCGAACGGCTGCGCGCGCAGGGGATCGACGCGCACGGGCCGGAAGGCGCCGACGTGATGCTGGTGCGCGAAGGCTATGACGCCTTTGTCGCCATGTATCACGATCAGGGCCATATCCCGGTCAAGCTGCTGGCCGGGCGCAGGTCGGCGGCGATGTCGATCGGCTCCGGGCTCGTCTTTTCCAGCGTCGGGCACGGTGCGGCGTTCGATATTGCGGGTAAAGGTCAGGCGTCCAGCGATGCGGCGGTCGCCGCGATCAGGCTTCTCGGAGGTATTCAGTGAGTTTTCGTATAACCGTCACCGATCATGACGATATCGGCTTCGACTGCGAAGAGGACGAAACCGTCCTCGACGCGGCTGACCGTGCGGGCTATGCCATTCCCTATTCGTGCCGCAAAGGCGTGTGCTCGTCCTGCGAAGGCAGTATTGCGGCGGGCGAAGCGATGGTGCGCGGGCAGGGGGTTCAGGCCGGTCCCGCCGAGGGCGTGAAGCTGTGCCAGGCCCGTCCGCTGACCGATCTTCAGATCACGCCGACCCGGATCCAGAAGGTCGAGCCGGTGGAGCGCAAGACGCTGGAGGCGAAGGTGCGCAAGATCACCCGCCCGGCGCCGGACGTGGCCGTGATCCAATTCCGCCTGCCGATCGGGCAACGCGCGCCGTTCCGCGCCGGTCAATACCTGCGGGTGGTGATGGAGGACGGCGACAGCCGCAACTACTCCATGGCGAACCCGCCGCAGAAAAACGACGGGATCGAGCTGCATATCCGGCATGTGCCGGGCGGCAAGTTTTCGGAGCAGGTGCTGAGCAAGCTGGACAAGGGCAAGTTACTGACCGTCGAGCTGCCTTATGGCGAGTTCTACTTGTCGGAAAATGACGATATGAACGCGGTTCTGCTGGCCACTGGCACCGGGTTTGCCCCGATGAAATCGCTGATCGAGAACCAGATCGCGCTGGGGGCCGAGCGACCGCTGAAGCTTTATTGGGGTGTCAATACCGAGGCCGATCTTTACATGGCCGATGTGGCCGCCCGCTGGGCTGCGGCGTATCCGTGGATCAGCTTCACGCCGGTCATCTCGTCGCCTTCGGACGGCTGGAACGGGCGCACCGGTTTCGTTCACCGTGCGGTGCTTGAGGACATTCCCGACATGAGCAATGTCGAGGTCTATGCCTGCGGTGCGCCGGTGATGATCGACGCGGCGCGCTTGGAATTCGAGGTCGAGGCCGGGCTGGCCAAAGATCGCTTTTTCAGCGATGCCTTCGTGGCGTCGGGCGACGAGGAATAAGTCTGCTGTCGGGCCCGTCCCGCTTTCTGGACTTATTCCGGTCCCCGTGGCATGGTGCGGCCTCGCCGGGGAACTCAAGCGCCGGAGAAGGGTGGAGCTCGGATGACAGGGTCAACGGAAAAAGACGGGGCCACAGCGACGAAATCGCGCGCGCCCGAGGGGATGGCGGGGCTTGCCAAGGGCCTCGCCATCATCGAATTGTTCGGGGAAGAACACCCGGCTGTCACCGTTTCGTCCGCCGCTGATGAGACCGGCATTTCGCGGGCCAGCGCACGGCGGTGCCTGCTGACCCTGACCGATCTGGGTTATCTGACCAAGAACGGCCCGCGTTTCATGCCGACCCCGCGCATGTTGCGGCTTGGTCGGTCCTATACCGGCGCGATTCCGCTGCCTCAGATTGCCCAGCATCAGCTTGACGCGGCGCGCGAGGAGCTGGGGGAATCCGTGTCGCTGTCGATCCTGGAAGATGGCCGGTCAACCTTTGTCGCGCGGGCCGAGGCGGCGCGGCTGGTCTCCACCGCGATCCGCCTGGGCACCCGGCTGCCCGCCTATGCGGCGGCGACGGGGCGTATCCTGCTGTCGGCCTATGACGACGAGTCGCTGGATGCCTATCTCGACGCGGCGAAGCCGGCGGCCATGACCAAGCATACGGTTACGGACAAGGCGAAGCTGAAAGAGATCATCCGCGCCGCCGGCCGTGACAAGGTGGCCTTCACCGACGAAGAGCTGGAACTGGGCATGGTCAGCATGGCCATTCCGGTCTTCGACCCGGACGGCAAACTGGTCGCCTCGATGAGCGTGAGCGCGGCGCGGCCGCGCGTCAACGTCAAGGACATGCGCGAGCACATGCTGCCCATCCTGCGCATCTATGCCGAGGCGCTGTCGCGGTCCCTTTGAAGGAAGTAGGCGGGCAAGGCTGCGCGCGTCAGGTCAGCATCATGGTGGTGGTCTGAAGGTTCTTCGCCAGAAGCGTCAGCTTTGGCCCGATCTCGTTGCGGAGCCGTTCGCTCGTGGCGACGGGGCCCGCGCAGCTCAGGGTGAAGATCCGGCCGCTCGTCTTGGCGATCACGGGGGTCGCGACCGCGCGGAGTGCGGGATGGAAAACCTGTTCGGCCAGGACGAACCCCAAATTCTGGTAGTCCAGCCGGGCCTGCTTGATGCTCTTTTCCCGCGTCGGCCATTCATCCCCGGCCAGGCTGCGGAGATGCGGGGGCATCAGTTCGAGCCGCTCTTCCTCGATCATAACGAGTGAGCTAATGGGATGAACTGCCTTCCCACAAGACCCTGCTACCATGGCGGGTGGCTATGACCCCCGGCCAGGCCGACATCCCGGGCGTGTCCTTCTGCGGCCGCCTCGTGGTTGTCACCGGTAGCGCGCGCGGACAGGTCGCGCTTCAAGGCCGGCATCTCGCGGCGCTAGGCGCGCAGGTGATCGTCGCCGACATCTTTGAAGACGAGGGCCGCGTCCTCGCCGGTGAGATCGGCGCGCAATTCGTGCGCCTCGACGTGACCTCGGAAGCCGACTGGGAGGCGTTGCAGGCGCAATGCGGCGACCGGCCCCTGCACGGCCTGGTGAACAATGCCGGGCTCTACCGGCCCGAAACCATCCCCAACACCACGCCCGAGGATTTTGACCTCCAATACAAGGTCAACCAGTTCAGCACCTATCTCGACGTGAAGTTCGCCGAAGCGGCGATGGGCCCCGAAGGCGGGTCGATAGTGAACATCTCGTCGCTGGCCGGGCTGCGTGCCAGCAAGGGCATCGCCCATGTCGGCACCAAGTGGGCCGTGCGCGGCATGACCAAGACCGCCGCGCGCGAACTGGGCCCGCGGGGGATCCGCGTCAACTCGGTCGATCCGGGCATCATTCTCACCCCGATGCTGGACGCCTGGAGTGACGAGGACCTGAAGACCCGCACCGCGCAGGTCCCGCTTGGTCGCACTGGATTGCCCGAAGATGTGGTCCATACGTTGCTGTTTTTGCTGTCGGATTTCAGCCGCTACATCTCGGGGGCCGAAATCGCGATTGATGGCGGGTTGTCTGTCTAGACAATAGCGGAAAAGATAGAGCCGCCGCACCGTCGATCACACCGGGCGGTGCGTAGCGGTCGGTTCACCGGAATGAGGTAAGAGCATATCATGCCGGATCCAGCCAGCCCCGGCCGCCTGTCCACGATCGCATCGGCCGCATTGCTGGGCGGGGACGGTTTTCACCCTCGCGGACCTGTTCAGCAACAATCACCTGTTCCCCGGAATCGCGATCACGCTGATCGTGTGCCACATCCTGATGCGCTGGCGTCGTGTGCGCACGAACGCCAAGGTCCTGCTCCTGCTCGCCGCGCTGTCGGGGGCGCTGCTGGTCCTGACCGGGGGCGATCCGGGCAACCTTACCCTTGCAGCAAGCCGCGCGCTCTACCTTCCCGCCCTGCTGGCCGTCATGGCGATCCCGCGGCTGGCCGCGATGCGCTCGAACATCGTCAGCACCGCCGCCCATTTCGTGGTGGACCAGCCCCCATCGCGGCGGTTCGCCCTGCTGGCCAGTGACAGTCATATCTTCGGCATCCTGCTCAATCTCGGCGGCCTGCAGCTCCTGCTCGGGATCGCGCTGGCCGAACGTGACCGCGCCGCGCCCAGCCCCGACATCGCCGAAGTGCAGGGGCGGCGAATCGCCAATGCGGTCCTGCGCGGCTTTGCCGCCACGATCCTGTGGACGCCGGTCGGGCTGGCCATCAACATTCTCATCCCGCTGATGCCGAAATTGGGATATGTGTCCTACCTGCCCTACGGCCTTGGCCTGATGGTGGTCTTCTTCGCTCTCGGCTGGGTGTTCGACCGGCTGGAGCGCCGTCCGCGCCGCAACTTCACCCCGTCGCCCCACAAGGGCGCAGCCCTCGCTATGGCCGCGCTGCGCGGGTTACTCCTTGCGATCACCGGGCTGTCGGCACTGGCCGAGGCGGTGGTCGGCATTCCGATGCGGGCCGCGATTCCTGATCGTCATTCCCGCCATGGCGGTGATCTGGGTGCTGCTGACCGAGGGTCGCTCCTTCTCGGGCAATCTCAAATCCCTTGCCCGCGACGGGTTTCGCACCCTTCCCGATTCAACCAGCGAAATCTGCCTGATCGGCGCCAGCGCCTTCCTCGGACTGACCGTGGTGGAAATGCTGCCCGCCGAAAAGCTCGGCATGCTGATCGAACATGTTTCGATCGGGCCGGGCGTCATCGCCTGCATCATCATCCTGCTGATGACACTGGTAAGCCAGCTAGGCCTCTCACCCATGATCGGCGCGCTGCTGTGCTCCGGCGCCATCATCTCGTCCGGGATCGACATGCCGGAACTGATGCTGATGCTGGCTTTGATGTGCGGCTGGTCCGGCTCGATGCTGCTGTCCCCCTTCGCGTCCACCCTTGCCATCGCCACGGGGATGATCGGCAAGTCCCCCCGCGACGTGGGCCTGCGGTGGAACGGGCCATTCATCCTGACCTATTACGTGATCGTCATGACCGCCCTGCTGATCGCGGGCGCGATGCTCTGACCTGCCGCAGGGGCAGCCTCTCATTCGTTTTTAGATTGCAACCGGGAACGTCAGCCCGAATTGACTCCAAATCGGGCTACCTCT
Organism: Salipiger sp. PrR003; assembly: GCF_010500785.1. NCBI lineage: Bacteria > Pseudomonadati > Pseudomonadota > Alphaproteobacteria > Rhodobacterales > Roseobacteraceae > Salipiger > Salipiger sp. PrR003. The sequence continues at coordinate 27,539 of NZ_JAAGOV010000038.1, forward strand.
AAGTTGATGCGGTATTCGGCAATTGTTCGAATACCGGGCTACGCAGCCAGGCCCGCTCCGAAGGGCGGGAAAAGAACCACAGTGGGTAGGGAGGATGTTGCCCCAATGATATTCCAGAAACTGACCGCCGCAGCGCTCGGCGTTGCCATGCTTGTGGGCGCCGCGCCCAAATCCGCCGAGGCCGATATCCTCGTGATGGGCGGCAACCCGGAAGGAAGCCTGTTCTACGCGCAGTCCCAGGCCATCGCCTCGGTCATTGGCCAACATACCGGCGACCGCGTTGACGTGCTGCCGCAATCCCCGACGGTCTTCTTCCCGATGTTCGTCTCCAACGAAGCCGATCTCGGCCTTTCGAGCCCGCTCGAAGCCAACTTCGCCTTTCGCGCCGTCGGTTCCTATGAAGGGGTGAATGGCGGCGAAGGGTATCCGATCTCCACGATCATGCTCGGCTCGCCAATCCGCCTGTCGCTCGTGGTGCGCGGCAGCTCGAACATCCAGAGCATGGCCGATCTGAAAGGCAAGCGCGTCGTGTCGAACTACGGCGCCTTCGCCGGGTCGTCGATCACCGCCGAAGCCGCGCTCGCCAATGCCGGTCTGACCGATGACGACATCGAAGTGGTCAGCGTCTCCAGCTATCCCGAAGGCGTGACCGCCGTGATCGAGGGCCGCGCCGACGCCGCCGTCGGCTCCATCGGCAGCGGTATCCTTCAGCAGCTCAACGCCGCCGAAGGCGCGCGCATCCTGTCGATCGACCCCTCGCCCGAAGCGATGGCCCGTTCGCAGGAAATCGGCAGCGCCTTCGTTCCGATCGAAGTGCCCGCGGGCATCGTCGGTGTCGACAGCGACATCCACGCGCTCAGCTATGCGACCACGCTCTACGGCCGCAGCGATCTGGCCGACGAAAAGGTCACCGCGATCCTCGAGACGCTGTGGGAGCATTCCGAAGAGCTGAAGGCCATTCACCCGTCGCTCGCGACCTGGACGCCGGATCGCTTTGCCGAGACCGCCGTCGTGGTTCCGTTCCACCCGGCCGCCATTGAATTCTTCAAATCCAAGGGCGTGTGGACCGACGAGCTCGAAGCCCGTCAGGCTGAGATTTCGGCGAAATAACCCATGATGCGCCGGGCCACGTCCCGGCGCGACACAGGAACGGACCGCTCCGGCCCAGTGAAGGCGGCCGGGGCGATCCTCCCTGTAAGAGCCAACACGCCAACCGGAGGCCAGACACCCGTGCAAGAAAACAACAGGGTTCTGAAACGCCCGTATCGCTACGTCTACGAGGTCCTTGCGATCATCCTGCCCACCGCGGCACTGATCTATTCGCTTCAGCTGCTGCCGCGCTTCGGCATCATCATATACAAGGAACAATATCTGACGCTGTTCATCGCGATCTGCGTCGCGATCTCGTTCCTGGTCAAACCCTTCTCCAAGTCCCAGGTCCGCGAAACGCCGCCCTGGTATGACATAATCGGGGCCGTGCTGGCGCTGAACGTCGGGGGGTACATCTTTCTGAATTACGACGAAATCGTCCGCAGCCTTGGCCTCATCACCACCGACAAGGTGATCGTCAGCGTAATCGGTATCGTCCTGCTTCTCGAAGTGGCGCGCCGCCATGTCGGCTGGACCATGGTTAGCGTCGGCCTTCTGGCGCTCGGATACGCCTATTTCGGTCACTACCTGTCGGGCATGTTCGAAACCCGCGTGATCCGCTGGGACCGGCTCGTCACCTATAACTATCTCGGAACCGGGGCGATCTTCGGCACGCCGGTCTATGTCGCGGCCACCATCGTCACCAGTTTCGTGGTTTTCGGACAGGTGCTGTTCATGGTCGGCGGCGGCGATGCGATCTCTGACTTCGCCTTCGCCCTGATGGGCCGCCGCAAGGGCGGACCGGCCAAGGTCGCGATCATGTCCAGCGCGCTCTTCGGCTCGCTCTCGGGCAGCGCCTCGGCCAACGTGGCCACCACCGGGATGCTTACCATCCCGATGATGCGCAAGGTCGGATATTCGCCCGAACGGGCCGGCGCGGTCGAGGCGGTCGCCTCCACCGGCGGCCTCGTCCTGCCCCCGGTCATGGCCGCCACCGGCTTTCTCATGGCCGAGTTCCTGGCCGTTCCCTATGCCACCGTGGCCATCGCAGCGGCGGTACCGGCGCTCCTGTTCTACTTCTGCGTCTACCTTCAGGTTCACCTCGAGGCGGTGAAAGCCAGCATGGAAGGCGCCGACGCGACCGAGCTTCCGGACCTGCGCGATGCGGGCCGCCGGATGATCCCCGTGGCGGTGCCCTTCGCGATCCTGCTCTGGACGCTCTTTGGCTGGAACTGGAATCCGGCGGCCTCGGCCTTCGCGGCCAGCTTCGCTACGATCCTGATGTCGCTGGTCCTCCCCAGTATGCGCCGCCCGGCGCGTGCCTATGTCCGCACCTTCGTGGAAGCGGGCGAAGCCACGGTGTTCATCGCGATCATGTGCGCCATTGCCGGGATCGTCGTGGGCTGTCTCGGCCTGACCGGCCTTGGGTCGAGCCTGTCGCAGAACCTTATCGCGGCCTCGGGTGGCAGTATCTGGCTGCTCCTGATTTTCTCGGCCATCGGCTGCATCATCCTAGGGATGGGGGTGCCGGTGACGGCGACCTATATCATCCTCGTGATCCTGATCGGCCCGGCCTTCGAGCAGCTCGGCATCAACAAGATGGGCGCGCATATGTTCATCTTCTACTTCGGCACGCTGTCCTTCCTGACGCCGCCGGTCTGCCTGTCGGTCTTCGTGGCCTCGTCGATTGCGCGCTCCGCTCCGATGAAAACGGCGCTCGAGGCCCTGAAGCTCGCGGTGGTGGCCTATATCATTCCCTTCGCCTTCGTCCTGAACCCGGCCTTCCTTCTGGAAGGAACCCTGGTCGAGATCGGCGCGGCCATCATCGGCGGCGTGGCTTCGGTCTTCCTGATCTCGGCCGGGCTCGTCGGGTATCTGGCGCGGCGCGTGTCGGTAGTGATGCGGCTGGTCCTGATCGCGATCGGGGTGGCCAGCTTCTTCCTGACCGGCCTACACCCGGCCCTCGCGCTGCTGCCGCTCGCGGCCGTTGTCATGCTCTATGGGCAACAGAAGCTGATGGGGGGCAGCGCGGGCGGCGCAGTGGTCGGCAGCTAACCCCGTAAACCGGTATCCCGCCCCGGTGGGTTCGCTCAGCGGCGCCCCTCGCAGCAAGTCGGGCGCCGCTTTTGCGTGGTGCCCGCGCGCCCCGGCGTCAGGGCGTTGCAAGGATCGCCTCCAGCGTCTCCTCGGGTTCGGTCAGAATCGACAGATGACTGCCCGCGATCGTCACGATCCGCGCTACTCGCGCCTCCATCACCGGCACGAAGCGCGTCATCGGCGACGCGATGCCCCATTTGGTGCACAGGATATAGGTCTGCGGCACCGACCCGATATCGGGCGAGACCCGAACCGGCTCGAAAAAGGTGCGCCAGGGCTGCCCGCCGATCCGCGGCGTCACGAAATCCTGCATCGCCGGATCGGTGACACCGAAGGCCGCCAGCGGGACCGGCGCAAGGGGGACGGTCGGCATCCCTGTCCAGCTCGTAGGGCCGCCGCTTGTCGGCCTCCATGCAATCGACCAGGGCCATACCGTTCTCGGGCACGAAGGCGTCTTAATAGATCAGCGACCGGATCTTGCCGGGGATACGGGCCTGAACGTGCTCAGATCGGCGCCGCCCGCCATCAGGTGCCGCCGCTCCCCCAGCCCGGTCAGGGTGGGGGTGGTGACGACATGCCCCAGCGCTCGCAGCTGGGCCGCAAAGTCGCACCAGACCCATCCACCGTACCACGCGCCGGGAACCAGGACGAAGCAGCGCTTAGACATCGGCAAATCCTTTCGGTTCGGACGGCACTAGCGGACCATACACCGGCGCTTCTGCGCGTGCGCCGACCCGGCAGGCGACCGGCGCGGCCTTGTTGCGCAAATGCGGCGGGGGATTCACTGCGCGAATCCAGCATGATAGCTGGCGGCCATGAGAAGACCGGCGAAAACCCCGTACAAGACCACCAACTGGCATAGCTACAATCAAGCGCTGAGGCAGCGCGGATCGCTGACCGTCTGGTTCGATCCCTCGATGCAATGGGAAGCGGCGCCTTCCGGGCGTCGCGGCCGCCAGCAGGCATACAGCGACGCGGCGATCCAGGCCTGTCTTACCATCAAGGTCTTGCTCGGCCTGCCACTCCGGCAAACGACTGGTTTCGTGGCGAGCCTACTGGAGCTGTCCGGACTCGGATGGGCCGTGCCGGACTTCAGCACCCTGTCCCGGCGGCAGAAGACCTTGGACGTGACCATCCCATATCGCGGCTCCAAGGGGGCGATTCACCTGCTCGTCGATAGCACCGGCATCAAGGTGGAAGGTGAAGGCGAGTGGCACGCGCGCAAGCATGGCGGCTCCAAGCGGCGCGTAAGGCGCAAGATCCACCTCGGAATTGATGAGGAAACGCTGGAGATCCGGGCGGTCGAGGTCACCTCAAGCAATGTCGGCGACGCCCCGATGTTGCCGAACCTTCTCGCCCAGATTTCGGCGAACGAGGACATCGCCACTGTCACGGCTGACGGTGCCTACGACACCCGCGCCTGCCACGATGCCATTGCGGCCCGTGGTGCAGCAGCGATCATTCCACCCCGTCGAAACGCCCGGCCTTGGAAGCCGGACACGGCAGGAGCTCGCGCACGCAACGAGATCCTGCGAGCATCGAAGCACCTGGGCCGGGCCCTCTGGCGGAACTGGAGCGGGTACCACCGGCGCAGCAGGGTCGAGACAAAAATGAACTGCGTGACGCTGCTCGGCCAGCGGCTGATGTCCCGGGAATTCGACCGTCAGGTGGCGGAGGTCCAGATCCGGGTGGCGGTCCTCAACTGCTTCACGGCACTCGGCATCCCGATGATCGTGGCCGCAGGATAGGTGTGCCCGGGGAAAGGGGGATTGCGCTCGCCAGCTGATTTATCCAACAGCGCCTCGTCGGGGGCGACGTTCCGCCCGGTCGGTTCCTGCCCGTGGGCGAGACCGATTGCGAATCGTGCGTTTTGCCTCCTTCTGGACCAGCTCGAGGTCCCCAGGCGCGCCGCCGAAGGGGCCACGCCGCCGTTGGCCGAGAGGCTCGGTCTCGTGGCGGGTTTCGCGGCCGAGCTGCGCCGCCTCGGGCCGGCCAACTTCCTCTATGCCGATGGCGATCACTTCGCCCATGCCCACCCGCGCCGGACGGAGCCGGCATGACGCTCACCGGCGCGGCACAGGAGGTCTGCCTGCTCGCCAGCGTGCCGCGGAGCGACGAGCCTTGGCAGCCGTTGGACGAGGGCGAAGTGATCGCCGTGGTCCAGGGCAAGATCGCGGCGCGGCATCCGCGGGTCTGATCCGGGCGCGCACGTCTATCCTTTCGGGATCGGTGCGCCGAGCGGTTCCGGAATACGGACGCCCAAAAAGGTCGAGGGTAGAAAAAGGTATCGGCCGCCGCAGAAGGTCCTGGCCTTGCCGCCCGACTGTAACCGCTCCAGCTGCCGAGATCATCTGTGGACGGAAAACTCAGGCGTTCAGTCCCGACCGCCTGATCATGAGACTTCCGACCACAATGCTCGCACCAACCGCGAGTAGGATAGGGCCGGCGAATTCCTCCGCAACAATGCCCGACGCCGAGGAAACCGATAGCAGCATCAGGCTGAATTCTCCTCCGTGGGCCAGGATGATTCCGGTGCGCAATGAGGTCTGAAACGACTCGCCGAATAGTCGGGCGACGACCATAACAATCAGCGTCTTGCCCACGAGAAGAATGACAAGCCAGATCAGCACGACAGGCCATGCAGAAGGAATGATCCAAAGTGGCAATTGTGTTCCGATGCCGATAAAGAAAATCCCGACAAACAAATCGCGGAAGGGTCTAATCTCGTTCTCGACCGCATGCCGCGCGTCGCCCTCGCCGATAATCATGCCGGCCGCAAATGCGGCGAGTGCCGGAGAAAGGCCGGCGGTGGCCGCGACAATCGCAGAGCCTAGTGCAATGGTAAGCGCGAGGAGTTGGGCAAGTTCCGGATCGCCACGCGACGCTACCCAACGGGCAAGTATCTGCACCGGGCCACGGGCAATGAACAGAGCTGCAACCATTGCCGTTGCACCGGCGGCGACCGTTATCACGGCATACCCTTCGGCGGCCCCGCTCATTGCATCGTGAAGAAGCAGAAATGCGACGGCTGCCAAATCCTGAAACAGAAGCACTGCAATGGCGAGGCGCCCTTGGGCCGATCCTAGAGCGTTCACGCTTGCGAGCACCTTGAGGCACATGGCCGTGGACGACATGGCAACGGCCCCGCCGACAAGGATCGCGGCGACGGGCGCGAGGCCGAATGCCAGACTTCCCACGACCGCAGCGAGTATTGTCGTGATCGCGACCTGCGCGCCGCCGACACCGAAAACGTGATGCCTGAGCGTCACAAGCTTCTCGAACGAGAATTCGAGGCCGAGCGCGAACAGCAAGAGTATCACGCCAATCTCGCCGATGTTGGTGAGGGCGGTGCTCTGAGCAAGCAGGCCGAAACCGGCCGGCCCAATCAACAGACCGGTCAGGATGTATCCCACGATGCTGGGCACGCCGACCCGTGAGCACGTCGTGACGAACACGAATGCCACACCGACCAGCAGGGCCGCACTTTCGAGAAATCCGGTCACGCTGTGCATTTGACTTATCCAAATCGCATGGCGCAGGGAAGGCCAGGAGCCAAAATCATCAGAGCCACGATTGCGCCCATTGCGCAATCTGGGCGGCAGACATCGCGCCGCTGTGGCGCGCGATTTCCTTGCCGCCTTTGAAGAGGATAATGGTGGGAATGCCGCGGAGCTCGTAGCGGCCGGCGATCTGCTGTTCGGCTTCCGTATCGAGCTTGCCCAGGCGGACACGGGGTTCGAGCGAGCGCGCCGCCGCTTCGAATTGGGGCGCCATCATCTTGCATGGCCCGCACCACTCGGCCAGAAATCGACGAGGATTGCGCGGCGAGACCGACAAGACCCCAGTCCTCCAGGACATGGGCATGAAGCTGATACTGGTGTGTGGCGCTGATCTCCATCCTGAGCGCTTTGTTCAGGTTCTCAATTGTCTTGGTGTTAGACATTTCGTCTCTCCTCGGTTGGGGTGTGGCAAAGTCTCAACTCTTAAGGCGGGGCGTCACGTCTTGCGCCGCCCCGCCGCGACGGTCACGCCCGTCCAGGCCGGCGGATCAGAAGCGGGGAAGGATTCGAGATCGGCCTCAAGCACCGGATCGAGCGGGCGATCATCGGTCCCGGACAGATCCCGCGGGCCATCTTGATCGACCGTCCTTCGCAGGCGGTGGTCCGAATGCCCCTGACCCGTCCCGGAGGAGACCCGAAAGGCCCCCGGCGCATCGGCCCCCTTGTAGAGTCGGTGCCTTTCCTGCCCCCGCCAGGGGTTGGGCGCGGTGCGGTGCGGGGCGTCCTCGCGCACGACATAATGCCAGTCCTGCCGCTCTGCGAAGTCCACGGCGCTATCGCGGTCGGGGAATTTCAGCCGGATCGGGCGATAGGGATCGTCGCTGGAGGGTCCCATCAGCGGGTCGATCTGCGGCGGCCGGGACGGCTCGAACTCCAGGACCCAGTAGTTGGGCCGAGGCGCTGATGTCATCGCGGAACGGGCAGGACGGTAGATGATTGCCGTTGGCACGTCCCAGGATGGCAGATCGGTTCCGGGAATTTTCGGCGGGAATGGTGGACGATTATGGCCGCGCATATCAGTTCTCCCGGGTGTCGGTGGATACGAGAAGGTGACGTTCGAGATCGTCGAGTTTTTCCATTCGCCTCGAATTCAGGCGAACGGCGCGTTCGGTGTTCTGCGAAGGAAAGGCAGCAGCGTGAAGGACGTCCGACCGCATCGCTATCGTGAGATCGGCGACGGCATTCATCACGCCCTCTCCGTCCCCGTCCGAGAGCGTGCCGTCAGCAAAACCGGACTGCAAGCTCTCCAGTACCTGCTCGAAGCTGGACACGACCCCTGCACTCGCGACCACAGCCAGCTTGTGGCTGAGAACACGCAGTTCATCGATCAGCTTCGCATCGTGCCTTGCGGTTTCCACGATCTCTGCGACCTTCTCGATACAGGCCATGTAAATGTCGCATTGCTGCTGGAGGATGATGACCCTTCCTTCCTTGCGAAGCTCGAGATCGGTCTGGCGATTGAGAAGCGCCGCGGTCAGAATGATCGTCACGACAGCGCCGAGGAAGATGAGCGTCATCTCCTGCGCGAAAGGCAGTATGTCTTCGGCAAGATACATCGAACGAAAAACGAAAAGGATTCCGATGCCCAAGGCAGCGGCAGCACCAGCAAATGCCAAGTCAGGCAGGCGGTTCGACATCAGCACCTCGCATTTTCGGTGTCAGGTGGCATGCACGGCTTTGCATCCGCGTCCGGCGCCTCTGCGTCCCGGTGCCGCAGGAAGATTGGCGTCGGACCGCTGCCGAACGGATTGAAGCCGGTGCTCCGGCAACGGTCGAAGATCGTTTCGTCCCATCGGGTGAAATCGTGCTCCTCGCCGGCAAGTCGCCCGTCATGCACCACAGGGCACCTCACGCCTTTGCCGATGGGGGAGCGTCATCGAAGGCCGCACCGTCCGAACGATCCGCCTTGCGAAGCCGTAACCCGAGGAGGATCATCATCACCCCGAAGAACGCGGCGTAGAAGCCGATCAGCCAGCCGAGCGCGAGGAAGCTTTCGACCGGGCGCGTCAGCAGCATCCAGGTCACGACGACACCAAGAACGACCGAGAGAAGGCCGCTTAGGATCAGCCAGATTTCGCCGTCGATTTCCTTTCGCAGGCGGATCGCTGCCGCGATCTCGAGGGCACCCGAGAACACGGACCAGAAGGCGATGATGGCCCAGAGGAATGTCGCAAGCACAAGCGTCGCGACAAAAGGCGAGACAACCACGACGACGCCCGTGGCGATGCCCAGAATGCCGCTGAACATCAGCCAGCCCCAGCGTTCGCCCTTGCGGATGTTACGTATCGCGGCGACGAGGCCGAACACGCCGTCGGCAAAGGCGAACGCGCCGAAGACCAGCGTGAGCGCCAGAAGCGATTCCGCAGGCATGACGAAGGCTAGCACTGCGATGATCAATGCGAGCACGCCGCGTAACACGAATGTCCACCAATTCCGGGACAGGCTGCACAGCATGTCCTGCATCTTGTCGGTCGGGTTTTCAGAGGCTGTGGTCATTGGTCGATCACCTATTCAGTTCCATGTAAGGTATCGGAGCCGGCCTCCTCGCCGGTTAGGGCGGCGGCCAAGCGGCGGCGATCCTCGATCGGCTGAGGCAGACGCTGCGTGTGAGCGATTTCCCGTTGGACGGGCGCGCGGCCTGATGGTTCTCTGACCAACCCGGCTTCGGCAAGCCTCGCGCGTAGTGTCGCGCCCGCATTTTCTGCAATCTCCGCGACCTCTGTCTCGGTCAGGCCGAAAAGGTCTGCCGTCTCCGCGATCGTAGCGTTGTCGAGGTGGAGCCGATAGAGAACGCGGCGTTCGACCGACGGAAGATCGGCGATTGCCCGGTGCAGCACCATGGCGATCTTATGCCGATCCGCTTGGCTCTCGGGGTCTGTGCCGCCGTCGTCGGCGATGAGGTCCTCCAGCATCAGCACTTCGTCGGGCTGGTAGAACTCGAACATCGCCTGATCCGCCTCTGTCGGATCCTCCGCCGGGGCCTCGGGTTCCGCCTCGATGGAGGCGGCATCCTCAGGCACGGCGCGGCGGGAGGCGCGGGATTCTTCCTCGATGGTCTGAAAAGCCAGCCGTTTCAGCCAGTCGCCGACGGAAAACTCCGAAGGCCGATCCTCGAAGCGGGCCAGCCCCTTGAGGATCGTCGCATCGACGATATCGCGAACGCTCAGGTAGCCAGCCGGCACAGGCCCGCTACACTCGAGATAGGTCAACTCGCGCCTGACGGTATCGTAGACCGTATCGAGATGATCCTCGATCAGGTCAAAGAAGAGCTGGCGCCGGTCCGCTTCCGCCGCATCCCGCGCGGGCGGCAGCGGGGCGCCGATCCGGCGCCGGCGGGCGGGGCGCTTGTATTCAGGCTCGTGCTTGAGGCGCGCCACATGCCGATCGACCTGGTGGCGCAGGTCGGCAAAGGTCTTGCGCAGGACAGGCTCGATCTCGAATCCCTCTTCCCGCGCCACGATCACGCCCGACGGCAGTTGCAGGCGCAGGCTGACTTTGATGCGCTTCTTGCCCCTCGCCTGCGAGGCAACGACTTCGAGCCGGACCAGATCCTCGCGAAAGCGCGCAAGGTGCGGTTCAAGTTGCCGCACCTCTTCCTCGATGACCTCAGGCGCGCGCTGTTGGCCGTGCCGGTCGAGATTGCGGAATGATCTAATGACGTTCATGCCGTGGACCTTCCTATAACTCTCCGAAGAGATGGTCCGGCGCGACCGATATCGCGCCGGGCCAGTCTTTTGCGCTGTCACTCGGCGGACTTGTCGTCCTTGGACTGGACCTCATCCCCAACGCTGGGCTTCGGAACGTCCGTCTTGTTTTCGGAAACTTCGCTGGACTCGCCGATCCCGGCTTGGGCCGGATCGTCCGGGCTGTCGTCACCGGTGTCCTTTACGATCTTTTCGAACACGACCCTCTGTTCGTCCTCCGACCAGGCGACGCGGACCTTGTCACCATCCTCGATCCGCCCGGAGAGCATCTCGCGGGCCAACTCGGTCTCCAGCTCCGACCGGATCAGCCGGCGCAGCTCGCGGGCACCGAATTCGGGGCGGAAGCCGACGGCGCCAAAATGATCGAGCACGCTGGTGTCGAATTCGAGCTCGATGCCCTGTGTCGCCGCGGTGCGTTTCACCCGGTTCAACTGCAATTCGACGATCTGGCGGATCTCCGACTGGTTCAGCGAATGGAAGACGATGATCTCGTCGATCCGGTTGATGAATTCCGGCCGGAAGTGGCCGCGCAGCACGTCCATCAGCTCGGACTTCTGCTTTGCCTCGTCGAACTCCTTCGTGCCGCGTTTCTTGAGGTTGCGCTGTATGATGTCCGAACCGAGGTTCGAGGTGGCGATGATGATCGTGTTGGTGAAGTCCACCACGCGGCCCTTGCCGTCGGTCAGACGCCCGTCGTCGAACACCTGAAGCAGGATGTTGTAGACGTCCGGGTGCGCCTTCTCGATCTCGTCGAGCAGCACCACCGAATAGGGCCGGCGGCGGACCTTTTCGGTCAGCTGCCCCCCTTCATCATAGCCGACATAGCCCGGAGGCGCGCCGACCAGCCGTGCCACGGCGTGACGCTCGCCATATTCCGACATGTCGATCCTGAGTAGCGCATCCTGATCGCCGAAGATCACCTCGGCCAGCGTCTTGGCCAGTTCCGTCTTGCCGACGCCGGTCGGCCCGAGGAAGAGGAAGGTCGCAGTCGGACCGGAGCCTTCGCGCAGACCCGCGCGCGCGAGACGTACCGCATCGGCCACGGCGTGGATGGCTTCTTCCTGGCCGATGACGCGCTCGTGCAGCTTGTCTTCGAGCTTGAGAAGCTTGTCCTTCTCCTCGGTGGTCAGTTCAGTGACCGGAACCCCGGTGATCTTCGAGACGATCTGCGCGACGTGGTCGGCGCGCACCTCGGCGGTCGCCGAGGCCTGATCGCGTTTCCAGACCTCCAGCAGCTCGTCGAGCTCCGTCTGCCTGGCCTCCAGTTCCTTCTTCAGCTCGGCCGCCCGGTCGAACTGCTTGCGCGCGGCGGCATAGTCCTGTTCGCGCCTGATCTGCGCGACCTCGGCTTCGAGCTCCTGCACGTCCACGGGCCGCGCAGTGGCCGAGATCTTCACCCGCGCCGCGGCCTGGTCGATCAGGTCGATCGCCTTGTCGGGCATGAAGCGACCGGTGATATAACGATCCGATAGCTCCGCGGCGGCGATGATCGCCTCGTCGGTGATTGTTACCTTGTGGTGGCTCTCAAGCGTGTCGCGCAGCCCGCGCAGGATCATGATCGTCTGCGCGACCGTGGGCTCGTCCACATAGACCGGCTGGAAGCGGCGTTCGAGTGCGGCGTCCTTCTCGATGTATTTCTGGTATTCGTTGAGCGTCGTCGCGCCGATCAGGTTCAACTCGCCGCGCGCCAGCGCCGGCTTGAATGTGTTGGCGATGTCAAGTCCGCCCTCGCCGCCGCCCTGGCCGGCGCCGACGATGGTGTGGATCTCGTCGATGAAGAGAATGAGGCTGTCCTTCTCCTCGGTGATCTCCTTGAGGATCTTCTGCACGCGCTCCTCGAACTCGCCGCGATACTTGGACCCTGCGACCATCGAGTTTATGTTCAGTTCAACCAGCCGCTTGTCGCGCAGGGCCTCGGGCACCTCGCCGGCCACGATCCGCTGGGCGAGCCCCTCGATGATGGCGGTCTTGCCGACGCCAGGCTCGCCGATCAGCACGGGGTTGTTCTTCTTGCGCCGCGCAAGAACTTCGATCGTCGTCTCGATCTCGCGGGCGCGACCGATCACCGGGTCGAGCTTGCCCTCGCGCGCGACCTTGGTGAGGTCGCGGCTGAACTGGTCGAGATCGGGGGTGTTCGACGGAGTCTCGACGCGGCCTTCCTCGGCACCCTTGCCGACCACCTTCGTCACCTGCTGGCGCAGCGCCTGCGGCGTAAGCCCCAGCTTGCGCAGCATCGCCGCCGCGAGGCCTTCGCCCTCTTCGGCGAGCCCTATCAGCAGATGTTCCGGCCCGACATAGGAATGGCCAAGTTCGTTCGAGGCGATGAAGGCGCGGTTCAGCGCGTCCTTGAGACGCGGGCTGACACCGATCTCGCCCTCGGTCTTGCCCTCGCCGTGTTTGGCCTCTTTCTCGATTTGGCGGGCAAGATCATCCGCATCGACCTTGAACTGCTCTAGGATCGTGCGCACGACATCCGACGTTGTCAGCGCCAGCAGCAGATGTTCAGTATCGACCTCGTTGCGTCCGAAATCGCCGGCCTTCTGCGACGCAGCCTGCAACAGCTTGTTGCCCTGTTCGCTCAAGCGGTCGGCGATCGTCCGCCCGCCGCCGCCCCGGCGTGCTCCGCGGCGCGTCGCTTCGCCGCCGAAGGTCGCGTCCACCACATCGTCATCCCCGACGTCGCCAGCGGTATCCGTCGCGCCCACAGAGCGGCCCCGCATCGGGCTGTCCCCGAAGAGGCTGCCAAAGCCGCTGTCGCCAAAGAAGTCGTCGAACAGCGAAGACCGCCCGAACAGCGATTCGAGCGGCGAGGCGCTCCGGCCCGACCGGCGCACCATCTCGCGGTAATGCTGGTCGCAAAGCTCCATGTCCTGCGTCTTGCCGTTGATCGAGGCCCGCACGCGCGCCGTCGCCGGGCGGTCGCAGATATCGCATTTTCCGTTCGCCATTTTTTGGGCTCCCTCAAGTTGAAATTGTCACGACTACACATTGAAATGCGTGACGCGGATATGACGTGGATCAAACCGCCTTGTCCCGGGCCGGTTGGACCTTGCCCTGAACCTTCGCAAGGTCGGTCTCGTCCAGCGTCTCCTTCTCCAGCAGTCGCTGCGCGGTCTCGTCCAGCAGGGCGCGGTTCGCCGTCAGCAACGCCACCGTGCGCTCGAAGACCCCATCGACGATGTCGCGCACCTTCGCGTCCATCCGCTCGGCAGTGGCGTCGCTGTAGCGCCGGTTGAGCCAGGACGACTGATCGCCGGTGCCGAGAAAGCCGGGCCGCTCGCTGTCGTAACTCACATGGCCCAGATCGGGGTCCATCCCGTAGCGCGCCACCATCGCGCGGGCGATATCGGTGGCCTTCACCAGATCGTCCGCGGCCCCGGTCGAGAGATGGTCATAGATCACCTTTTCGGCCGCACGCCCGCCCAGCAGCACGGCAATCTTGTTCTCCAGCTCCTCGCGGGTCATCAGGAAACGGTCCTCGGTCGGGCGCTGGATCGTATAGCCGAGCGCACCGATCCCGCGCGGGATGATTGAGACCTTGTGCACCGGATCGACCCCCGGCAGCGCCATCGCGACCAGCGCATGCCCCATTTCGTGATGCGCCACGATTTCCCGCTCGCGCGCGTTCAGAACACGATTGCGCTTTTCCAGCCCGGCGACGATACGCTCTACCGCGTTGTTGAAGTCTTCCATGGTCACCGCATCGGCCTTTCGGCGGGTTGCCAATAGCGCCGCCTCATTGACCAGATTTGCCAGGTCCGCTCCGGAAAAGCCCGGGGTCAGCGCGGCGACCTTCTCGGCATCCACGTCCGGTGCGAGCGTCACCTTCTTCATGTGTACCCCGAGGATCTGGATGCGGCCCTTCTTGTCAGGCTTGTCCACCAGCACCTGCCGGTCGAAGCGCCCCGCGCGCAGGAGCGCGGGGTCGAGGATCTCGGGCCGGTTGGTGGCCGCCAGTAGCACGATGCCTGCCGACGGGTCGAACCCGTCGAGCTCGGTCAGAAGCTGGTTCAGCGTCTGCTCGCGCTCGTCGTGACCACCGGCGACCTGCCCGGCCGCGCGGGCGCGCCCGAGCGCGTCGAGCTCGTCGATGAAGATGATCGCCGGGGCGGATTTCCGGGCCTGTTCGAACAGGTCGCGCACCCGCGCGGCGCCCACGCCCACGAACATCTCGACGAATTCCGACCCCGAGATCGAGAAGAAGGTCACGCCCGCCTCACCCGCCACGGCGCGCGCGAGCAGCGTCTTGCCGGTGCCCGGCGGCCCGACCAGCAGGATGCCCTTGGGGATGCGCGCACCGAGCTTGCCGTAGTCGGCCGGGTTCCTGAGAAACTGCACCACCTCTTCCAGCTCGGCCTTGGCCTCATCCACGCCGGCGACATCAGCGAAGCTGACGCCAGTTTCCTTTTCCATATAGACCTTGGCCTTCGACTTGCCGACCTGCATGAAGCCGCCGAAACCCTGCCTGTCGGCGAACTTGCGAAACAGCAGCATCCAGATGCCGAAGAAGACGAGCGCCGGCGCCACCCAGGAAATCAGCGTGCCGAGGAACGTATTCTGTGGCACGCCGGTGATCTCGACCCCCTTCTTATCGATCAGTTGCAGGATTGAGGGATCGACGATGGTGGTCACGAAGTCGCTCTTGCCGTCCACTGGAACCGTAAACTGGCCCGAGATCGTGTCGCGCCCCACGGTGACCGATTCGATCTTCCCGTCCGCGAGATAGGTCTGGAACTGGCTGAAGTTGATCGGCGCAACGGATCGCCAGGTCGCGATCACGTTCTGGAGGAATAGCACGGCGATGAAAGCCACCACCCAATACCAGATATTGTATGCGGTCTTCTTTTCCATCTATCACCTCTTAGGTCCCAACCCGCAATTCTTAGGTCCCAACCTGCGATTAGATTAATTTCGTGTCGGCGCAATTCCAGACCAAAGTCGCGCCCCACCTCATTCTCATTTTTTTGGCGGGATCATTCCAGGGGTCGAAACCGACCGGCCCTTCGGCTATCTACGGGCGACTGACCCCGATGAAAGGCCCGGCCGAGATGACGTTCAATCCCCGCCACCGGTTCATCAACCTTGCCCAGTCTGTCCTGCTGCTGGCGGGAATGGGCGCCATCGGCTGGGTCGCCCTCAATGCCATCGTCGGCCCCGATCTGGCGCTGGCCATCGTTCTGGGCTCGCTGGGTGGGCTCCTGCTGGCGCCGGGGATGTCGAAACAGATCCTGATCGGCGCCTATCGCGCCCGCCGCCTGACCGGGCGCGACTTTCCCGAGGGGCTGGCGATCTTGGGCGAGCTGGCGCGCCGGGCGGGGCTGCCGCGGGTACCGGAACTTTACTACATCCCCAGCGAATTGCCGAACGCCTTCGCCATCGGCAAGCCGGAAGACAGTGTGGTCTGCATCAGCGACGGGCTCTTGCGGCTGCTCGATCGCCGCGAACTAGCCGGCGTGCTGGCCCATGAGGTCGCCCATGTCGCCCATCGCGACCTGTGGATCATGGGGCTGGCCGATGCGTTGTCACGGGCGGTGTCGCTGGCATCCTGGTTCGGCCAGGTTATCCTGCTTGTGAACCTGCCGCTGATCCTCATGGGTGCGGCCTATGTGCCCTGGGAGGTGCCGCTTCTCCTGATCTTCTCGCCCACAATCATGGCGCTGCTGCAGCTTGCCCTATCGCGGACGCGGGAATATGAGGCCGATCTGGGCGGTGCGCTGCTGAGCGGCGATCCGGAGGGGCTAGCCTCGGCGCTTCTCAAGCTCGAACGCAGCGCGGGGCGGTTGTGGGAAGAGATGTTCCTGCCAGGCCGCCGCATCCCGGTGCCCTCGCTTTTGCGCACCCATCCGCCGACCGAGGAGCGGGTGCAGCGGCTGCGCGCGCTGGCGGGGCCGCTTCGGCCGACGCACCCCGAGGCGCCGTTGCGCCTGCCGCAGGTCGGCCGGATCGCGCCGCCGCGCTTCGGGCCCTGGGGTGTCTGGCGCTGAGCGAAAATTTCGTCGTGCCTCTCTTGAAACGAGCGTGACACATTCCTTGATTACAATCGAGACGCCCAATTGGGGTTTCAAGGACACGCAGAAAGGTTCGGCTGCAAGAGCGGACCACCGATGGCTCGCCAGTTCGGGAGTTTATCGGATACGCGACGACACTCGAACGCCGATCGTTCGGCGGACCTTTCAACCTGTCCGGCTCCTCGGGCGCCCTGGCTGACACGAGACCTTTCGTGTCATTGATTGGCAATGAAGGAGGCGAGACATGCTTTATCCCACATACATGCGCCGAAGCGACCCGTTCGCGCTGATGCGCTCCATGCTGCACGATACAGGCCGCTTCACGCCGTCGTTCGCGGCCCGGCCCGCCTTTCCGGCGGTGAACGTCTGGCAGAGCGACGAGGCCGTGGCGATCACAGCTGAACTGCCCGGCGTCGATCCGGCCGATATCGACATCCATGTAAAGGACAACGTGCTGACCCTTTCGGGCGAGCGCAAGGCGCCGGACCTTCCCGAAGGGGCCCGCTGGCACCGCAACGAACGCGGCTATGGCAAGTTCAGCCGTGCGGTTCGTCTGCCCTTCGCCGCCTTCGACGACAAGGTCGAGGCGCGGATGACCGATGGCGTTCTGCGTATCGCCGTCGGCCGACCGGAAGAGGACAAGCCGAAGAAGATTGCGATCAAGGCCGCCTGAGAGGAGGAGTTCGACATGACCACCGAAGTCACTAAAACTGCCGAGAAGACCCCGGCCGAGACGCCCGAGACCACCACCGGCGGGCACATCTATCAGCCGCTGGTCGATATCGTCGAGACAGAAGAGGGCGTGACGCTGATGCTCGAGATGCCGGGTGTTGTCCACGATGACGTGGATGTCACGTTGGAAAAGCGCGTGCTGACGATCCGCGGCAAGGTGCGGCCCACCAGCACCGAAAAGTTGCAACTGGCCTATGTCGAATATGGCGAGGGCGATTACGAGCGATCCTTCACCCTGTCGGAGGATTTCGACCCCGAAAGGATCGAGGCATCGGTCTCGCAAGGCGTGCTGACGCTCTTGCTGCCACGCGCGGCCGAAACTAAGCCGAAGAAGATCGCCGTCAAAGCGTCGTGAACACTAGGAGGAATAGATATGCAGATTAAGGACCTGATCCCCTGGGCGCACAAAGATCACGCGCCCGAACCGAAAGCTGGTGACCAGAATCCCATCGCTACGCTTCAGCGAGATATGAACCGCCTGTTCGAAGGCTTCTGGAACCGCGTCGGCGAACTCGACTTGCCCTGGGGCAGCGGAGAGGCCCGGTCGGACGTGGTCGAGACCGACAACGCGGTCGAGGTGTCGATCGAGCTCCCCGGCATGGATATGAAGGACATTGAGGTGTCCGTCAGCGACGACATGCTGACCGTCAAGGGCGAGAAGAAGATCGAGCGGCAGGAGGAGAAGAAGGGCTACTACCTCTCCGAGCGCAGCTATGGCGCGATTTACCGCACGATTCCGCTGCCGCCCGGCGTCGATGGCGAGAAGGCCGAGGCGAGTTTCAAGGACGGCGTGCTGACGATCCGTCTGCCGCAGACACCCGAAGCCCAGGCCAAGGTCAAGCGCATCGAGGTCAAGGGCGCCTGAGGGCGTGTCACGGCGCTGCCGCGGGATGACCGGGCGGCGCCTTTTCTCCGAAAAAGAGATAACATGCTGGCAAGACTCGCCCTAATATTTATTTATCCGATCGGCATCTTTTCAGGCCCGACGGCCGCTCAGGTTTTGAGCGCCGAAGCGGGTCCGCGCGGCATTCCGACCATCGCGCCGCCGGCCTGGCCCGATCGCAGGATCGGGGCCTGTTAATCGATGGAGCAGCAGATGAAACAGACCGAAACGCGGCCGAAAGTCCGGGAAGACTGGAGCGCAATGACGCTCTACGAACGATTCGAGCAGGCGGCAATCGTCGTGCTCACGGGCATCATCATGATCATCATCGTCTCGGCGCTGTGGCAACTCATACGCGAGGTCGGCCTTCGCCTGCTCCTCGGCGGGCTCGATCCGCTGGACTACAGGACGTTCCAAGCGGTTTTCGGGATGATCTTCACCGTGGTGATCGCGCTCGAGTTCAAGCGGTCGCTGCTGGTCGCCGTCGAGCGCCGTTTCGGGGTAGTCCAGGCCCGCAGCATCATCCTGATTACGCTTCTTG
This sequence comes from Salipiger sp. PrR003, assembly GCF_010500785.1. NCBI lineage: Bacteria > Pseudomonadati > Pseudomonadota > Alphaproteobacteria > Rhodobacterales > Roseobacteraceae > Salipiger > Salipiger sp. PrR003. The sequence continues at coordinate 46,153 of NZ_JAAGOV010000038.1, forward strand.
CCATCGTGCGCAAGTTCATCATTCTTGACCTCTCTGAGACGGAGGCGTCCAAGATCGGGGCCCTTGCCGCCACCGTGCTCGCGCTCGGCTTGGTCTACTGGCTGGTTCGCGATCAGGACATGCGGGAGAGGTCGGAAGCCCAGGACCTCTGAGCCAGGGATTACGAGGTGAAAGAAGCCATGCGATGACAGAAGATCCCTACAAGACCCTTGGCGCTGGTCTGACTTCGTCATCCACCGTCGGGGCAGCCGGCGGGTTCCAGGCCTTCGTGGCCGGATAGGTCAGCTCGATCGCCGGGGGGCCTTCTGCCGAAATGCTGATCGCGATCTTGTCGATCACCTCGCCTTCGGTATTGAGGATCAGGTCGACTCTGCGCGTAGATGGGCCATGCTGTGAGGATGTCGCACTGCTCGAGGGCATCGTCCTCAAAGTTCACTGAAACGTCGCGGGTGTCGCCTTGACCGGAGACGTAAACGTAGGGCAGGGGATCGATCTCGTACCCTGGGCCGGTGAGAGTCCTCGGTCGGATCTGCGTCCCGTCAACGCTCTTGAATTTGGTGATCTCATCATAGTCCTCGTCGTTGGTGACAGAGTATTCGATCTGTTCGACGCCGAACTTGGCCATTGCAGCTTGGATATTCTGGGTCTGCTCCAGAAGGATTTCCCAGACCTTGGCCCGGGCTTCATCGTTCGTCATTGAGGTGTCCTCTTCAGAATTTCAGGGAGAGGCCGGGGATGTGAGGCTCGGGCTCATAGGCGAGCTGCAAAGCAGTGAGCCCCTTGCCGTCGCACGAAGTGGTAGGGTGGAGGGTCGTCATCACACCGATAGGCTCGGGATCGAGAGAGATGGTGCATCGTCCCCCCTGGCCCTCGAGCATTGGCTTCTGCAGTTCAAGAGCGGCCTCACCCAGGTAGGTTTCGGAGACCTCGATGACCTCGAGAGGATGCTTGGCATCATTTTTGAGGAGTAGGCCCTCGGGAACGACTGGAAGGCCGGCAGCCGCCATGACAGCAGTTCCGACGGCAAGTCCACCCAGGCCGACCGCCACACGCAGACGGCCGCGGCCAGAGAAGAACTTCAAGAGGTTTGGGCTGTTTGGCCGCATGAGTTCGTCCACTAAAGTTTGATGGATAGGTATCTGTGGCGCCTGAAAACAGCAAGGATAAAAATGAACACTTGAAGAATAGATGGAGACCCATTAGATGGAAGCACGCCGAGTGCCTAAGGGATGACATCGAGAAAGTCGGCGAAGATGAGTATCAGGTCACGCTGGCAGTCGCGGGCTTCACCCCTGAAGAGATGACAGTCACTAGCGTGGAGAGTTCGCTCGAGATCATCGGCGAGAAGAAAACCTCAAAAGACGGTGAAGAGCGGACCTTCCGTCACCGCGGTATCGCCCAGCGCAAATTCAAGCACACGTTCACTCCGGCCGATTACGTTCGAGTTGTGGGCGCGAAGACAGAGAACGGCCTGCTGATCATCGATCTGGTGCGTGAGGTCCCCGAGTCTCAGAAGCCGCGGACCATCGAGATCAAGTCGGCCTGACGCCCAAACATCCTGAAAATTCAGAAGCCGGTCGAGGTCACTCGCCGGCTTCTTTGCGTCTTGTGTCCCGATTGGCGTTCACATCTTGGGGCCTGCGGGCTCCGGCACGTCCTCTTCGCTCCACGCCATGCTGTGCTGGTCGAAGGCATTCCGCATCGCGACGATGTCGTTCCCCACGAGTAGGTAGCCATCTCCATCTTCGCGCGGATCCCAGATCACCCAATCTGACTCCTCGTAGTCTCTGAAGCGTTTTCGGGCGTCGGAAACGATGTGCTCGGCGGCCTCTGCTTCGAACTCCTGCCGGCCGGTCATTCTGAAATCGAAGTAGCTGATCCGGTCGGCAACCGCGAGGTCCACGCTCGAGGTCTCTTTGGCAGTCCAAGGTGATTTCACAGGTTGCACGGTCTCGACCCGGAGATCTCCGGTTGCCGGGATGTGGATTTCAAGGCGGCTTAGGTCGCGCTCAAATGGAGTGGGAGACATCGTCTGGGTGATGAAATCCTTCAGGTCATCCATCAGAAGTGCGAATGCCTCTCGGAAGGTGAAAGTATCCTCCTCATCCGGATCGGTGGGATAGACAACGTCTTCCCCGCCCCCTCGACCTCTTCCTAGGATTGCGCGAGGAAGCATGGTGATGTCTTCTCCGCCACTGTTGACGTCAGTCCAGCCCGCCTCCGGGTTGGTGAAATCAGAGTTGAAGCTGGTGTTGTCATTCCCGAAGTCGAAAAACCCAGATGCCTCGCTGATCTTCTTGTCCCGCATCTGGCCCTGGATCATCTTGATCTGGTTGTCGAGGTGTCTCCAGACTTCGTTGCGTGCGTGTTGGTTCATGGGGTGTCCTCGCTGACTTGGTGAGATCGTATGTGTGCTTCAGGCAGCATCGCACCACGCGCCTAGAGGCGAGGTCCCGATGATCCGGCGTCGTTTGAGTGTTTCAGGACTTGCAGATATCGGTCGATGTCATCCAGGTCTTCGATGTCGAGCAGTTGGATATCCCAGGACAGCATGTCGTCGCTTGCGGACTCCTTCCAGAGCACCCACTGGGTTTCGTCTTCAGCGTGGTCTTCGAGGGCGCACACTTCGCGGACCAGGTCCTCATGTTCGCTCGCCTCGAACGCACGACGCTCCTGGATGCGGCACCCGGCATCGGCCACCTTCTTCACCATAGATGGATCGACACCTGAGTAGTCCTGCGAGTTCCAGTGCTCGTTGACGGGCCGCGTCAGCTCGACCGTGAAGTCGCCTTCGACGCGGATCTCGATCGCCATCGCGCTGAGGCCCTTTTCGTCCATGTGAGGGTCGGTCGCGGTCACGAAATTCACGATGTCTTCTACAAAGACGTCAAACGCGTTGGTGATGCAGCACGTGGGATTATTCGGCAGCGGAACTGCCTTCTCTGCGCCAGCACCGTCAACTTCAAGGCCAAGCTGAGGAAGTAGATCGATGTACTTGTGGTCTCCGAACTGGATTTTCAGGAAGTTCCCGTCGTGATCTACGAAATCGAGATCGTCGGCCGTAGTCTCGTCGCTGAATTCGTAGCGGCCGCTGACCCGGGCGATCCCACGCTCAGCCATGCGCCCCTGGAGCATCATCATTTGGGCGTTCATGCTTTGCCAAACTGCGTTGCGAGCTTGCTGGTTCATCGGAGTTCCTTCTGGGCTGTGTGACGCCGATGTAAATGAGAAACCTTAAACAACCCACCAAGCTGGATGCCGTATCTGAGTAGGCATAGCCGGCCTTGGCATGGCGAACTCAACCAGCTATCGACGGGCCCCATGTGGTCTCGTATTCCAACAGTGATAGCAGGCGTCTCCGACGAGGGAGACTTGACGGTTCTCCGGAGCGGAGAACGGGTCGGACGCGTGTACCCTACCCACATCAGCGAGCGCGCGCACAGTTGGCTCTGGGTCGTCTGGGGAAGCAAGCCCGAGCAGGGCTACGCTCGATCCATGGATGAGGCCCTCGAGATGGTGCGTAGCCGCTATCAGGCCTAGGCGCGCGCGCGAAGGAACGTCGAGTTAACCGTCCTACGTCATGCTTCCGCTACCACAATGAGCGTAGCACCATGGCAAACCCGATCATCAACCACCCTGACATCCCGGTTCTCCACAACGACGAGTTCCTGAAAATCTCCTACCTCGAAGGTGAGGGAGACTTCTGCATCGTCACCTTTATCGGTGTCGGCCTAGGCCTGGGCGGTGTCGACATCCAGTCGGAGGAGTTCAAGAAGATCAACCCGGCGCTGGGCAACCAGGTCTTCATCTTCGACAAACAGCGGAGCTGGGGCAACAACCTCGACATGGCGCAGATCCGCGACCTGATAGCGCCGCTCACTGCTGGCCGCCGGGTGGTGACGATGGGCCTCAGCATGGGGGGCTTTCTGGCAATCATGGGGAGCAGCGCGCTGGACGCAGAGACGACAATCGCCATGGCGCCGCAGTACTCGGTTTGCCCGATGGTGATGCCGCAGGAGAACCGTTGGGTGGCCTATACCCGCAAGGTGCGGCGCTGGAAGGTGAAGTCAGTGGATGGCTTCTTCAATGACGAGACGCGATACCACTGCCTGTTCACTGATATCCGACTTGAGACCCGGCATCTGGATCGCTTCCCCCGGGCCGGCAACATCTCGCTCTACAAGGTCCGCGGTCCAATCCACAATGTCGGCCAGGTGCTTAAAGACCAGGGGCTGCTCTATCCGACGATCGAGGCCTGCATTGCAGGCGAGGCCCCGCCAATTTTACCTATTGAGGGCTGACCTGCGACATCGTGGTCAACCAAGCGTCACCGACTCATGCTAGCGTAGCGCGTGAAGGATTAATTAAATATTCTGAATATAGATTAGTGACATGGCTCGAACGATCGCAATCTCTTACATTGGCGGCAAGGGCGAAGTGCTCGGAGACGGGCGCTTCCATCTTTCTCCCACAGGTGCTCTGATTGGTGCCGCGTACCACGGAGCTTCTCCGACGGGGAAGAAGGTCTCATATGAGCTGTTGGCGGGAGAGCGCGCTGCGTGGTCAAAAGGGGCAGTCCAGCACGCACAGAACATGGTTTCTCGCTACATTGACCGGGCGGCCAGCGGAGAGCCCGATCCGGGCATCATGCGGGCCTAAGCATTCCGGCAATCGACAGGTCGCATGCGGCCGCTACGCCTCGCGCCGGCCGCATGCATTTTCAGAGAGTGGTTACTGGGAGGTCGGGCCGGAGGTCCAACCACGGCGCAGCTCGAGCTTGCGTGCCAGCCAGCCAACCGAGAGCCCTTGCACGAGGATCGAGAACACTACGACGGCATAGGTCGCTGCCAGGATGAGCGGCTTCCACTCGTTCTCGGGCAGAGACAGGGCCAGTGCAATCGAGATGCCGCCTTTGACGCCGCCCCAAGTCATCATGGGAATGACATCGCCATCCTGCTCGCGGAAAGTCCGGAGGAGGGTGATGGGGACCAGGACCGAGACAAAGCGGGCTAGGAGGGCCAGAACGATGGCTGCAGGCACAGCGATGATCATGGTCTCTTCGAAGGTCAGAGCGAAGATCTCGATACCGATCATGACGAACAGGGCGGCATTGAGGATCTCGTCGATGAGGTGCCAGAACTTGTCGACGTGCAGGCGGGTCTCCTCGGACATGGCATCACGCCGGCCGACGTTCCCGATCATGAGACCCGCAACGACGGCCATGATGGGGGCGGACACGTGGAGCGCAATGGCCAGCTCGTAGCCACCGAAGGCAAGTGCCAGAGTCAGGAGAACCTCGAGCGCGTACTCATCGATACGGCGCATCAGTTGGAAGCATGCCCAGCCCAGCGCGGCACCGAGTAGGGCGCCACCGGCCGCCTCTTGTGCGAAGAGTTGAGCTGCTGCGGCATATTCGACGCCTTCCGAGGCGCCATGGGCGTCACCATGCGCCGCGCCGAATGCGATCCCGACGAGCAGAAGATAGACGACATAGCCGACACCATCGTTGAACAGGGACTCTCCGGTGATCTTGGTCTCGAGGCTTTTGCGAATGTTGGCCTTCTGCAGAATGCCAAGGACGGCCACCGGGTCTGTCGGCGAGATGAGCGATCCGAAGACGAGCGCGATCAGCAGAGGCATGCCCGTGAGCCACGAAAAGCCAACGCCAACGATCGTCGTGGAGATCACGATGCCAAGGGTCGCCATGAGAAGAACCGGCAAAGCTTGTTTCTTGAGATCGTCAAGAGAGACATGGAGCGCGCCGGCGAACAGAAGGAGCCCGAGGATGCCGTCGAGGACAGTGCTCGAGAACTCCATGGAACGAACTAGGTCCCTTGCCTGACCGGCGAGATCGAAGAAGGGGTATAGGTGATCCAATCCGAGGATGAGGATGGAACCGATCAGTGCCGTCACCATGATGCCGATGGCTTGGGGGAGGCGTAGGACGAAGTAGTTGAAGACGCCGGATACGGCGGCCAAGACCAGGACGATCGAGGCAATCTGAAGAGGATTCATGGGGGTAGGGGGCTCCGAAATGTTGTCAGGAGCCTATCTTTATTTTTCTGCTTGCGCAAGAAGGTCAGAAGGAGAACGCGGGAGCGGTCCCTTGAGTATACGCGTGAAAGTCACTGCGATTGCGGGCCCGGATGCGCGCGAGCTGCCTCATGGTAACGGGGACGGCGCCTTTTGCGATCGCCAGTTCTCTGGGGTCCATGGGTACGTCGAAGTGCTCTCTCGGAGTGCCAGGATATTGGAGCCACTTCGCAATCATTGCTTCTGTCATCCCGATTTCACGGGCCATGGAGAGCAGCTCGCCCCGGGTGTCGGCCACCATGTGGGACATCTTCATGCGCCCGTAGCGGCCCATGGGGTATCGGTACATATCGTCGACGTAAACTGCCATTCCTACCGATCACATCCCCATAGGCGGCGCAGGTTGCGTGCGCTCAGCTACGAGTTGCTCCAGATCGGACAGCAGAAAGGCCGGCTCTCCTGCCTCCCGCTTACGGAACATTTGCGTTCTTCCTGCCCTGTCCATGAAGGCAAAGATGTTCTCATCTCCAAGTTCGAGAACGTCGGGAGTGATGGGTTTCCCCGTACGTTCCAGCGTGATCCGATCGATGCCAGTGTCAGCCAGAACAGCTCTTTGGTAGCCATTTTCGAGGGAGAAGAGGATGGCCTCGATGGTGTCATCCGTCGGCCGGTGCTCGGTATCATGTCCCCCGAACGAAAGCTGCTTCTTGTTGGCGTGAGAGAACAGGTAGGCCTTGGTGTGGTCTGAAATCTCTCTCATCTATCCTCCTTATATGGACAGGCTTGTCGCGCCATGAGGTCCATATAGGAAAGACGATGCGCTATTGGGTCAAAACGGCGTAAGTTTCTTCCTGAAAAGTCTCGAGGAGTTCTCTGAATTTGCGCGCTGTCAGGGGGGCCTCGCCCTTGCCTCCGAGCTCAGGAACAGACTTCGGGCGGCAAGGGATAGTCCTGGCACGGCATCCTCGTCGTGGTCGCGTGGATTGCGGTTTTCAGAGTTTTGGGGCAGCGGTCAAACCGAGGCGGGCTTCGATTTCAGCGGCAAACTGCAGATATCGGGACTGGCGCTCGACATCCTTGTCGCGGACCTTCTTAAGGCGGGAAAGATCGCTGTTGTGTGTCAGGTCGGAGAGTTTGACCTTCATCCGATCTTCGTTCTCGAACACTCGCGCCTTGTAGTCATCCATGCTTTCGCGCTTTTCAGGATCTTTGCTCACACCTTCGATGCCATCGACGATCCGCTCGGTCATGCCTTTTTGGAGCAGGGTTTCTCGGGTCTCATCCGTGTCTTCGATGATGTCGTGCCCCATTGCCTGTGCCAAGAGCTCGTCGTCAGCGTCCGGGAACTTCCCCCGGAGGATAGCGACAACTTCCATCGGGTGCAGGACATAGGGAGCGCCACCGCGATCCGTCTGTCCATGGTGGGCTTCCACCGCGATGGTCAGCATCTTCGCAAGGTAGGGCTCGGATGGCATCGCGTAGTCGAGCTTTTTCAGGTAGAGCGCTGCGTCCTCGTCATTGAGGTCCGCCACGAAGTTCTGAAGCTCAAACCAGGTGACTTCATCGACCCCTGTGCCCTTGGAGGGCACAAGAGGACGCAGCCGTGCAATTTCAGAGTCTACCTCGGCGCGGGTCCAGGTCTCGAACGGCCGCTGCGTGCTTGACTTTGCTGGAGCGCCGTCGAACATCCTGTCCACCTGCTCAAGAAAGCGGTTTGCGAAGCTCTGTCTTTGCTCTTTCATCACCTTCGCCTCTTTCCATGCGTCTTTCAACTCAGCGAGCCGTCTCCCCTGTAGTCGTGTGAAGCGGCGGTCCCTCCAGTTGGATATCCTCACCCGAGCCACCTCGTAACCTTTTTCAGGGCTCACTGCGGCAAAAATATTCCGTCGACCGTCCTCGAGCCTGAAGAGGGTATATTCCCGGTCATTTGTAAACCGCATGGGCTCGTCAAGCTCAATCAGTTCTCCCTTTGCCAGACGGTTCTGCTCACGGCGCTCAATGCGGGCCCAGCAGTCAGCCCGCCAGTTTTGAGCATTCTCGTTATCTGTTGGGGTGAGCAGCTCTAGAATCTTGCGGGGCGCACGGCGAATGATCGGGCCGCTTGTCTCGTCGACGCACTTGTAGCCGAACTGCTCGTAGGAATCCCGAGTGAAGCGGAGTTGCATGGTGGAAGCACGGACCTCTCGCGCGCCGGTCACTTTATCAACGATCTCCACCGCGATATAGGCCTCAGTCAAGGCGATCACGGCCGTTTCGAGCGGCCGATAGAACTGGTCGTCCGTCTCCCAGGTATACAGCTGGCGCAGCCATTCCGTGATATTCCGCGGGCGCGGTCCTGTGGTCCAACCCATCCGATCTCCACTCCAGAGCCCAGCTTCGCCCCCCATCCGATTGAGGCGCAGGCCCCCAGGTGCACATGCTCTACGAGCTGGCTCAGCCGACCAATGCTGGCATAGTCGCCGAGCCAGCAGCAGTCGCCAATGAGCGCATCGTCAGCGACCCTGATGAAGTGACCATAGCGGATGTCGATACCAAACCGGGCTCTGGGGTGGAGCTCATCATAGATACTCCGCACGTCACGTTCGTTCTCATTGTCGGCGAGGCCTACGCAGATGTACGAATTCAACAGGTGGTGGAATGCTCTGGAAAGGGAAATCATGCCCCCGCTTAGCGCAGGATGCTTTCACAACGATTTAGGGAGGCCACAGACTCTGAAAATGCGCACGATGCCCAGTCGGCCTGGGCCCATGTTGTCGAGGGACATGTATACTCTCATCTTGGAGTTCACCACTATCTCATGTAGAAGCACCAAGGTTCTACAATTCCCAGGCATTTGGTCTGGCCGTCAACGCCGAGGACAAGTCTACCGATGAGTGATCCAGTAAAGAAATATCCTCTTGGCGGCGCCCTGGAGCGGCATTACGCGGCGATCGTCGAGGGCTCAAACGATGCGATCATCACCAAGGATCTGACCGGGCGCATTCTGAGCTGGAACGCTAGCGCCACCCGACTATTTGGCTATTCCGCCCACGAGGCAATCGGGCGTTCGATCACAATGCTCATCCCAGACGATCGGATGGATGAGGAGCCTGAGATCATCCGCCGCCTGAAACTCGGGGAACGCATCGAGCACTTCGAGACGGTGCGAAAGCGCAAGGATGGCAGTGAGGTGCCGATCTCACTGACGATCTCACCGGTTCGAGACGATGCTGGTGTCATCGTAGCTGCATCGAAGATCGCACGCGACATCACGCTCCAGAAAGAATTCGAACAGCAGAGAGACTTGATCCTCTCCGAGATGCGTCATCGAGTTGGCAACTGCTTTGCGGTTGCGGGCAGCCTGTTGAGCATGTGCGCGCGTGAGGTGGAAACCGCTCAGGAACTCGCCGATCTCATGAAGGATCGCTTCATTTCCCTTTCAGCCGCGCAGTCGATGATTGTCGGAGGGATTACTGGTCAAACTGATGCTGGAGTTCGGTTCTCGAAGTTGCTGGAAACCATCTGTCGGCCCTTCACCAGCATGTCCATACCGCTTGATGGGGATGACTTCATGCTTGCCCCGGGGGCTGTCACCACATTTGCTCTCGTTCTCAACGAGCTGTGCACGAACTCTGTAAAGTACGGAGCCATGAGCCAAAGTGATGGCGTGATTGTGTGCAAGTCCAGCCACAGTGAGGATCGCATCAGGATCATTTGGGAGGAAAGGGGCGTGTTCGAGGCGCCTCCTCCTGCCATGCTTGGAAATGGCTTTGGCACCAGCATGAGTGAAAGGATACTCCGCGGAACACTCTCGGGCACCTTCAAGCGCGTAGTGAGCAAAGGGAATTTGAGTGTTGAGATCGAAGTCGACCGCAGAGCCACGCTCGAGAACGAAACCTGAGGTTCTGATTTCTGAAGTGGGACAGCAGCAGTGCTGTCCCACGAAGTCACTTAGATCGAGAAGCCCGGCGCTGGGGCATCCGCTTGGATCTCGAGCTTGTGCTCCCGTAGATAGTCACCGTTGCCGTCCTGGAGGGTGAAGGCGACGATGTCCTCGCGGGTGATTTCTGAGGCCCGGTTCGCAAGCGCCCGCGCGTAGCTCATGTCTTCGCGAGAGAGTTCTTCGCCAGCGCGGTGGGCGATAGCCAAATCGAAGTCGCGTTCGGCCTCGACCATCTCGTCGCGATACTCGACCACATGATCGTGTTCATGCTCGTCTGTCGCGATGACAAATATCCCTGGGAGCGGCTCGCGATCGTCTTTTTCGGCCCGGTTCGGGTAGCTTCCTGGCTTCACTGTATCGACGGCAATACTGAGCGCGTTCGGCCGGGGCCGGATGAGGATATCGCACGCGCGGCGAATGTCATCGGGAACACCCGGTTTTGCTGCGCGCATGAGACTGTAGTTCCTCATGATAGACTTTGCGGCCTCTGCCATCTTGTCGGTGTCTCCATCTGCGATGAAGGTCACATGGTCCTCTTCCGCCTCTTCCAGTGTCGCGATCTCTTCCTGCCGTAGCTCGATCTCAGGATTGAGGCACTTGGCGATCGCCGGCGCGACACGAAGAAGAAGCCATTCGTCGTAAGACCGTTTGTGGTCGATCTCGAAAAGACCGCTGTCGATCAGAGTGCGCGTGAGCCGAAGAAGCTCTTCAGCCATCGCTTCCTTGGACTGTTCCTGAAAGGTAATCAGTACGTCGGATGTGTCGGCCATCTCCCTGTGTGTCTTTGGCGAAATCACCTTGCGGAGCGCCAGGTGAGCCCTTCGCGCTGGGCGGATAGCGTACAGGTCTCGCGCGACGCCCTTCATGTGCTGCGTCAGGTACACGTGCTCTCCGTGATGCCTGATGATCTCTCCATTCTTGACCATAGTGACCGGGTTCGTCCCGCGCTTGCCCGGAAGGGACTTCCTGCGGATCTCCAGGTCGAGGTCTTGAAAGTCCCGCCGGATGAGCATGCGCTCGTCCTCGAACTCTCTTTCGCCGTCGAGAATATCACGCGCAAGGGTAACAAACTTCTCGGGCTCCAGGTACTCTGTTGGAATGTCTTTCATGAAAACTCTCTGAAACTGAAACTCTGAAATCGTCAAGTGGGAGTGACCGAGCATCCGACCAGACCGCGGTCAGCCTTCTGGGAACCTCATCTTCTGGAGGCGAGTACCGCCGTTGTTATGCCCACAGCATTGGCATATATTGCCAATGCAAGTGTGAGGGAATTCTCATGACCACCCGGAATGTCGTTCTAACAGAAGAACAAGACGCCTTCCTGAAGAAGCTCGTCGCTTCGGGCCATTATCAGAACAGCAGTGAGGCGGTTCGCGCTGGGCTCCGACTTCTTGAGAGTGAAGAGGCCGAGCTCGAAGCCTTGCGCGAACGTCTGTCGCTGGGGCTTGAGCAGGCGATTAGAGGCGAGCGCGCTCCCGGCACTGGGCGGGAGGCTGTTCACAGTGCCTTCGCGGAGGCACGGCGGCGGCGCGGAATCGCGTGAGAGATTGGCATCTCACGCCTCTCGCACAAGCCAGTCTCGTCGATATCGCGCTCTGGACAATCGACACGTTCGGCGAGCATCAGGCCAATCTGTACGAGGCAGAGCTCATCGATCGATGTGAAGCGATCGGCGCTGGACGTGTCATGCTTAGGGACTGTTCGATCCTTTTACATTCCGCGAACGCAACCGGACATAGCTATGCACGCGCTGGAGAGCACTTTGTCATCGTTGTCGACGACCCCATGACCTTGCGATAGTCGATTTTCTGCATTCGCGAAGTGACTTGCCGAGGCACATTGCTTCGCTCGTCGCACTCACGCGTTCGCTTGAGTAGAGCGATTGTTACCCATCCGGGAACCTCATATCTTTCGGGATCGAGGCTCGCCCGAGGGCGATGTCGAGGGCGTCGAGCCGGGCACGGGAATGGCGTGCCACCTCATCGCGATCCGCGAGTAGCTCCCGCAGGTACACAGCCTCTTGGGGTGTAATTTGTCTGCGGCCAGCGGCGGCCTCGTTTAGGAGGTCGAACGCCTCTTTCATGGCCTTCTGCGTCATGCGATCTTTTCCTTCCGTTTTGGTTCGAGGCGACTTAGCTCGAGCATTCGCACGCGTTCTCTGAGGCGCTCGATCTCCCGAGCTGCCTCTCTCGCAGTCATCTCCGCGGTATACCTTTCGAACACACACATGGTGCGGCCAATGGGGATCATGCGTTTGAGCCGGATCACGATATCCGTCATTTTTCAGAGTCTTCGATTTGCACGAGGATTTTCAGAGTGGCCACGAACCACGCACGCGCATCGTCGTCCTCTGACCAGGACTCGGCAAACAGATTGCGGTCGCCTGACAGGCCGTCCGGCCAGCAGGTAACCCTGACCCGAAGGCATGTTGGGTCCGTCTCGATGCTGTACTGCTTGGCGCCAGGCAGGACCACTTGGTAGAAGGCCTTGGCCGCACCGAGCTTACCGTTGAAGGCGTGCCACGCGAGCACGAGGGTGGCATCGTCCGAGAAGCATTTCTTCACCAGAGTGGCGCCGGGCCACTCTCCGGCATCCGCGTGCGCGGCAATGAGATTCAGGGCCTGCTGGCGAGACATGTCGTCTGCTTTCTCGAAGGCCTTGTCGGGTGGGCCAGCCATGCCGACATCTTGGGCGCGGACCATGTCGACCCAGTGCTGCAGGTCGTCGGCCAGCTTTTCAGGATAGTCCCCAACCCATCCGCGGCTTTCCGGCAAAAGAAGCTCGTGAAGGGCACGGCCCGTTACGGCAGACAGACCCGCGAGCGCAAAGGCCAGGTGATCACCTTTGTCCCAGCCATCGAGGGGACGGGGAGTGAGCTTTGTGTAGTTACCCATGGGTCACCTTCGGCGCCACGGCAGCCTTGTTAGCGGCCTCGATGAGGTTGGAGATCTTCTGCGAGAACGGGCTGTGGCGATCCAGAAGTTCGGTGGCGGTATCGAGGCGAAGCTGCTCGCAGACGTGCGCCACGCAATGCTCACCGGAAGAGCGCGAGCGGTTCGAGCGGATGTCTCGCGTGACATGTTGGGAGAGCTCGGCCCAGACGTGGTCGCTGAAGGCTTCCTCGTCTTCGGCGTGCTCCGAGAAATGGTGGGTCTGTCAGGCGACACAGCAAACTGACCCCCTGTCGACATGAGGAACTGCCCCCTCCTGTGGATAGGAGGTTTCAAGATGACCGAGTTGAGGAATGGTCTTTCACCGACGGTGGTGTCGGGGAGGATCGAGATGCGGACGCCGGACGAAGTGTCGGCCATGCTTGCGTTGAAGGCGTGCGGTTGGGGGAGCAAGCGGATCGCGGCCGAGCTTGGGTGCTCCCGGAACACGGTGAAGCGATGGCTGGCGGAGGGCGGCTGGTGCGCCGCGAAGGCCCAGCGTCGGCCCCGGGCGCTCGATGGTCATGAGGCGTGGCTGGGCGAACGGTTCCGCCGCCATGCCGGCAATGCCGACGTGGTCCGTCAGGAACTCGCGGCGGAGCTCGGGATCGCGGTGAGCCTGCGCACGGTCGAGCGCGCGGTCGCCCACCTGCGACAGGAGTTGCGCGCCGAGGCTCGTGCGACGGTGCGCTTTGAGACGCGGCCCGGTCAGCAGTTGCAGATCGACTTCGGCGAGCGGCGTGTCGCGATCGGGGAACAGATGGAGAAGGTATTCTTTTTCGTCGCCACGCTCGGCTATTCCCGCAGGCTTCACGCCCGGGCTTACCGGGGTGAACGCCAGGAGCACTGGTTCGATGGCATGGAGAGCTGCTTCCGGGCCTTTGGCGGTGTGCCCGAGGAGGTGCTGCTCGACAATGCCCGGGCGCTGATCCAGCACCATGACCCGGTCTCACGCGAGGTGGTCGTGAATCCGAAGCTGCATGCTTTCGCCCGGCACTGGGGCTTCAAGGTGAAGGCCTGCGCGCCCTACCGAGCCCGGACGAAGGGCAAGGACGAGCGTGGCGTCGGCTACGTGAAGAAGAACGCAGTCGCCGGTCGGCAGTTCGAGAGCTTCGCCGCGCTCGAAGCGCACCTGGATGCCTGGACACGCGATGTGGCGGACGTCCGGATCCACGGCACGACCGGCGAGGCGCCACGGCTGCGGTTTGATCGGGACGAGGCGCGTGTCCTGCGGCCCATTGCGGGGATCCCACCCTTCCTGGCGAGCCGGGACCTGGTTCGGAAAGTGACCTCCGACTGCTCGGTCGAGGTCGACGGCAATGCCTATTCCGTGCCTTGGAGGCTGATCGGCGAGCGGGTGACTGTCATCGTGGCGGGCCCGGACCTGCGCGTCCAGCATGCCGGGCAGGATGTCGCGCGCCATGCGGTGCGCAGCGGTCGCCATGGACGCGTCGCCGATCCGGCCCATTTTGCCGATATCGGACGCCGCAGGGCAGTTTGTCCGACACCGGAGGCGCCAACGCTACTTCGGCCGCTGAGCGAGTATGACGCTGTCGCGGGAGGGGCTTGGTGATGCTGCCCGATCTGCCCGACCATCTGGACCGGATGCTGACGCGCCTGAAGCTGACAGCCATACGGGATCAGCTCGACAGCTTGCTCGACGAAGCCGGGCGCCGCGAGCTCACGATCCGCGAGGCGCTGACCATGCTGTGTGAACGCGAGATCGCGCGCAAGGACCAGCGCCGGATCGAGATGAGCTTCGGCCTGGCCCGCTTCCCGTTCCACCGCGATCTCACCGGGTTCGACTACGCCGCGCAGCCCTCCATCGACCGCGGCCAGATCCGGGACCTCGCCACGGGGCGCTTCATCGCCAATGGCGAGGCGGTGCTACTTCTCGGGCCGCCCGGTGTCGGCAAGACGCATCTGGCCGTTGCCATCGGCCGTGAGGCCATCGTCGCTGGCTACACCGTGCTGTTCGTGCCGGCGACGACGCTGGTCGCGACGCTGGCCAAGGCCCACACCGAGGGGCGGCTGGAAGAAAAGCTCACCCATTACGCCAAGCCGAAGCTGCTGATCGTCGATGAGCTCGGCTACCTCCCGTTCGAGCCAGATGCCGCCCACCTGTTCTTCCAGCTCGTCAGTCGCCGGTATGAACGTGGCGCCTTGCTGGTGACCTCGAACCGGGCGGTGGGAGAATGGGGCACCGTCTTCGGCGACCCCGTGGTTGCCACCGCGATCCTCGATCGGATGCTGCACCACAGCCATGTGGTCACCATCCGCGGCGAAAGCTACCGACTACGCGAAAAGCGGCGGAGCGGCCTTCTGCAGAAGGCCGCTCCGCCGCAAGACAACACCAATGTTCAGCCCAAAATGGAGGGGGGCAGTTCTTCGTGACGCCGAGGGGTCAGTTCCTGATGTCGCTTGACAGGGTCAGGGCGGTTGCAAGGTCGAGCCACTCTTGGTGAAGGGCTGCATTGTATTCCTCTGCCAAGCTCTTCATCTCGAGCATAATCTGCAGGGATGATTTCGGCTCGGAAGTCTCGGCGGGATTTTCTGCGGTAGTCGTATTGGCCAGGGCTCTCTTCTGCAAGTCTGTCCAGATAAGCGCACAGTGCCTCTCGACCGGGTTTTGTCGCGGTGTAGACCGAGCGATCCTGACCGCTTTGACCGGACTTCTTCCAATTCGGGGACAGCGACAGAGCGATGTCCTGCGGCGTATGGCGAACCACTTGGCAATAGTTCATCGACGCCCGCATTGGGTCAGCCGGCCGTCCAAGGGCAGAATGCAGGAGGTCCATTTCGGGGTCGGGAAGGGATTTTCCCTCAAAACTCTTGGGGCGTGCTTCCTGCAATCTAACGGAGGGCACCATGTTCGCCGGTCGCGCTTGCTGCCAACGGAGAATTGCTTGCTGCCTGCGAAGTTCAGGCGTGTTCCCCTCGACGAACACCTGATAGACGTGATTGCATCCCCGGCAGTTGAACCTCATCTCGTATCGATGGCGAGGAACCAAGCTATCACGCTTCCGGCGCCACGAGGTCGGACCGGCCACGTCGGCGCTTCCGCAAAGAGGGCACATATCGATCTCAGGCATCTGAAGCATTCGGTCCCTCTTTGGGCTCGAACTTGGCCTTCAGTTCTCGGAACTTGGCCAGCTCCTCAGCATGCTTGCGCTTCTCGAGTTCCTCGCGCTTGCGTTCCGCTGCGGCCTCTTCCTCCTTCTTGCGCTCTGCTTCAGCCTTACGGTGGGCCTCGAGCCGTTCTTGCATGTTGGCCTCGGCCATCGCTTCCACATTGCGCTCATGGTCTTCGACGCCATCGATGAGGAACGTCAGCTCGTAGCAGTCGACTTCCAGCTCCGTCTTCAGCTGGTCATGGAAAAGGAATTCTCCTGCGTATCGGGCTGCCTCTTCGGCGCTTTCGAAGGCTTCGAATTCAAAGTCACTGTCGGAGGTGCCCATCAGGCATCCCTTGCAGTAGTCAGCTCCATTCGGGCGGTAGGCGAGGACGGTGTAGGTGGTCATCAGGCATGTACCTCTCGAGCCTTTCGCCCGGTTTGCATACATTCCGCCAGGCTGCGGAAATGCGCGGCCTGCCTTTCGTAGTGCTTTTGCAGCTTACGAAGTGCCCGTGCCAAGGTGTGGTCCTCTTCGACGTGTTCCCACGGAGACTTGGTGCCGTGAGGCGCTGACTTCACGCTGTAAGAAATCTCGCCATCCCTCTCAGTCCTGATTACGGACAAGGTCGAGAGCCGGTTGAAGCCGCTCGATAGCGTTCCAGTTGCAGACTGGTAGCTCTCCGGACGGGACGTTTGGTGGACTGTCCACTGGTAACCAGGCATGACTTTTAGAAGCTCGCAGCGAAATCTGAGACTGTTCATGGTTCTCTCCGTAAGATCAGGGTTTGGGCGTTGCGGCGCTGGCAGCTAATCAACGGCCTGCTGGAAACAGGCCGCTCACTTGAATGGGTCGATAGCTGTGGTCGACCTATGCGCTGTCTCAGGCGGCGACTGCGGCCTTGGGCTTGTAGCGTGCGCGGCGCATGGCATTGTCGGCATTCTGGAGCTTTTCGCGATCAGCCCAGACAGCATCGAGGTCGACCACGCCGTCAATGTCGATGTACTGGGTCGCGAATTCGCGGCAAGCGCCCACTTGTGCAAGGCGCCCGATGTTCTCCGGGCGCACCGATGCGAGAACGCTTGCGATGACGGCTTCGTCAGCGGGAGTGAGGGCGAGATCTTCAACAGGGTGGGGCACTGGTCTATCCTTAGTAACTTAATGAATAGATACCACGGTGCCGCTCGGCGTGTCAACAATTTATCCTTTAGAAGTCGTCATCATCCGGGAGTTGGATTTTGAAGCCCATGTCGATCGCTGCAGCCGTGTGGAGCTTTCTTGAGTTGGCCTCAGACAAACCAATGGACTTGGCTATCTCATCGATCCTTGCGGGGGAGGCGTTCTTTTTGCCGCTGGTCAGAGAGGACACATATGCGCGCGACACCCCGAGCTGCGCGGCCAGGTGTGACTGGCTGATATTCTGTTCCTCGAGATGGCGGCGAAGAGACTCTGAAAATCGCTTCTTGATCTTGTCGCCCATTGGATCTTCCTCACATTCAGATTGAGGCCGCGGGTCTGGCCCTGTGTTCCTCAACCCGCGGCTCGGAAGTCACGCCGGTCACGCCGACGACTTTTCGGCGTCACTCAAGTAGGCGTCGCCGGCCGACAGTTTGGCTGCCACGCTGTAGTTCATCTCGGAGACGTCTCCACATGCAAAGGCGATCGTGGATCTTGCGGTCTCGGCGAATGCGGCACGAGTACCTTCCTTGCCGGAGTAAGACATCGTCTTCGAGGCACTGAGCCCCATTGAAGCGCCCTGCTGGTAGGCGTTGATGTCAGCGCCCAAGAAGACGATCTGCCAGCCTTGCGCCACCTTGGCGGCCAGCAGTTCCTTCAGGTAGCTCCACGTGTATTGCTTCGAGGTGTTCTCGTCCCCGTCGGTCTGCACGGCTAGGACGACTTTGACATCGCGGCCAGCGACTGCCTCCTCGATCGACTTGATCGTCGTGACGGTGGCATCGATAAGCGGCGTTCCACCGCGAGGCGTGAACTGTTCGTCAGTGATCAGGTCCACGTCCTTGATCTTCGCGGCCTCGATGATCGGCGCAATCTCCATTTTGTCAGCGTTCAAGGACCCAACACTGTCGAACTGCAGAAGCGTGAAACGGTACTTCCCCGGGGCCTGCTTGAGGCCTGCAATGTATGCGTTGACGCCCTCTACGGTGTCGGTTCGGCGATCCATCATGCTGTAGCTGCGGTCCAGCAGCAGGGTCACAAATGTCTTCTGATCGTCGGCTTTGGTCTTCGTCATCAAAATCTACTCCTGTTAACCAATTAGGTTAACATTGGGCAAGTCTGATTAGATTTCAAGCCCTGATGATTTCGGTCTCGTAAATCCCTAAAGGGCGACGGTTACCCGAGGGTCTTCCCAGGCAGCGTCGGATCAAGGTCCGGAGGGACCAACGGTATTCCGCTCAGCCATTTCAAGGACGTGCGGCCTGTGACGTTCCAGCCAGTCTCTGAATTCATCACTATTCGGAGTGACCCCGATTTCATCACTCAGATAGGTAACCACCTTCCAATGGTCCTGCAGCTTCATGGTGTCCATCGTCTGTGACTGGAGGAAGCGGCTCAGTTCCCTGGTCATGGGAAGCCTTGTCTCTGCATAAGCCGAAACGAGTTCTTCGTCGCTGGCGGCCTCGAGGTAGGGGCGCAGATCCAGCCGATCGTAGAAGGCAATGAAGCCGTCATCGTCGTCCTCGTAGTCGATATCCAGGGAAGCAGTCACCAAGTCGTCGGTCAGCCTGTTTTCGTGAACGAAGACGTCATATTCGGCATCATCGAGATGGCACATCAGCGAGGGGACTGACGTGATCCAGGTCTGTTGATCTCCCTGAGGCAATTTCAGAAAGTCTTGGTAGCTGATCCGCGTCTCCCGTGAATTGAACTGGGTGCCGTACACATAGAGGCCATCGTCGCCCAGCGCCCGCGTCAGGCGAAGGTACCCATATTCGGGTTTGACCTCGTGGATGGCCGCGGCAATCTGCTCGTCGGTCATGGCGTCGAGTGCAGCTTGCAACCGGGCGCGAACATCCTGAACGCTAGGCTTGTCGTCGTATTGCAGATTGAGGTGTGGGTTCACCACGTAGGTCGTTTTCTTCTTTGGCATGTTGCCTCCTGCTATCTGAACACCGGGCCCGTTGCTGGCATGATGTCGCGGAGCCCCTTGGTGGCCGCGATGTGTTCATCGAGGTCGGAAACGTGTGCGGGGTCATGCTCGTCGGCATAGGTGCGCACTTCTTCAGCAGCGGCTTCGCGCATCTCCTGACCCGCGCATTCGCGCCCACGATGCCACTGCACCTGATCGAGGTCGGTGGAGCCGCGGGCGTCGTAAGCAACTTCCTCATCGAAGTCGGCCACAAAAGCGTGGTGCAGTGCCCCGACCTCATCGTAGAGCCCCATGAGCGGCAATCCCGTGGCCTCGTGAAGGTGCAGGGCGAGCGCATAGCGGCCGCCCCGCATGAACCGTGATGTGTCTGGATCAGCCAATGCGCGGCGCCTCGGGATAAGGAATGGCGACATCGCTGCGGTTTTCAGAGATCCATTCAAGCACCGCGTCATCAGGCAAGTCCACAGTCATGCCTCGCCACACCGGATGGCGAGATTGGAGTAGCTTGGCATGTTCGCATTGCAGGTCACCCATGGCAGCACTGTCGCGCACTGCAATATCTAGGATCACTTGATCATCGAAGTCGGCATCCACCAGACCTACCAGGTCATCGGCCGCAGCGGCTGACAGCCAAGGCCGGATGTCAAACGCGAGATCGATACCCATCTCCTCCGAGTGGAGGTGCGAAATAAGAGGCGCGCCAGTTGCCCACTCGTCCTTGATGAAGACGTCGTTCAGAGCGGCGTCGCCATCTTCTGCCATCATGTGAAGGATGGCCCGGGCGTCCGCTCTCGTGTGAAGATAACGCTCCTGGTGTTCAGCAGGGAGCTGCCCATACACCTCGAGGTCCGTCGACGGCTCCAGCAGGTTCGTAGGGACAATCTCCTTGCCGGATGAGCAGTGCAAGAATGGGCTCTGAACCCTGACGTAGTATTGCAGGGACTGCGCGCCTTCAGCAATTTTCAGAATGTCTGCATCAGAGAGGCTGTTGAGACGGTTCAGCAGAGCTTCGCGAATTTCGGTTGGGTCCGCCGGAGCGTCCTTCGGGGGCTCTTCGATGATGAGGTCCAGGTGGGCTTTCATGTAGCTGGGCTCGGTCACAGTGCTTCTCCTCAGCGGGGGGCTTGATTGATCAGTGTCCAGCCAACGTCGGGACGGTTGGTTGTCGCCCACTCGCGAACCCGGTCTTCATCGACGATCTCGACCTCGAAGCCATTGGGATCCCGGGAGATCGGGATCACAGGGTTGGACGTTAGGTGAGCACTCATCGCTGTCGCACTGGGGTCGCCATACTTCTCCAGGAAGTGGTAGATTTCGTCACGCCTGTATGCGTCTGCGAAGTCATCTCGGATCATCTCGGCAAGCTGGGAGGCATCCACGCTCCGCAGCCAAGGGCGAATGTCCACGTAGGCAATGAATCCGGAGTCGTCACTTCGGATTTCGGCAACAACGGGGTGTTCTCCGATGTCCCCTTCAGCCACCCATAGGTCATTCGTGCGAAGAAGAGCAACGCTAAGCGTTGTGTCCGGAACGACAGCGAACTCGCTTTGGAGCTCCGGGGCCAGATTCATGAACTGCTCATACGTGAAACTCTCCACCCCATCGCTCACATGGGCAATCTTGGATTTATCGTCCGCGGAAAGCCCGACAATGAAATACGGGGCGACCTGTGCTGAGGAGGAAACCTTCTGTGCGATATCTTCGTCAAGCATGGCGTCGACCTGCTTCTTGAGTTCCTCCCTGATCGCGACAGGGTCGGTGATGTCGCTATCGACCTCGAGTGCCAAGTGAACAGTTCTCTTCATGACGGGGGCTCCGGTTTTCGTCTTGGCTCCTACCTATCCATAAACTAAGAATAGATAAAACCAAAGGATACCCTATGAGCCAGCCAAAGCAGATGCGTACACGCATTCTGGGAACGACCACTTCGGACACCAGCATTCAGGTGGAGATGATCTCCGATGATCTTGCTGTATTTCGGCGCATGACCCAGTTCGCAAAGAAGTCCTCGGCCACGCCGGACGTGAAAACCTGGGCCGAGACGCAGGAGGGCTTCGTCGACTCTGAAAACCTCGCGCTGATGATGGCGGGCGAGGACTTCGAGAAGGTGGACGGGCTCGCGATCATGCCCGATCACCTTTTTCAGGAACTTTCCGAGCGTCCTTTCCATCAGGTGATCATGAGCGGAGAACGGAATGCCCTAGAGGAGGTCATCTCGCCAGCCATGGCATGGGAGGCTTTGCACTCGGGAACGTTCACCTACGACAACATCGTACGTATTCGGACCTATGATCACACGGTCACACGACATGATGGCACCCCCATTCCGATCGCCCAACAAGGCTCGCGTCGAGGAACCCTTGGAGAGCACGTTGAGGACGAGGTTGACCTTCTGGAAGTGGCGGACCTCTACGCCCAGCGCGATGACGTCTTCTTCCGTCCCTACAGGTCGCGTGACGGAGCGCCAATGCTGCCTGCCAACCGCGATAGTTTAAAGGAGTTCGCTGAAAAGCTTCCCAGATACGAGATGGATGAGCACAATCCAGAGGCCTACTATAAGATGGTGCAGGTCGACGTTCTCTGGCAGCCGAGCGCGGAGGACTTCGCTGAGCTCTACGCGTTGGCGGAGTCGAAGGAGATGAAGAAGAAGATGGGTGGAATTAGTTCCCTATGGATGAAGCTCATCGAGTCCGGACCCAGAGATCCATCGCGATCAGTGGCGGAGCGGATCGAGGAGGTTCTCGCGCGCCAAGACGAAGAGATGGAGTCTCAGAGAGGCATGAAACTGTAGTCGGGGGCCGGCTAGTTGGACAGCCGCTCGTCGACGTCCCAGGACTGCATATCTTCGGCAACCAGTTCTCGCGCTCCCGAGCTCGTCCAGTCGAGATCGTTGGAGCCGAAGGGGTCTCCGAGCACTCGCAAGATGTCCACCGCGTAGTCTAGCGCGTCATGTTTGTGGAAACCCCCGCGGGTCACCGCGATGAGGCGCAGAGCCATAGCGGTGACAAACTGTCCAAGGGTGATGCCGTGCGCCTTAGCTATCGGCGCGTTGATGATTTCCTGCCGAGCCGGCACATCGCCACCTTCAATTCCGCCTGTGGTGATATAGCGGTGGGGCCGGTGAGGGAGCTTGGCGTAACACCTAGCGCACAGCCAGTAGCCGTTCACCATGTCTCCCTCCCAGTGCTTACAAACTGACATTCGGTCCTCTCTCATATTTGGGGATTCAGGTCTCAACTGCGGCGATGATCTCTTGTACCGCCTTCTTGTTCCAGCCTTGGCCAGCGCAATCTTGGCAGGGCCAAGAGTTGAAAGACATGTCGCCGGGAGCTGCGTCGTCGCGTTCTCCGGTGCCGTTGCAGGAGGAGCATTGCGCTCGTGAAAGAAGGCCAAGAACGACTTTGGGGTTACCTCCCACTATAAAGTCAAAAGCGTCCATGTCGTACTCCTCTGGGTTAGCTGGTCTTCAGATCGATGCTGAATTTCAGCGTGGTGATGTCGTATCCGCGCCGCTCGAGTTCCTCGCGCAGGGATCGTCCCTCAAAGACAGGTAGTTCCTCCAACGCCCTGGAGAGCAAGCGTCCTTCTGATCCCTCCGCGCCGCTTCCGCCCCAGGCGTAGCAAAGGTCAGAGGGGCAACCTGGTTCTGGGCGCGACCATCCTGCCCGAAGCTGTCCGGGCTTGGCAGTCAGAGGCCGAATGCGCTTAGGCATGATGGGTCTCCTGAATTTCCGGTACCGAAAACGGTGCGTAAAGTGCGAACACCCGTCTACAGTGCCGAAAACGGAACGCTGAAGTCGGGTGTGCGAGGACGTCCGGCGTCAGTGCATGCGGAAGTGGGAGACGATTTCAGAGTCTCCCATGATTGCCAGCATCCCAAAGGGGGTCTTCTGACGGGCATTGTACCAAGCACCGTCATTCAGACAGCAGACCTGTGCCAGGTGATCCGGGTCCATGTTGCCGTAGAGCTCCATGACTTCTGAGATGATCTCATTCACCACGGGGCAGCGATAGCCGAGCATCTCTACCTCGCCGAACTCGTCCTCGATCGGCTTCTTGATGGGCAAGTGACCGTATGAGGAGAGAGCCCGGTAGATTGTCAGGAAACCTGGCCCGCTCTCGAAGGAGATCGGCTTCTCGTCACACAGGCTCTTGCCGGTCACTGCCATGTATCGGCCGTAGGCAATATAGGAAAGCCTCTGGACACGTAGATGGGACATCTGCTCAATGCTCAGAAAGCGGTTGGCGATCGCTATGGCCGTCATCACACGGCCTCCGCGCCGGCGGTAAAGTCGGCATCTTTCAGAGCGAAGGTGCGCTGGGCGCCCTTGTCCCAGTCGTAGGCATCGAAGAGCCACTGGTGAGCCGGATGCCACTCAGTTGCCCCGAGGTAGAAGGGGCCCATAGGGGTTGCGGTCCGCATGGAGGTCTCGCCGCGCCAGTTGGTGTACTGAAAGCTGACGGCGTGCTCACGCGAGGGGACGGAGGCGTTCTCAGACATCAGCTTCCTCCTCGCGCACGACATCATCGATCAGGAAGTAGCCAATCAGTTGCCGCAGGACTTCGACCGCCTTGTCCATAGCGTCCTCGACGCCGCCACAGGCGATCGGCGCCACGAGGCTCGGTACCGGTGTGTCGAGATACGTGGTCTGATCAATGAAGCTGCGCCGAATGACGAACTCACCTACCGGCGTCCGGGAAACCAGGGTGCCGAAGCTTCTGGTATCATCCTGGTGCCACTCTAGAGGCCGGAACGTCAGTGCGGGGAGGATGGATGTCCCGACCGGTGCGAGATCGACAGTGCCAGAAGATGGAGTGAGTGCCTTGTCAGTCATGCGTCACCTCCGGGGAAGGGATGGATGCCCCACAGTTTGGGCAGCCACAGTTTGGGCAGCTCTTCGACGTTGAGGAATGCCCAGCACCCGGTTGTGGCCGGAACCGAATGGGTAGTGCTGCCATCCTTGAGCCGATAGGTCGGGTCCTTGATGAGGGCACAGGGGATGTTTTGACTGGAAAGGCGGTCCACGAGGAGTTCCAATGCCGAAATCTGATCAACTCCCTTGATCGTGATCTCGGCCGGGGTGCCTTCTTCAGCGGCCAGGGCCACTGTTTCAGCCCAGCGCTGGGCTTCCGACTGGACACCGATGTCGGACAGGTTGACTGAATTCAGAAGCTGCATGAATCGTATGGTGGCGATGGACGCCTGCTTGGCAGCCTGCTCGGGCTCCCTAAGCGAAGCGAGATCATCCCGAAAGAAAAGGACGAGTGTCTTGTCCATAAATGAAAGACTCCGAATAGAATGGGTGCTGGATACAAGGATAGATCGGAGGAAGTCAACCTTTTATTCTTGTAGCCGCCACAATGGTAGGTCGACCTTGTGAAAACCCACTCAGTCGTAGGCGGGACCTTCGCTGAGGGCGAAATGTCGCCGCCACGCTCTATCGGATAGGAGGCTCTCTGCACAGAGAGGGTGGGGGGCTTGTGTGGCAGCTATAATAAGAATAGAATTCTGGCACAATGAAAGGACACCCCATGGCGACGGCCAAAATCATCCCCGAACTCATCGTTCTCCTGCTGGAGCACGAGATCCCGGTCTCCCTGCACCTGAACAAGGAAGGAGACGTCGTCTTCCATGTCGACGGCTTCGGGAAGTGTGGTCGATTGACACTCTCGCTCGATCCGGAAGGCGACGAGGAAACAATGATTGCGACCGATAGGTATAAAGCCGAGGAAGGCGTCGCCTCTCTGACCGACATGGTTTACCTCAACATGCGGTGGGCCGAGATCACCGCCGAGAGGATGAACAGGAAGACCTCGGATTTCGGTGAATTCATGACCTCGGAGTGGAAGAAATTGGCGGTCACTTGCGGCCTGGCCAAGGAAGAGAACCGCACGGTTACCACCTTCGGCCGCACCTGAACGCAACTTGGGCTGCCCAGGCTCACCGCGGTCAGCTCATTTCTCCTTTCGTCGGGCGGCCCATATCTTTGAAATCAGTAGGGAGCCGACACATGACGAAGAACGTCTTCTTCGATTGCACAATTCAGAAGGACTGCGGAAGCGTAGAGGGTTACGTCTGTGGGCGGGATGACGAGAATTGGGGCAACTACCTTGCTGACGTTCATGTTGGCAACGATCTGATCGAGGTGATCGAAGCCGCTCCTATCGAGAGGGTGGCTATCCTCAAAGACCTCTATGTCGAGGGAACGGCGAGAGGCTTTGGCCTCGGAACCGGACTCGTCACGCAAATTCTTCAAGAATTCGAAGGGCATGGCGCCGAATTGACGCTCCTTGTGGCCGATATGTACGAGGCCAACGAATTCAGCCTTGTCGAGTGGTACCAAGACTGGGGGTTTGAGCGCGTGGATTGCAGCGACAGCGGCCCCTTGATGGTGATCGCGAGTGACGAGCTGGTGGCCCGTCTCCGAGAGAGCTCTGGATATGAGCCGCCGGCTGAAACCCCGGCTCCATAGAGCACAGAGCTGCCTTTCACGTTCCATGCATCTCTCCGACAAACTTTCACCGGGCGCGAGTGAAGGAGATGACTGTGTTTGACGACGCCGAGATGAAGCAAATGGGATTCAGCCGCGAGGCATCCGACGGTGACGCCCGGACCTACCTCCGTGAGGCCACCGATGGAGGGCCCTCCGCAATGGTCTGGTTTCGAGATCAAGACGGGGGCGGGGAAATGGCCTACTTCACACTCTGTGATCCTCAGGGGAACATAATCGCCCAGGGCTATGAAGACACCGCCGAGGGCGCCGAAAGCCAGATCAAGATGCTCAGCAAGGTCGTCGACAAGTATTCCTTCAAGGAAGGCTCGATCGAGCGCAAGCGTGACGACGCCTTGGTTCTGAATTCTGATCCGCGCTACTACATCCAGGTGACCCAGAAATCCTCGGGAGACATCTCTTCGGCCCGGTTCATCTCGCGTTCACAGGCCCTGAGAAAAGCAAATCCGGAAACACGAGGGCGCCTAGGGACCTGTGATGATGTGCTTGCGGCCGTCAGGATCATCGATGTGGACATTCAGGCAGCAAAGCCAGGGACAGCCATGCGCCGCCCCCTATTGAAATCTCCGAGAACTGCTGGAGCTCTCACTCTCCCTTGAAGTAGGCTCTCGGAGTCAGTCTTTCACAGAGTCAGGGCCTCATCAGAAGGCCATTCCCTCGTCATCAATGGCGTCGGTGTTTGCGGAGCCATGGGTCCTGGACGCGCGCCGCTTTGAGACAATTCGTTTGGGAAGGCGGCCCGCTTCTAGAACTAGCCCGGTATGATCCCGTGCCGGGTCGATCAGATCTCTTAGACGGTCGAGCTCGCCCAGCGCCAGTAGCGCGGTTGCAAACGTTTCGATACGAACCCCACCATCACCACGCTCAAGCTTTGCGAGGGTCTTGTCGGTCACCCCGATCCGCTCACAGAAGTCTGCCACCGACATACGGCGCTTCTTGCGCGCTGTGCGTAAGTCTTGCCCGAGCTGCTTCAGCGCGGCGTCTACCTGGAATGATGCCATCTTCTTCTCCAAGTCGGAGGAAACTCCGACCAAGCAGTTATACCACGGATTATACTCCTGCTAAGCGGTATCTTGTCAATAAGCTAAAATCTAACATAAACCGGAAAAAAGTCCGACTAATAGATATTATGCCGGAGAAAACTCCGACAATGGGTACGTCTTGCAAGCATGTTTCACTGACCGTGGCGGTGCAAACCTACTCCTCTGCCAACCGTCGGAACCGAGCTTTATCGGTGTTGCCAGAGTTGCAGCGGATATCTGCTTCACCTCCCTGTTTTATACCGCCCGCCTTGAACTGCATCCGGCCTCTCCGTGCGATGGCACATGGTCGCCACCCGCTTCCCTCGAGCCTCGAAGATGTGTAGTCCCGGAGGGGCCGCGGCAAGAACGAGCACGCTCGGCCTCTTCTCGTGTGGGTTCTTGCGGCTCCACTCTTCGTGAACCCAGACTTTCTCACCGATCCACTCATCAGGCGCCTTCCACCATCCTCGATTGAAGAGGATGGTGCCATCTTTCCTGACCCGACGCAGGCCCCCGAGCGTATACCCGTCAGGAGCCTTGATGTCGCTGTCACCGCCGCTCACGTCTCTGGTCCGTGGGATGCAGCAGCGGCGTCTTGGGGCGGCTTGGCCAGTGTCCCAAGCCACGCCTGCATGGCATCATAAATGCTGCCATCTTTGCCCCACACGGTCTTCTGCCAGGATTCCCAGGCGGGCTTGAAATCGACTTCCACATCGTTCGACGTGAAGGCCTTCAAAAGCGCAGCAGCAGCGTCCTGAGCTGAGAGCGTGTCAGCATCCTCAGGGGCCCCTTCGGTTTCTTTGACGGACCTGACGAAGTCGTCCGCCGCCAAGAGGAGCTGCGGACCGCTCAGATTGTGCGCGCCGTACTCTTTCGAGATCAGGCCAGTGGCTTCGATGACGCTCCTCAGCGCCTCCAAGAGCAGCCTCTCTCGTGTTGCATCGGGTTTCGCCGACATCTTTCGGGTGAGTTCTTCATTCTCGGCCCTGAGCTTGGTGACCTCAGCCTCGAGCTTCTTCTGGCCACCGATGTTGATGTCGAGGAGAGATCGAATGCTCTCGCGGTAGGCATCCTCCGCTGCTTTCTTTGCTCCCTCCAGGCTGCGGCCATACGCATTCGTTGATTGAAGGCCCTCGCTGGTTACGTAGCCCCCGCCGCCATATGCCTCGTAGGTCACACCGTCACCGCCAACAGCTTGCTCGAGCGTCATTTCCTTGTTGGGGACGTCCGCACGCGCCCACTTCAGCGGTTTGACCGCGATTGTGGCGCCGGACATGCCGATATCGAAAAGTTTGGAGACGCGGGATTTGTGGTCGGCCCAGGCCGCATCTTTTGCCTTTTCCTGGGCATCGTCGCCACAGTAGAGCACGCCTTCGTATTCCCAACCATCCTCACGGCGCTTAATATGGTAGCTCGAAAAATAGAACGGCGCGGTGAGTGCGCCCTTTCTGCGGCCATCGTATGGGGTGAGTTCCCATCTCAGAGGCTTCAGACACGACAGGAAGGAGTCGTGCTTGAGCGGCACGTAGGGAAGGGTCTCGAGGTTCGGATTGTCGGTCGCGTCGGCAGAGAGCGAGGCCTCGTTCCAGTTCGCATCGGGCCAAATCTTGCTCACGTACAGGATTTGAGGGATTTCTGCAGTCATCATCATGCTTTCGAATGTCTAGAATAGAGTATACGTCACCTTGTGGCTGAGGTGGGAAGCTTCCCCAGTTTGAATGGAGGGGAGCCTTTCCTGACAGTGGCTCTATTTGACCACTGTCAGAGTAGGAGTGGCCCGGGGAACATCGATCATGAATTCAACGCCGAAGCTCTCACCATTCTGAGGATGACCTGTGAAGCTCACCCCCTTACTCAGATGATCCACGAGCGACTCGTACGTCATCAGAGCGTGTTTGATGACCTCGGTGATCGAGCTGGCATCCGTCTTCTCTTTCAAAGATTCCAGACGCTCTACCGAGCGTTCGGGCAAAATAACATTGATCCGCTTGGACATATTCTACTACGAGCTGAAACCGCTCGCTCCCTGCTGTGATGCCTATTCTTATATATTCGAGGGCTTGAGCGGTCAACACTGAATACTCAAATCATGAGTATAAAACACGTCGATTGGAAGGATAGTTCTCATACGTTTCGAGCCGCTCCCTGAATTTCTGAGCTCCAGGGAGCCTCATGTTGGAAAGGGGGCGCCTGTCGAGCAGGGGGTGCCGCTTTGTGCACGAGCAAGACCAAGGAGTTCCACAGGCGAACACAACGTAGCCATTGCCACCACAAGCTTGGCACAAGGGATCGGCTGCGGACCTGCGATCAAGCTGCCACTGCACGTTCATTGCACGGGCTCCTCCGTCTTTTTACTGTCGGTGATCTCCTGAATATCTCGCAGACGAACGACGTCCTCACCGTTCACGGTCGGATAAGTCCTGAGATCTCCGTTTTCGAGGTTCTTCGCGATCAACGAGCGGAAGTCGCCAGCCGCAACCTTTTCCGGAGCCGGCTTCACCTTCTCCATGTGTTCCAGCATTGCCGCTCCGACAGCATCCGGGCAGCCCCAGTCCTTCGCAATGAAGGCGCACTGATGAAATGCGTCTCGCACGTCTTGTGCCCGACCATCCGCCATCGCGCAGAGATCGTTCCAGACGCGACCGAAACTTGTCCACCGCGAGTAGCCGCGTTCCTCCTTGGCATTCTCGATCCAGGTATTGCGGGTCTTCAGCTGCTGCCTGAGTTCCGCGTTCTCACGCTCGGCCGCCCCGGCGCGGCGATCTGCCTCGTCGAGCACGTCCTGACTTGCCGCTCCGATGGCTGCAATGCGCTCCTTGAGAACGTCCTCTCCGGAGAGCGGAGCCTCGTTGAGGAACGCTTCGATGTCTTCGCGGTGGACCTCGCCAACGTGGAGAACCTTGCGCAGATGCCAAAGCGCCTGCACTCGGTGGCCGTCGAACTGCAATGCCAGCCGCCGCCATTCCGCTCCGACATCGATGTCGTCTTCCTCGTTGTCCAGCTCCGCCTCTTTCTCAGCAGCTGTACTCTCTGCCGCGGCGAGGGCGGCCTTCGCTTCTGAAAGCTCACCCTGTTGCCGCTGAATGCGGTCTGTTAGCCTGACGATCTCATCTCGAAGGTCCGCGACTGTTGATTGTGCCTTGGAGAGCTGCAGATCCCAGGCGGCCGAGAAGCCAATCCATGCGTTTTGGGTTTCGAGGTCTTGGTGCACAGGACCCTCGTCCTCGATGACCTGGTTCATGTTCCAGCCTGCAGGATGATCCTGGGCCCATTCTTTGAAGGCACGGAATTTGGCCTTCCTCAGAACGGAGGTTTTCTCAGGAGTAGTCATTTGGTGTCCTTCTTGAGAGCCGTGATACGCTCGCGGGTGAGATGGTCTTCAGGGGCGGTGAAAAATTTCAGAGCCTCGTCCAAAGCGGCGTTCCAAGAGCGGCAGTCACGATCTTCTAGGGCGGCCTGCGCACGGGCGGGGATGCTCTCCCTGCAGAACTTCTCAGCGAGCAGGAACAGTCTCTCGTCGTCATGGTCGCCCACAGCACGTTCAGCCGCCGCCATTCCTCGCAACCTGTTGCCAACGCCCGTTAGCGCCACTGCCACCCTAGCGTTGGCAACGTCCGAACGGACGTATTCGCGGTAGTTGCTGCAGGGCCGGAATTCTAGTGCCCGCTGGGTCGGAGGCTCATAGTCGACGCGCTCTACGTCTCTGCTTGAGATGACACAGCAGTCGTCATCGAAGGTGTCCTGTCGATGCGTATAAATCCAGGCCCTTTCCGTGGATTGGTCAGGGGAGCCGGACAGTTCTCGGCGGCCCAAGTTTTGCAAAACTTCCCAGGCGGCGAAGGGGTCCTCGGCCTCCCCAAGGTCGGATGCGATCCTCAGCATTTCTGCCGCCAAGGCAGCGATCTTCTCGGAGCTGGTGCTTCCGGTCCCGTTGCACACCCTGCAGATCATCGAAGGGTAGCCGATCGGGCAGCTTTCGTCCTGCTCGATCAGGGTGCAGGGACAAGGGGCATGCTCCCTTCCGAGCTCGGCGGCCGCGTCCCTGGCTGGATTGGTGGACGGACCCGGCATGGCATCGGCATCCACGTCGGAGATGGGGGACAGCTCAACCTTATCCATTTTCAGAGTCTTTCGTTTTCAGAGTTTTCCGATTGGCACACGCACCAGGGCACGTACACACCGTGTTCGTCTCCCGGCAAATTCGGTGAATTGAAGTCATCCTAACCTGCACAGGGAGGTCGGCGCTCCGCCGCATGGCATCGATCAGTTCACCCACCTTGATTGGTCTCCTGCCCTGAGATGGCCGAGAACGCATGACGCACAGCATTGATTGCGGAGATGTGGCAGAGTCCTTTGTCACGCTGCGCCTCGAGTACTTCCAGAACCGCGGCTTCACAGGCTGCACGAGCTGTTTCCCAGATTTTCTGATCGCGGGCCGCGAGAGCCTTTACGGCGTCGTCGTCAATCAGACTGCGGATCTTGGTCGCGCACTCGGACTTGCACTGGCGATCGAGGCGGTCATCGTCCTGATGGGGCGTACAAGCCTGGGCAGCCGTCTCGAATGCGATCCCTACGAGGGCATGGGGATCGAAAGTCAGGGTGTCGAAGACCTTCGCCTGAAAATCAGCTTGCGCGACCGCCTGCATCTTTTCCTGGGGGAGGGCCTCCTTGCTGTGGAAGGGCGAGGTCATTTCGAACTGATCGGGCTTACCTTCACCCATGGAGTAGTAGATGCCGAGCCCTTTGGCGTCGCATCCATGCTCGGAGTGCCATGCAAGCGGCTTTACACCGATTTCAAGCTTGGACATCAGCTGGCCACCTCTTTCGATCGGTATTCGTCACAGACAGAGGCACAGAACACCATCTGATTCATGAGCGTACACCAGTTGGTGCGAGCGTCGCGGCCGCCGGTGGCATGCGAGCAATTGACGCACCGGCTGGGAGTGTGCACGCCGTCTTGCACGGCGACAGGACTGGCATCTCCAGAGGTCGCGTATTGCGCCCCCCACGGTGCAATGGCGAAGAGGACGCCGTCCTCGATGGTGATGGTCCAGGAGGCGGCGGCCTTTTCAGTTGCCCACCGAACTTGATTGGGGAAGTCCGTGCGGATTTGCTCCCAGAGAGCTTCGACGTCTCGCTTCCGAGCTTCATCCCCATAGTGCGCGATGGGCTCCATTTCTTGAAGTCGAGTGTGGTACTCCTCCTTCTGGCGCCGCAGGGCTTCCACACTGCGCTCAAGCTCGGCGATCCGTTTCGGGCCTTGGATAGCAGCGTCGTCCGCCAGAGCAGAGCGAATGTCCGCTTGCCAGTCGGTTTCTGCAGCTTCGATGGCTTCTTCGAGGGTGTCGAACACACCTCGAACAGGCGATGCTGGGAACCAATCGGGGGTGAAGTTCTGGCACCAGACGTACTTGTCTTCGTCCCTGTTCTTCACGACCCAATGGGTCTGGTCGGAGTCGAAGGACCAGACGCGCTGCCCTTCAAGAAATCCTGGAGCTTCCTCCCATTCAAGTGGGGCGATCGGTACTTCGTTGCGCACGTAGTCTTCTGCCGATTCGCCACCGAAGCTGTCGGTCAGGTTAGCGAGATCGAGATCGCCTTGGAGGATTTGTTCGGCGAGGGCGCGCCATTGGCCCTCGGTCTTCGGAATAGTCGTCATTTTTCATGTCCTTTGAGGGCATCTTTGGCCCGGTCAGTTGAATTGTGGAAATCGGCCAGCCACGTCGCGCCCTCTGGCAACGGCGTTTCGGCGAGTGCTGCATTGGCAGCCTTCATGTGCGCGTGTGCATCCTGCAGTGCGCTTCTCAGGTGCTCGATTTCAGCCTCGAGCGGGGCACGAATTTCGGTTTTCAGGGTCTCAAGCGCTTTCGCGCCATCGTGAGGGATGAGTTGCTCCACCTCGCGATCGCGACACTCGGTGGGCGTATCGCAGGCGAGAACGGCGCCGTGCTCATGTCCGAGATCCCAAGCGGCCTTCAGTGGGCCACGCATCATGGCAGCCCGGACAGCTTCTGGGTAGATCAGCGCATGGTCGAAAGCCTCTGAAATGCGCGCTCTTTCGATCTCGTTGGCGGCGCTCTTGGCAGCTTCCTCAGTATCGAAGGCTTGAACGGCCTCCCCATCGTCGAGTGTCCAGGTGCCAACACCATTAAGGTAGATGACGTAGACGCCTGCGGTACCTTCTGCCTTCCAGTCATAGGAATTCAAAGCTGCCTGGTGCCACTCCAGCCTTTTAGGGGTGGGGACCGCTGCGACCGCTCTAACTTCGCGGGCCGGCATCACCGTGTCCACACGACGTTCGACATCGTCGTTCACAGCCTGCTGGGCATCGGACAGAGTGGGGAAGAGGATGGGCCCATCAGCGTCGGCAAAGACATCACCATTGCATACGACCTGGAACCCTTTTCCGGCAGGCTGAAGGCGATAGAGCAATCCCAATGCGGACGCGTAGTAGACGTCCTGCGCCGGTCCGGTCGCTTGCCACTCGAGAGGTGTCAGGTTGAAGTTCGAGGTCCACTTGGAGACTCCAGGGAACTCCATCTCCAGATCGAATGTCGCAGTCATCAAGTCAAAGCCTTCTTTTAAGGAATGATACCGAGCTTTGGCTTTGAATACAAGGATAAATAGGGCAGTGGCTCGCCTACCAGACCCCGGATTGAAAGGAATAATGCAAGCTCACGTGTCAATGGCGTGCCGAGACACGCATTCATTGTTTTCGGCAAGAGCAATGCGCGCAGGAATGAAAGAAGCCGTCCACATGGGGCGGCATGCCCGGCTCATTCGCCCTCATGCAAGCTGGTCAGGTGACCTGTGGTCGGCCGAAAGCGAGGCTGTACATGGTATATCCTTGGACTATCTCGAGAGGACAGGCTCCTCGATCGAGGATGTGCTCGCATGGTACGACACCGTGAATATCGGTGTAGCGGTCAGTGACAAGCCAGAGTTCGATGCACGGTGGCTTGGTTGCTTGGCGCGTCTCACGAGAACGCCTCCACGCGTGCGACTGGTAGACTTCGATACCTATGTACTCATGACACTTAAAGACACTGGCGCGGTCAACGACGTGTTCCGACATCTTGAGCAGAGCTCAGTGCCTCATAGGGCGGGTGAAGATGCTCGCCGTATGGCCGAGGCATGGCTCGTAGGAGCGGCCTCGGGTTCCTAGGCGGCGTTCAGCATCGAGGGCAGAAGAAGCGACCTCAAAGCGCGTTCGAGCTCGCTTGTCGGGAGCGGTTTGTTGCAGAACTCGGCTTCTGGAAACCTTTCTAGTACCTCATCGCGCATGGCGTGGCCGGACTGAAA
Source organism: Salipiger sp. PrR003 (assembly GCF_010500785.1). Lineage (NCBI taxonomy): Bacteria > Pseudomonadati > Pseudomonadota > Alphaproteobacteria > Rhodobacterales > Roseobacteraceae > Salipiger > Salipiger sp. PrR003. The sequence goes on from NZ_JAAGOV010000038.1 coordinate 80,097, forward strand.
CAGTAGACCGACCCCCATGGCGGCTAGCTCGTCCGCCAACGGGAAGACCTCTCCCTCGCGAAGTCGCACGTCGAGAATTGCTGCATCCGGGCATTCACTTCGCATGGCTTCTAGGCCGGCCGCCACGGTGGCGACAGGTCCGATGACTCGATACCCCATGTCTTCAACCTGGTATTGCAGGTCGAGTGCGATGATGGCCTCGTCTTCACAGATGAGCACCGAGGGCGCTCCGAGGGGTTCCGTGTTCTGGTACAGCATGCGTCGTCTCCTTGGTTGCCTCCAGGTGAGGGCTCTCTAACGATCGTCAGTCACGAAGGTTCCCCTGCCGCAGTGCGACATTTTGGCCTTCGACCGGCCAGACTGGCATCTGCCCGTTTCGTCTCTTATGCTACCAAGAGTGCATGTAGACTTCTAAACTATCTTTTAATAATCTTTGTTTAGGAAGGCGCTATTCATGACAAGGATAGCTTAATGAATCTTCTAATTTTGATGATCGTGCTGGTTTTCGCAGCTCTGGTCGCGCGGCAGTTCATGCCCAAGAGCTTTATGTTCAGAAACCTGCTCTGGAGGACGACGTTGGTGATCGGCTTGGTTGCTGGTGGCCTCGGCGGCTTCTCCTGGAACGATGCCGGCTACTGCCAGCACATTCGAACGCTGTTCGGCACCGAGAGCATGACCTGTAAATCGGGACCTTACTTCTCGGGCTGGGGGCGCCACACGGGGTATCCGTTCACGATCACCATCGCCCACACGGATGAAGCGACTGCGAATGGTTCTTCGGTGAGTGCGCCGTATCCGATCAAGATGGCTGACAACTGGACCGGTGACGCGCACCAGGTGACCCGTTTCAACATTCCCAAGGATGCTGAACAGTTCATCGCAATGGCAAACGAATACCGCTCGCCTGAATCTCTGGTGAACAACAATCTGCGCCCGTCGGTGACTGCGGCTCTGGATTCTGTGGCGAACATGTTCACGATGGAGGCCTACTACACCTCTGGCGCCCGCGACACGTTCAAGACGGAATTCCCCGACTCTATCACCAAGGGACGTCCCCGAGTGCGTCAGGTCGTGAAGGAAAACATTCTGGCAACTCAAAACGAGGACGTTGCACCGAACGACTCTGAAAACGCTCGCGATACCAGCGAAAGCAATGACGCTCAGTCTCAGACCATCGTGATGGAGAAGATGCTCGACAAGGACGGCAATCCCATCCGAATTGAAAATGCCTTCAATCGCTACGGAATTACGGTGTCGTCAGCGATCCTCGAAAAGATCGACCCCGACACGACCTACGAAGAGCAAATCAAGAAGCGCAAAGAGGCGTCCTCGCGCCGTTCGGTTGCACGTGAGCAGCGCCTGGAGCAGGAAGAGCAGCGCCTTCTGGCCATCACCCAAGGTGAAACCGACAAGGCACGTCGCCAGGCTGAGATGATGGTCGAACAGATCGAGCAGACCACTCAGGCCGAAACCAAAAAACAGCTCGCTCTGATCAACGCTGAGCGCCAACGCGAAGAGGCCAACATCCAACGCGATACGGCGACGATCCAACTGGAGAAGGCGAAGATCGATGCTGAGGCCAAGCAGGTCGCTGCCGACGCTGAAGCCTATCAGAAGCGCGTGGTCCTCGAGGCCGACGGTGCTCTGAGCCAGAAGCTGGATGCCTTCGTCGCAACCCAGAAGGTCTGGGCGGATGCAGCATCGAAGATCAAGGTTCCTTCGACCGTGATTGCGGGCGGTGGTGCCGGCGACAACAGCGGGAATGCTCTGGGCACCGTGTCGGACTTCATGCAGATCATGACCATGAACGCTGCCAAGCAGCTGCAGTTCGACCCGGCCGTCCAGAAGGTCGACAAGAAGTAACCTGCGGGTCTTGCACATCTGCACATCGGAAAACATGAAAGCCGCCCTTCGGGGCGGCTTTTGTATTCTAAAGAATACCAGATACTCAGCAGAGCTATGTGTGGGACCCGTCATCGTCGTACCAGTCCCAGTCAACATCATCCACACCGACCATCTCGACATCATCGGGCGTTGGCGGGAACGATAGCCGAGTTGCTACATTCGGGGGAACAGCGACCAACCGCATGCCGAGCGCTTCGATCAGGAGGATAGCGGTGGAGAGCTTCGGATCACCCTTGCCGGACTCTGCGTCGATGACGGTGGAGCGGTTCAGCCTGAACAAATCCGCGATGTCGCTCTGGCGGATACCGCGCGCCTTGCGTTCACTCTTGAGAACATTGGCAAGCTCTTGGGCGTTCGTAATGAGTGCAGGGGTTTCCATGTGAGCATCCCTATGTTGGTTGCAGTCAACATTTAGACGAGATTTGGAATTTGCGCAACGAATGTTGGCTTTAGCCAACAAAGAAGCAGGGGCACTTCCGTGCCCCTGCTATCAAGATCAGGCCGCTGCAGCGAGACTGCGTTCGCGGTTGATCCGGGCTGCCACCTTGCTGATCCGCCGCAGGCGAATGAGCCGGGTGATCGCATGCTTGTTTGCTTGCCTGCGATACCAGTTGCCTTCGGCGACGAGGCGGCGTTGCTCGATCGTGGTCGCATTCACGATGCGCTTGTATTCGGCAACCCAAGCCAGGTAGCCATCGCGATCGCCGGCCCCATTCTCCGTGAAGACATCTGCGGCGAGGTCCTCCGGGGGGACTTCTGCGGTGTCCCAGGCAGCGAGCAGAGCCGTGTAGGCTGCGGTGAATTCGCGTGCTTCTGAGATCGGGTTGGCGGTCGAAGTTTTGGTCGTAGTCATCTGATGATCCTCATATTTGCTGTGACTGTGGTCTTTCTGTTTGGGGAAGGGGCGTGCGTCAGGTCATGGCGCACCTCCTTCCGCAAGACGCGCGAGAACTCGCGGGCCAGGCCACAGGGGAAGCTTTTTGAGGAATGACGGGGCGCCGCGTTTCGAGATCGGTCCGACGCCCAGCGCCGTGACGATTTCAGAGCCATCGAAATCCGGTGGCTCAACGTGGTCCTTGTCGATTACCAGGAACGCGGGGATCCCGCGATCGATCAGCCGGTCGTACATGCTGAGCAGACTATCGAGAGAGCCGCCATCGAGACACAGCTTGGTTTCCACGTCGACAGACGTATAGGCCGCGTGCAACTCGGGAGACATACGCTTGGCAACGGCGAGCGCGCCTTGGTATGCGTGGCCTCCTTGGGCGATACTCTTTCCCCACGACATCTGAATGTCAGACCGAAGAATGGCATAGAGCCTCAGGTCTTCGGTGTGGGGTAGGGGTGGGGCAAGTTCCGTTTATTTCATGGCACGTTTCTCCTCAATCCATGTTGTCGTGATGGCGCGGCCACCGGGCTCCGCCCCCGGGCCTGCGGTTTTAAAGACCGCTGATCTTCTCACGAGCTCTGGCCGCATCACGTAAGCACACTTCTATTCTTTACAAGAGGTGGCGTCAATCCAAATCGTCAATCTATTCTATTTAATCGGCCGGCGTTTCTGTTCCCGTCCGTCCACCGTTGATCGGACACAATGCCACGGATCTCAGTGACGCGCCCGAAGATGGACTCAAGAAGGTTTGCGACCTTAGCCAGGGTGGGTTATCGTCCTCCTGTGGCATCAGCCAGGTCCGACATCGCGGACTGCAGGCCTTTGAAGTCGATCTCCCGGGTCGCGATGCCGCGCTCAAGGTCGTCAGCGAGCAAGAGTGCCTGCTCATGAGTGAGCGTCAGCTCCACATTTTGGTGCGCCATCGCATAAACGCGGAGCCTCTGAGGAAGGTCAGGAACTCCCCGTTCATAAGCCTCAACGTCCATTTCAGACTTCCTTCGCGCCATCAAGCGCTCTCCTCACGAAGCTTGCGCCACCATTCGGGTTCCGGAAAGCGATCCGTGAAGGTGATCTGTTTTTCGCCGAGATCATCGATCTCTTCCGCGTCTGGCCAGTGCGCATCATTGGTAAGGGTTTCCAGATCAGGTGCATAGGCGACCACAACGAACTTGTCCCCCACAAAGCCGGAGTTCCAGTAGGGCCCGCTCGGCGGCCAGGCCATAGGCCGGTAGTCGTCGTCCGAGATCAGAAACCAAAACCGGTGCATCCTCGGATGCTCGGCAGATGTGGGCGCCTAATCGGGCTTCTCAGCAGCTGTCGCCTGGAGAGCGGCGACTGCTGTGCGAGCTTTGCGTTCAAGTTGTCTGATGCCTTTGTAGTTTTCGGTCTCTTCGCCCTCGGAGTACCTGACGCTACTTTCGATCACGAGGCCATACTGGTGCAGGCCGGTGACGATCTCTGCGAGCTCGTCATATGTGGGCTTCGTCATACCAAGCTTTCCTCTCTCGCTCGTCTGTTCATGTCACGCCAGCGCTTAACGGCGCGCGTCTTGTACCAGGACCGGCAGAACCGCAGCCTTGGCAGCTTGTTGCGTGGATCGATGTCGTCTTCCGAATGCCCACAATAGCACTTGATGATGAAGGGACCTTCTCCAGGCTTCCCGTCTTTGTAGCAGGTCATCACCACTGGCCGGCGGCCGCAGATGCAGCGCGCAATGTGGTCCATCCGGATGCCATCCACCATCATGTGCCGCGGGTCTCCTCGAGGCTGGGGGCAGGGACCACGCAGTGCATGATGATCAGTGCTTCACCGTCTTCGAGGTCTTCTGCGTAGATCTCGCGAAAGCTCTGGCCTAGCGTCGGGTAAAAGTTGCTCTCGTAGCCTTGCGGCCATTTCCCGTGTGCGTCCAATAGGCGTCCTCATAGCTCGGGAAGCCGACGCATTCGGAACCGCCCGGGTTCCACACGAGGTAGGTCATTTGAGTTCTTGCTTCAGGCATTTTCAGAGACTTTTTTCTTTGCGGGCGTGGGTTTGAGAGCGACCACGATCCCCTTCTTGAATGTGTGACCGCGGCCGCAGCTGCAGGTGTGGCTCAGCTCGATATCCCAGTGCGCGAGGACATAGCCATCGAACAGGTGGGTTTCCCCGCACCGACACATGAAGTGCTCGGTGGCGCCAAATTGGACGCCGAGCCGGGCTTCGCGTACAGCATCAGCCATCAGTCGAGCTTCTCTACGGTCAGTCGATCGATGCCCGAGATGCTGTCTTCCGAGACCTCGTAGTGCTCTTCCGCGGTCTCAGTGAGCCTCGCGGACATCATGATCTCACTGTCGAACTTCTCGCGCGCCGCGGCTTCATCCGCAGCGTCGATTTCCATCTCCACGTCGACAGTGATCGCGGCTTTGAACATGAAACGGGGCATTTGTGTATCCTTCAATACTGTTGCTGTGAGCGTGCACTTATAAAGAATAGATGTCAACACTGACTGCGCCAGAATACATTTAATCCTTCCTAAATTCTGAGTTGGTAGGGCTGTGAGACATTTCATAAAGTGAGAGCAATGAAGCTTCTGTTCTGGACGCCGCCCTGGGCATCCCAAGGCAACCCGATGTTTTTCAGGAACTGCACCGAAAAGTTTCTGATTCCGCAGGCCAACATGCTGGCCGAGCATGGTCACCAGGTTGACTTCGTGCTTCCGGCCGCTCTGGGATCGCTCTCGCCCCTTCTGTCTGGAAAGGTCCGCAAGATCGATCTTCCGCTGGACCTCTACCGGGTGCACGAAGACTGCGAGGAAGAAGTCTACACGGAGCTCTACAGGGGGAAGAATACCGATCTCGTCCTGCGCATCGCCGAGCTTCTTAAGCCTGCGCTAGGGCAGGGGTATGACGCCGTGCTGCTTTGGGAAAACCCTGTACCGTTCCTTCAATACCTGTTCCCGCATACGGTGGTCCTGCACCAGATGCCAGGAACGTTCACCCGAGCACCGTACCCCGAGACCGTGACCATCGACCCTCAGGGTCTCTATCGCCAAGGCCTTCTGTTCACCGATGCTGCAGCGATCCAGGCGCCTGCGATAGGAGAGAGGGGGCTGCGTTCTGTCGGACAGCGCTTTGGTGCCGCCGTGCGGACTCACCTATCGGCAGGATCGAACCCGGCTGTCCCGGAGATCCTCAATGCGGCGAACGAAGCATCCAGCCGCGCTCTGCTGCCGCTGCAGGTGTCCTCGCACTATGCCTTCAGCTGCGACGCCGGCTACCGCAACCAATACGATTTCTTGCTCGATGCCCTCGACAAGAGCGATCCGGAGACCTCCGTCGTGGTGACGCAGTATGTGCACCGCCTGGCCAGTGAGAAGGTGCTCTCGGCTGAGCTTTGTGACGCGCTCAGAAAGGCACACCCCAACCTGGTGTTCGACGAGGCTTTCGACGGGATCGACAGCGTTTCGCAGCACCTTCTTCCGCACGTTGATCAAGTCTGGACTGCCTCGAGCTCGCTTGGGCTTCAGGCGATGGCTTGGGGCCACGGTCTCAAAGTCTTTGGCGAGACGTTCCTTGCGCCCTACGACCAAGACGTGCCGTCGGCCGTGAGCTGGGTCGAGCGCTGCGAGCACACCGTCGGGTTCCTGGTGTCCAAGTACCAGCCTTTGGCCAGCAAGGTCCGCAGAGATGCCGACTTCATGACGCGCTATATCGAGGCGCTGATCGCATGGAAGAAGGACGAAGACCGCTCGGCCGAAACGCTGTCGTATCTGGCTGATGTACAGCCCGGCACCGGCTACATCGATGAGCTGCTGGCTTCATTCCGTCCCTCGGGCTCTTCGAAAGCCGACAGCAGGGCACTCAAGGAATTTTCAGAGAAATTGCAGTCCTGCAATGTCGTGTCGTTCGACATCTTCGACACGCTTGTCCGGCGGCCATGCGAGAAGCCCGGAGACCTCTACCGCTTCATCCAGCCGCATGTCTCCGCTCTGACCGGTGGGGAGATCCGGAACTTCGCGCAAATCCGATCCAACTGTGAGCACATGGCCCGGATCGCCAACAAGGGTTTGGAGGCAGATGAGATCACGCTTGACCAGATCTACGAGATCATGGGCGCGACCTACGGCTACTCCGACGAGCTGCTGCGCGTGATCAAACACCTTGAGGTGGGTATCGAAGTACAGGTTTGCTCCGTCCGCCCCTTCGGGCAGCAACTCTTCAATCTCGCGAAGTCCATGGGCAAGTCGATTGTCCTGACCTCGGACATGTACCTCAGCGAGCCGGTCATCGAAGCGATCGTACGGACGAATGGATATGATGGCTACTCAAGTCTGTTCCTTTCATCGACGTCGGGCGCGCGCAAACACACCGGCATCCTGTTCGAGCACCTGTTGGACTCGATGAACCTGGAGCCGGAAGAGCTTCTGCACGTTGGTGACAACCTCACCACCGATGTTGCTAAGCCTAAGGAGATGGGCATCGAAACTTTCCACTGGCCACAGGCGATCGACAGGATGCGCCAGAACGGCCGATACAAGGAGATCTACGATCCCCGCAACGGGGCGGGGAAGAGGTCCCGTAGCATCCTCGCAGGGCTTACTGCGCACCGGCTCTTTGACAGAGAACTGGGCAAGGATCAGAAGGGCACCCTGTTCAACGGGCGTGCATTCAACCTTGGTTTCTCAGCCGTGGGCCCGATCCTGCTGGGGTACGTGAAGTGGATCGGCGACCAGGCGAAGGCCCGTGGGATTTCGGACCTGTATTTCTTCTCTCGGGAGGGCTTCATCCTTCACGAAGTCTACAAGGCTCTCTTCGGGTCTGACCCAGATGCTCCGAAATCCAGCTATTTCTACATCTCACGCCGGTGCGCTCGTGTCGCCGCACTCGAAAGTGTCAGCGAGGTAATTGCACTGGCGTCCGAACCCTTCTCGCCAAACGTCTCGCTCGCCAAGCTGCTCACAGGTCGCTTCGGCCTGCCATTGCAAGGTGACAATGTGCATGCGGCGCTGGAAACGGCTGGCTTCGCATCGCCGGAGCAGGTTCTGAAAAATGACGTCGAAACCAGGGGGAGGTTCGTGCACCTGGCGCGCTTGCTCGCTGAGGACATCCTGAAAAATGCCGAGATTGAGCGTGCCGCCTATCTGGACTACGTGCGTTTTACCGGGCTGAACGACGCACATCACCCCGGCGTGGTCGACGTGGGCTGGAAAGGAAACCTGCAGGCATCGCTGATGAAGTTGACTGGCAAGCAGGTCGAGGGCTTCTACTATGCGACGACCACGGATGCAGTCACGTTCGCCCGGGATGGCCATGTTCACCATGGTTACCTGGGAACCGAGGTAAATGAAGCTCGTACGCCCAGCGCTGTTCTGAAAAACCGCCACCTCTTCGAATACCTGACCTGCCACACCGACCCGACGCTCATCAATTTCGGGTACAGTGACGGGCAGGCGGTGCCGATCTTCCATCTCGAGGCGGGGCGCCACACACGTGCTGCCTTCATTGCCGAGGTGCACGCCGGGGCTCTTGCGTTCGCGCACGACTATCAGCGGGAGTTCGGAAACCTCTCCTCGGATGTGTCGTTCGACCCATTCCTGTGCGAAGGGGCCTTCAAGTCGTTTGTGGAGAGTCCGGCCAAGGCGGATGCCGAGCTTCTTCGCGGAAAGGAATTCGAGGACATTGTGGGCGGTGTCGAGCGCAAAGGGCTGTCCTTGCAGAAGCCTCCCGCCTCAACGTCGCGACCTCGTGTCGAGAGTAAAGCTGCCGGCACGGATGGAGAGTGCAGGGCTTCCAATGGGGGTCTTGATGCTCCCGGCAGACGGCGGCTTGAGGCGACCATCGTGGCTCTTTTCGCGTCGGATCGAAAGCGCCTGAAGTACGGCCGCAATCGCAGACGCTTCTTCGAGGACAGCAAGTCCAGGATCGCTCGTGCCTGGTATCTGAACGCGGGAGGTGCGTGATGGAGCAAAAGCTTTCCGGGCTGAAGAGGCACACCGCGCGGGCCTACAGTTGGGCTCCCTGAAGCAGATCGTTCGTTCGGTCTGCTTCGAGGGCGCTGTCCGCATCGGGGACACCGGATGTCTAGGGGACGAGAGGATTGGCCTCTTCAGCTACCTGGGGAAGGGTTCTGAGATGAAGAACTCGGACATCGGTCGCTTCTGCTCAATCGCCGCCAACGTCGCGATCGGCCCGCCGGAGCATCCTACGGATTGGGTCAGCTCGCATCCGATCCAGTATGATGGTCTTCGCTGGTTCGATGATTGCGAGCACTGGCGACAGTACGAGGATCACGGCACAGTCTTCCGCGGAAACCGGAAGCGGACTGTCATAGGACACGATGTCTGGATCGGGCGCAATGCCATCATCCGGCAAGGGGTGACTGTCGGCACCGGTGCGATCATCGGCGCAAACGCATTTGTCGGGAAAGACGTGGCGCCCTACTCGATCGTCGGTGGAGTGCCGGCAAACCCAATCCGCAGGCGGTTCTCCGACGAGCTCTGCGAGCGCCTGCTGGAATCGGAATGGTGGGACTACCAGATGCCCTTGAACGTCCGAGAACACTACAGGTCCCCTGAACGGTTTCTCGAAGAATTGGAGGCCGCAATAGTTAACGGTGATGCAGTGCGGTCATCGATCCCAACACGAACTGTGCGGCGCACAGCCGGAGGCTACACCCTTGAGGGGGAGGCTCTGCCGGATCCTAGGGTGGCCGATCACCCCTGATGGTAGACCGCCCGGCATCCCCTGTCGGGCGGTCGCGCGCAGACTGCCCCATGGTGTTGAGCAACGCCGCTGGAGCTCATTCTATCCCCCAGAGGTGACCCCAAGAAATGCCTCCAACAGATCCGCCTCAACTCTGAAATTCAGGCGGCCGGTCGGCATGACCACGGTGACCTCCGAGGGCAAGGCGCCGACCAATAGTGCCACGCGAATAGCGTGCGTCAGGTCCTTGGGAATGAAGCCTACTCGAGCTTTCATCTGGGCTCCATCATCCACAAACCAGACTTCGATCGCCCGCGGATCATGAGGATTGTCATCGACAGGTTTGAGCTGAAGCAAGCCACCATCTCTGATCCGGTCGGCGACCTGGTCATAGTCCGCATAGGGAAGCCCAACGACTGGGATCATGTAGTGCGTGCTCCCATCGGGCTCCGTGAGTAGGTGGATACTGATCGCCATCGGGTAGGGCTCCTGCTTATTTTGAGTTGGTCGTCGCAGCGATAGGCGCAAGGGCAACAAAAAGGTCCAGGCAGTGCCCGGGCTCAACGTCTCTTCCGCTCATGGCGATGGTCAGCAGCAACTCGCGGCTGGAAACAGAAGTCCCCGAAAACCAGTGGTCCTCGGGGACTAGCTCATCGTCAGGCTAGTCGCGGCTCGTGAAGTAGATCAGTGCCCCTTAAACGATGAAAAGTCCGACCCCGATCCAGATTGGACTGAGCCCGGCTGCCCTGATCCAGGTGAGGACGTAATCAGAAAGTCAGGAGCTAGCAGGCTCACTTTTCATCTTCCTGCTCCGTGGGCCCGGACTTCACCGCATCCATCAACATTGACCACGGAGTACGCGGCATGATCATGACATTCGACTTGTCGACCTCGATTTTTCCCTTCTTCGCGAGTTCCTTGGCGAGAGAGCAGGCTTCGGCAACCTTGGAGAGTTCAGGGACGTCAACGGCGTTCACAGCGTTGCCTTGCGGAAGTGGGGTGACCAAGAGCGGATCACCGTCTTTCCCCATGATGCAGTTCACCATCATAACTGAATGTGCGCCCTCTCGCCCCTTCATCCAGTCATAGCTCTTGGGAATGAGCCCGAAGACCTCAGATGATTTCGCTGTCGCGCTCAGAGCGACAAGGTTGACAGCTTGGACATGTGGCGGTGTATCGACCAGGCTCTCAAGAGCCGGCTCGAGGACCAAGTTTGCCAGGATCTCCAAATCCGGATGGAACGGAAACGGCGTATCGGTGACGTAAACCATCTGTGCATTGCCTTGCGCGACCTGATCGTAGAACAGGCTTGCGGCCTCTTCGGCGACTGCTTTGTCTGAGAGGAGTTCTTCCCCGAAAAGAACTTTCTGAAATTTTTCATCCTGCAGCTCGGCGAAGGCAAGAGGCACAGCCAGGGTGGCGGCCACCCACATAACGAGCGGGATGATGATCGCTGGTCCGAAGGATTTCTTGAACCTCCTGGTCCGGTGCGCTGCCCATGAAGCGTCCCATACCAGCCAGGCCAGCAACGAAGTCAGGACTTGCAGGGTAGAGGCCGCGAACAACAGGATAGCGACGTAGCCTGCGACATTGAGTAGCTTGGCCCAGCGCGGCATACTGGCCCAGTATTCATCGGCAGCTTTCTTGAGTGCGAGGCGCCTTTGGTCCCCATTCTCGATGAAGCGTTGTAAGGTGGTAACGATACTCACGATCTATCCTTTTAGATGTGCGATCGTGAGTATGACGGGGTCGAATTTATCCAAAATGAAAAGAAGCTTTCCGGCGGCAAGCTCTGTGGTCTGCCGCCGATAATTTTCAGAATCTCAGGTTCACACCGGCGATGGTGACCGCTTCTCCGTAGAGGTTGTTGCGGTCCGCCCGGTAGCTCTCGCCGGAGCTTTGGACATGGCGAAGTTCGAGACCGAGATGGTCATTGTAGTCGTAGCCAAGCTGGAGTTCGGTGTGGCCTCCGTCGGGGGCGAAGGAGTGCTCAGCCTGGAATGAGACGTGATCCCACTTTCGGCCGGCCGTCATCGTGTACTCATGGTGCCCTTCGCCAACGACAGGGAGCTCAACCCCGGCGCCAAACACATAGCCGTCGACTTCAACATAGGCGATCGGAGCGAGGGTCATGTTTTCCGCATTGAGGTAGGTGGGAACGTCCCAGGTGAAGCGAGCTCCCCCGGCGTCAAAGAACGGGTCTGCCATCGTCAGGTTTCCGGTCGTGATGTACTCCCCCATGCTGGAAACCACGTTCCACGTCGCGGGGGACGCGAGTAGGGCGAGGCCACTGTAGAGGCGGATGTCATCGAGATCAGCATCGATGCCCATCACGTCGCGATAGTAGTGTGCCATGTACTCGACATCTCCCTCAAGGCTCCCCGGGTCGCCGCCGTCGTCCGCCATTGCGTAGCCAAACATTTTGGTGCGGTTGTAGAGGTATCCGGGGAATGAGAAGAGGGGATTGCCACCGCTGCGAAGGTTGCGGCGAACCCAGTCCTCCGAGTAGTTCATCTGCCAGTTCAGGCCGGCCGACTTCACCAGGATTTCCTTTTCAGGATCTTTGCCATTTCCCGGGCCGACATTGAAGGCAGTGCCACCGACATGCCCCGTGAACAAGGCACTCAGATATCCTTCACCCTTGTCGACCTCTTCACCGTCATCGGAGAGATAATAGTGATCCGGGTAGCCAAAGTAGTCGCGATACTGGAAGTGCAGGTACTCATGGCCAAACACGATCGCGTTGGCTTGCTGGAACTGCCAGTTGGCAAGCCCGGCAGCGGCGAGAAAGAGGCCGCGGCTTTCAGGTGTGGCCCCCCCTATGCCCAGCTTGTTGTGCAGGGCCTCCGCAGCCCTTGAGCCTAGGTATTCGCCGCTCTCGACGATCGTCTCAGCACGCTGCCCCTGATGCGTCCAGAAATCAGGATCGATGTCGTGGAACTCGTAGGTGTCCAGCAGGCTATTGAGGTAGATGCCCTCCGAACTGGCCGGGGCTGCAGCCATAGTTGCGGCCGTGCATAGCAGAGCCGCCAGAATATTCTTCTTCATGAGTCCTTCCCTTTCTGGGGAAGGACTTTGTTTTCCGGCCTCGCGAGAGGGTTCTGATCAGGTTAAACCGGCGATTTCCCTAACTTTCGGGTAAGGATTTCGCACGGTCAATCAGCTCCTCCTTGCTCCTAGGCCTCAGACCTGACCTCCGGGGCTAGCTCATCTTCGTTGGGGGCTTCGTCATGAAGATCGGCCTCGAACTTGTCCAGTGCTTCTATCACCGAATGACTTGCTTCCGAGTTCGTGAAATTCTCGCTTCCAAGAAACCGCTCTGCGTTGGCGCGGAGCTTGCCACGCTCTTCCAGGGTCTTACTTGGAATTCCGGCGATGATCTTCTCTACATCCATGCTCGAGCACTCCTTTTTCTCCGTGCAGAATTCAGGATTGGCGAGTGATGTCAACCTTTGCCCCGTTCGTAAACTTTCCTGGAAAACTCTTCGGCTAGGCTCCGCCCAGAATTTACCTAGGAGACCTCCGTGAGGCGAGGATATATCACTGCAGTGACGCTTGGCATGGCAGCACTAACACTTTCTGGCTGTGCCCAGGACAAGCAAATGCACTTCGCGGCCGGAGCTGCCTCCAGCGGGGTGGTCCGCTACTTCACGGACAGCGCTCTGGCATCGTGCGGGGCGGCAATGGGGCTGGGCATTGCCAAAGAGGTCTACGACAGCATGGGTCACGGAAATGTCGAGGCCATGGATGCCTTGGCCACTGCTGCGGGTTGCCTGACCTGGGAAATCAAGTTCTGAGGTCAGGCAAAGCCGACATCAGGCTTGCAAGCCGGGACTGCAGCCGCCGCACATACAGTCCATCTCCTCCATTTCCGCTTGGCAGCAGTCTTGGCAGCAGTCGCACTCAAGGTCTCTGAGGTCTAGCGGGTGGAGGATCATAGCTGGAACCTCGTCAGCTCCTCCCGATGGATGCCTGGCGCCCTTCTTCTGTGCGTCCTCCAGCGGGGTCAGGGCGTTCAGAACGTCTTCGGCCACCGTCATGTCCCAGAACGCAAGCATCTGCTCGCGCCAGGCCCCCGGCAGGAATACCGTACCATTATCCAGTAGGTAGTCAGAGCAAAGTCTGAAGGTCTGATCGGGGTCCTCATCCGAAACGCAGAGGAAGTAGAGGAGATCTTCACCAACCCTGTGCTCGAAATCGTAGACTCTGAAAATCTCCAGGGAGGGTTCACTGCTGTCTAGAGGCTTGCGAATGACCGGGACCACAGAGTGGATGCCGAGAAAGTGGCCGCGCATGTGCTCGAGCATGGCGCAGGGGCGATAGGGGACCTGGAATGGGCTGACATTCAGGCGATCTTCCACATCTTCAAGCCTCTTGAGGCTTTCCTCAAGTTGCTGCTTGAGAGCTTTGCGCTTCCGCGAAGTGAGCCACACTCGTGCGTGGGCCTTCATCAGCGCATCCGACTGGGCACTCAAGATTTGAAACCGGGATCTGACACAGTTCAGGACAGCTTTTGCGGCACTCTCCCTGGTATAGCTCCACCCCTTCACGGGTCAGAACCTGCTCTACCTGCATGGTCTTGGTCCATGCTCGATATCCGATCTTAAGCTTGCTTCCCTTCAGAAGACCTTGGGTGAGCCAAAAGGTATTTTCCCCCGACGGCCGGCGTGGGATAAATTGCTCGAACATGCTGCTGCCTCTATTCTTAACAAAGTGCTACGCTAGTAGAGAATAGGACTCAAGGATAAATCGGACGTGTCAGTATTCCTGCCCACCTCTTTTATGCAATCTGATGGTTTGTTGGACCGCTTTGGCCAGCTGGGGCAGGTCGACAACCGACTGGCGATACCCGGTTTCGGGGCCGAAGTGGTTGGAAATCTGCTCGAGGGTCCAGGCAGGATCGCGCTCTGCTTCTGGCCGGAGGAAGAGAAGTGTGCTGAGCGACACAACATCGCTTTCATCGGCAATCAGGTCAGGACAAGCGCGCCCGATGGCTTCGTGCAAGAGGGCAGGCCCTTCGGACCAGACTTCGGCAAACCTCACGGCAATTCTCCTGTTCTGCGCAGGAGAGGTTAGTGGAGGGCGATTTGTGGAAGATTAAGATTTCGACGATTGCGAGGATCGCCGAGTTCTCGGGGCCGACCGTTGCGGGTGCTTGCGCTTCCGAGAAGGGGGTGGTTGGCGCCACATGACCAAGGCGCCAACCAGCAGGATCAGGCGTTCACGCTGTCCTTGATAGCCTTGGCCACGGTGAACTTCACCTGGCGGTCGGCTTCTTTCTGCATCATCTCGCCGGTGGCGGGATTGCGGACCTCGCGGGCCGCGCGATCGCGGGTCGAGACCTTGCCCAGGCCCGGGAGGGTCACTGCGCCGCCGGCGGTCACTTCCTTGGTCACCACGGCAGTCAGGGCATCGAGGATCGCAGCGGTGGTTTTCTTCTCGGCACCGGCCTCTTCGGCAACGGCAGCCACGAGCTCCGCTTTGGTCATCGGCTTGGTCGTCATTGGGGTAGTTCTCCATGTGTTGAGCCCTGACTATAGACCAAGGACAGGAGGATGTCCAACTATTCTTGCATAATTTCGCCCCCAGTAATAGCACACCCAGCAATCATCCGCGCACGGGGTCCCTTGCGACGGGGTCTCTATCTTTCAAGACAAGCACCCATTACAAGGAAGTGAGAAGACATGTTTTTCCCAGAGAACGACGGCGGTCGTTACAGAGCCAAAAGCCGCCCTATGCCGCATGAGAAGACCCTGAAACAATTCACCAACGGTGGCCCGGTGGTTCCTCATGATCGTCTTCCAGACTTCGCGAAAGAGCAGCTGGTCAAGGTCCCGAAAGTGCTGCGTCAGCTCGCCGTTGAACTCAAGAAGGCCCTGGATTCAGGTGAGGATGCTATGTCCTTCAGGGGTGATGACGACGCCAGGATTCAAACCTTGGAGCCAGAACATCCGGATCTGCGCGCCTTCGTAGTTTCAAGCTGGCTGGTACTGTTATCAGATGATCTCAGCGAGTTCATCGGTGGTATTGGCGGCGGGATGACCTGGATCGAAGAAAGCCACCGTGGGAAGGGCTACGGCACTGAGATGTTGCTGACCGTCGAAAGAGCGGACAGGAATCTTCATATCCTCGCCCCGGGGTTCTTTTCAGAAGGCGGGTACGCAACCCGGAAGGCGGCCCACAGGCAGGCATGCCAAGAAGCTCACGATGCCGGCCAGACGCTTCATCCCGAAAACTATGGCGCCTATGGGATCGAAGTCGTGCGCGGGGTCGATAACCAGCGCGTGACGGCCGCTTTGGTGAAACACTTCGCCGACCTTCTTCGGGATGATGAGAGCACACGCATGGAAGTGGCCGAAGAGCGCTTTGCAAAGCTCAACGCTATCGAGATCATCGAGGTCGCTCGGGAGACCCTTGGGGCAGACGCGCTCGAGGACCTGGGCTTCGAGGATGTCCGTGACCTTGCACCGCAGTTTCCCGCTGCTGGCTGAGCATCTATAAAAAGGAGGCATCGCCAACACTGGGTGATGCCCTTATTCACATGATGAGCGCTGGGGTTACCTCGTTCTCCTGCTCGTAGTCCCAGTCGATGTCAGCCGTAGATGGCTCCCAGCCCTCAGGGATGTAGACGTGCTCGATCTCGCAGAGCCCGCCCGGGCAATCGACCAACTCCTTTGGCCAGTTGACGCATGTAGAATAGAAGGTGTGATCGCCCATGCTCGTGTCCTTGGTGGTATCGAGGAGGTGAGCAGGGCGATGACTGGCACAAAATCCGGGCCTACCGCCTTCTCGCGTCGTCGAGGAACCGGATTGTGTGCGTCAGGCCGCTCTCAATGTCCGCCATTGCTGTCCGGAAGACGGCGGAGTTCTCAACCTGGTTTACGGCGACTTGAGCGGCGATCGGGCCACCGAAGGCACCTACCGCGGCGAAGATGATTGCGTGGAATGCTCTCATGGAATGCAAAGAGCCCCGCCATCGAACGGGGCCCCATCTCTCAGTCTACAGGCCGTGCGTTCAACACGTCGCCGAGCATGGTCCAGTCACCGAACAGCAGTGGGACGACAGACTGCAGCAGCATAGGGGCGTCGGGCTCGAGGTGAAGCGATGCCGTGTTGCCGGCACCTTTGGCACTCGCGATCCAGTCGACCACCAGTTTCCTCTGATCCTCTGGAAGCATCGCGAGCTGGCTATCAGCCAATTCATCGATTTCAGTACCGGTCATGTCCAGTAGAACATCATTGAGGCCAGTTTCATCCAAGATGATCTGGAACTCTTTCAGCTTCAGAGGCAGCCTCATCGCGATGACTTCCGGGGACGCATTTTCAGGAACTTTGGACGCTTCGCCCATCTCAAGAACGACGTCGGTCTTCAGGTCCAAAAACGATGGCATCTCATGACCGAGGCTCACATGGATGATCCCATCCTCGATACTGCTCCGAGTGTTCAGTGACAGTCCGATGGGGGCCCTGAGAGGGGAGGTTTCCGGAAGCGCTTCAAACGTACTGAGATCGATCCCGAGCCCTTCGATGGCGATACTCCCCTGGCTGGAGGCCTCTCGCGACGCGTTCCATAGGGCAGCGATGTCAAAATCAGGAGGTGTCGGCATCGCATCATGTCCAATGGCAACGAGCGCTGCCGGGCTCATGGCAAATTCCACTAGCTCGTTCATGCCGGCCGTGGCCAAGCCGATCGCGCTGTCCGCATCGTATTCGCCGTGCGTGGCGAAGCTCTCGAGAGTGATCGGTGCTGGAAGCTGCGGCGTCAGGACAGAGACGTCAGAGATGCTCACGTTGCTCTCGAACTTGATGCCGGTGGGCTGAGTGTAAAGACCGTTTGCCAGAAGCTGCAGAGCTTCCAAATTGGCAGACCCGACCTCGACAGCGAGGTCGCTGTCATCGAAGTGCAAGCCCGAGAGACCAGCCTTGATCAGGCCGACACAACTTCCAGCAACCGTTTTTGCCGACAAGCCCAGATAGACATCATCTGTCTCGACCTTGAGACCCGTATTCGACGCCTCCAGTGCGACATCTTCCAAAGAGACCTCAAGCCCCGTCTTGGAGAGCGAGCACATGACATCCATCGGATCCACATCTGGCCCGGCGGAGCTCAATTCGCGGAAGGCCGCGAGCTTTTCAGGATTGAGCCCAACGTGAAACTCTCGCGCTGTAAGGACTCCAGCATCATCCGCTGACCTTACCCCCTTGGCGACGACATCGAGCCAGGAGTTCTCTCGATCTTCCCGAATACTTAGCTCTTTGAAGAAGATCGCTGGATCGGGACCTTGGAGGGTCAGCCCTTCATAGATCACGGTTCCATCCGCGGCGGTGCGCTTGCCTTGCCAAGTTGCCGAAAGGTCCTGCAAGGCATCATCGGGAGCGTCGACAATGCCGAGAACCCTTTCAATGGCAGGAGAGAGCTCTGTCACTGGACTTCTTGAAGGCGTCATGGCGTCCACTACGCCTGCAGTAGAAATCAGCGCGAAGGCGGTCGCGCAGCCGGTAAGGTGATGCCTCATTCTTTTCCTCGTAAAACCGACTAGGAAGTAGAAAGCCGGAGTTTACAAAGCAAGAATTGGAGTTGCGTTTCCCTACAAGCTGATGATCGCGCCCTGCCTTAGGTCGACAACTCCGGAAGATGTCTCCAAGGTCGCCTCAACACCAGCCTCTGACTCAAAGACTTGCTGTGCGAGATTGGGGGACAGGGCATCTATCAGGTTATCGATGCTGTAGATCATCTGCCAAGTCAGGTTTCTGAAGGGGGCATCCTCATAGAACCGGGAGTGGATCGATACTTGATCGTGTCCAAGAGAGGTCTTGCGAATGACCAGCATTGGGC
This sequence comes from Salipiger sp. PrR003, assembly GCF_010500785.1. Classification (NCBI taxonomy): domain Bacteria; kingdom Pseudomonadati; phylum Pseudomonadota; class Alphaproteobacteria; order Rhodobacterales; family Roseobacteraceae; genus Salipiger; species Salipiger sp. PrR003. The sequence continues at coordinate 98,407 of NZ_JAAGOV010000038.1, forward strand.
GCGTGGACATAGTCTGAATTTGGGAGACCAGCTTTTCGAGCGAGGCCACCTTCAGCTTCACTCCCTCAATTGAAACCTTACGCGCGACCGAGCCAAGATACCGAATTCTGTACCCTTTGGTTCCGCAGGCACAAACATCTGCGTCGGAAGTTCGCTCAACAAGCACGCCTGTTCGAACCCGAATAAGGGCCGGATACTCTCTGACAAGATTTGTGGTAACCAACTCACCGCGGTCTGAATTTTGACCCGCGGCAATGATTTCCGTGTAATGGTGCTCGGCGCCAATGTGGAATTCATCGTCTCGGCAATGATGACACTGATATCCAACGAGCCCCATTCCGGCATTGAATAGAAGTCGGTTTATGCGGATTTGATGCCCTAGCGCTTGGATGACACTCTTTCGCGCAGCTTCAGAAATTCTTCCCATTGCAATAATGGTTCGCAACGCTGGAAGTTTGACGTTGTTGTCTGCAATGTGCTTAGTGTATGCGAGTATCTCGTTTTCATGAGCCAGCCATACAGTCACTCCGCACTCTCGCATTGCCTGAACACTGTTCTCTACACCGTGTTCTGACGCAAGGGGGACGACGTCGCAATTAACTGCATCTGACAGGCAAACAATTCCATAGCTTAGAATTGCGGATGTTCTCGAGTAGGCCAAGGCATCGAGACCGCCTACGCCCAGGGCTTTGAGGTCGCTGGCTATGGCTTCCGCCTCTTTGCGTACATCGCGCGTAGCCGCCTTCATTGTGAAGGGGTAAGTTCCTAGCCAAGTTTTCGAAATCATCGTGGCGCTATTGAGGCGTATATGCGAATCTCTTGGCTGCCTTACGTAGCGAGGTAAAATACCTATTAGCGCTGACATCGGGTCCGCGCCAATTTCCTCTTGAGAAAGATGGCACTTGTAAAATCTCTTTGTCGTCGGATCGCTTAAAACTTTAGTGAGGAATTCGGGTAGAGTATAAGTCACACAAAAGACCTTTGCAGTTTGGGATAATCCAATACTTTGGAAGATGTTGCACACCACCCTTCTTTTAAACTGACCATACTCTACCATCTCATCTTTTGGTTGTCGCGACGCTAAGCCGCGACAGATTGTTCCCGATCGTGGTCCAACTCGTACTCGTCAGTGAGCTGGTTGACCACCTCCTGACTGACCTTAAAGAGGCCACATGTGGTTTTTAGGCCCTTATCGTACTGTACGACGGGACCCAAGCGCTCGAAAGTACAGCCAGCTCTCTTAAGGATACGTTCCACGTAGATGTCGTATACCGACACAACATTGTGCATGCCAGAAGCGTAGGCTTTCTCGAAGAGTCCCCTAAGAAGTTCACGGGTTACATGGTTGATGCCGCTAGCTGCGTAGCTCTTGGCAGCCTCGGTATCGACACAGAAGCGGCTGCTTTCCCATACGAGAGGATTTCGGATCGGCTGATCGTCGCCCATGACCTCGGGGAATACGTCCGCAAGCATGTGCGGCCCCATCGTAGGCAAGAGCCTCAGAGAGGCCAGGAGCTTGCCGTTCCCGTCGGAGACGACGACATAGAGCGGGTTGAGGGTGTCAAAGTGATCGTGCTCACGGCCATCTTCGACGACCACGCGCCATCCTCGGCGGTCCTTGAAAGAACGAGCGCGCAATTGGAACATCTGGTCCAAGAGCTCGGTATTCTCTGCGCGGTTAGTGTCATCTATGTAGTGAAGCATGAAGGCCTCCATTTGTTGTGTTTCGGGTGAGTTTGAGAGGCATCGAACCAAACTCACCCGAGAGGCATCTATATCGTAATGATGCCCATTCGCATCGCTTTCGCGACGGCGTTAGTTTTGTTCGATGCCTCAAGTTTGGCGGTGGCGTTGAGCAGATAGAATTTGATCGTGCTCTCTTTGAGGTCGCAAATGATTGCGGTCTCTCGGGCAGTTTTTCCGAGCGCAGCCCACCGAAGTACCATGCGCTCCTGCCTGGAAAGGCTTTTGGCCGGCATCAGGAGGTCGTCCTCCCGGCAAGCATGTTCGTGAAACAGATATGCGAGATACTGTATGTCGGATGCCGTCTCACGGGTGTAGAGGTCAAACTCTGATTTTTTCATCCCCGAATTTATCGAGAACAGAGCCCGCCGGCCGAACTGGTCCCTGATGGGGACAGTGAGACCGTTGGGGTTCACGCCGAATTCCCCGGCTTCCCCGAAGAACGTGCGTATCAAGGGGTCATCCCTCTTGATGGTTGACCAATCGAGTGGAAGAAAGCTCTTGAAACCCTGCTGGACGACGGGATCGATGAACTGGTACTCCATCTCGGCATAGCGGCGATGCCAGTCCTCAGAATAGGTCGTGAGAACAGTGCCGCCGTCCTCTTCGTCATCATCTTCCAAACGCAGGTATGTGAAGTTCTCGATCCCCACCATGTCCCGCAATTCTCTCAAAACGGCCTGTGGAGATGCATTCCCATTGGTCTTGCACCTATCTCTCACCGCTTCGAAAACCCTCGATATGTCTAGCATCCGTCTCCCTGACCGTCACCATTAGTTTCGGTGTATCCAGGTATCTGTGCATGATGTAGAAAACGAAAACAAACGCTTACCAGAGGAAGCTTACGCTACCGTTGCACAAAAGTGTCTATCCGACTGCGTGACGAAGGATCACCAGACGGGTGTCTGACCCATCTCGTGAGAAGAGGCCAGTGCTGGCTCGAAAGGACGCGCGACAAGGGCGTCCTCCAATCGAGCGCTTGAGTTACGTTGGTCATGATCGGCTCTTGCCTAGACCATTTGGCTGATTATCAAAGAGCGGACGCTAACGACCTGCTGGGATTAGCGTGTTCCGGTCGTCTATCCATGATCGCTGACGATCGCAAGGATAAAATCCGTTCATCATGTTTTTTTTCTTTTTGTCGTAGGGTTGCGCCAGATCAAAAGGATAGATCATGAAACGATATGCTTTCCTCGCTCTCGGCCTTGCTGTTGCTCTGGCCGGCTGTAGCGCCTCAACGTTCACGTCACTTCCCATGTCGGCGGCCGAAGTGACCTTTGACAGCAAACAGCCGCCCCGCGGCAAGCTCAGCTACATCGAAAGCGGTACCGTGCTGCTCTCGGACGGCGAGATCCACGAGGCAGCCGTGGTAGCGCGGGCAGGGCGCCAGGCTCTGCGCAAGGCTGGATTCGAAATCTCGCAGGATGTGACCATCGGCGAGAACGGCCACGTGATCGGGAAGAAGCCAGTTGGTCCTCTCGATGATGACACGACCATGGGCGTCTACTTTAATAAGGTCGAGGGCGGCTACGAGGTCAAGGCACTCATGGCGCGGGAGCCGAATGCGATCCTGGCCCACGAAACCAACCTCACTGTCATGCGACAGATGGAGGAGTTCTGACGCTTCTGGGGTACTCAGGACATGATCGTCGAAGACTGAGAGTGACTACACTCTGAAAACAAGAAAGGCTCCGGCAGAGTGATCCACCGGGGCCTTGCGACCGAATGCTATAGCCATTCCCTGATTTGGCTGAAGTCGGTGTCATCCTAGAGGAGGCATTCCCCCCGGGCGATCTTCGATTTCAAAATTGCAGTGTGGGTTGCATCTATGGGGTGTTTTATCACCCGTCATGCCATGAGCCGTCAGAACCGAGGTATAGTCCATCCCCAACGTAAGCTAGCCCGCCGTCACCTCCAAGAGCGGAATAAAGCATCGCCTCGAAGTTCTCTTGTCCAGAAGACTTTCCTGTCCGCCCCAAAAGCTCAGATGTCGTCCTTTTTCTCGAACCCACCTCTTGGAAAAACCTATCGTAGTCTCCTGTGGCAGACATGAATGCTTCAGCAAATCGCGCTACACCCTCGTAGAGATTGAAGGTCGTCTGTGATAGAGCGTGTCGGACTGTGCGCCCTTCGTTGACGCTAGAACTACAATCGACAGGGCTGTATGGTCGTGGGAGATCGCGGGAGTAGTCAGCTAAGATTTGGAGGTCGACACCTCTCCTTCGCAACCAAATGTTGGCGCGATCTCGGCCGTTGAAATATGTGTAGATTACGCGATGAGTCTTCGATGCGGGCTTTAACGGGCGCCAGCCTAGCTCTTTCAAGTGATACGCCATCGTCTCAATATTTACCAGGCCAACGACACGCGGAGAATCAGGCGGTGGCGCCATGCCCTGAGGAGTCTGCACAGCCTCCGAGCGCTTGCACTCAATTCTTCCGCCGCAGTCCCAATCGAGGTACTCAATTCGCCGGACCTTGCCTGGTCTTAGCTTGCCGTTCTTAAGCCGAACTAGCACCCTGTCGCCTGGGCTGATATCTGTGCGCAAACAATTCATGTTGTAGTCGACCCGTCCGCCGGGAAAGTCGACAAATGCCACGAGATAGGTCATGCGGCCTCCACAACTGAACCGCCGACTTCCATCCCGAAATGAACGGTCTGACTGATTACCATGCTCCGGACCCTGAGCTACTAACTGTATCGAATACTCTAGGTCATTGCAGACCATCTTTCTGACGAGCGGTCAATGTCCAGCTCGTACTATCTCAATGGGGCTCGAGCTTCCGACGTATCTCATGCTCGAGCAGTTGCCCCTCGTTCAGCAGCCTCATCGCCTGAGAAACCAGAGACGGTGTCACGAAGAACCACTCGGATGGCTTGGACGCATGTTTGCGCTCGTCCTCGACCCTGACGTCGGCGCGGCCGGCCTCGAAGAATTTGTGCATGAGGCCTTCAACATCCTTGGGCACGTATCCGTGGATCTCGAACTCGGCTACGACCTCGACCGGTGCGTTGAGGTATGTGGTCTCACGTGTCGACCTCGCGATCCGATCCTTCACGTGTCCTCGGGTGGTGCCGATCTTGAACAGGATGCCTTCGTGCTCCTGAACAACCGGACGCTTCGAAAGGCTCTTCACCACGTAGACTACGCCCGTACGGGTGGAGTGATCGAAGAGGGGGCCCGGGCTGGAGTTCTTGAAGATGACCCTGCGACCGTTCTCGTCGTCTCCTAGGGACCTTTCCAGAGACCGCAGAAGCCCTCAGGACTCCGTGCCGTTTAAGAAGATCAGGCGCGCCCGGGCGTCGGCCTGGCAGTGCCAGTTGCTGAACCAGTTCCCGATCTCGGCAACATAGGTGAGCTGGCCGCTCAAGACGAAAAAGTCACGATAGTGCCCCGCGGCGTGGTGTAGGAAGCCGCGAGCGTCGCTGATCGCGAGGCTGGCGGTCATCGTCGATCTTCG
>NZ_JAAGOV010000039.1:0-99727 GCF_010500785.1 Salipiger sp. PrR003
TCGAGTGATGCGCTTCTGCCCGGTCCTCGGACCGGGCGGGCATTGCGAAGGGGCCGCCCATCGGGCGGCCCCTTTTCGTTGGCCAGTTGTTGCACGCCGTGGCCGCCCCTGCGGCGCCCGGATCATGAACCGGCACACGAAAAGGCCGACCCGCGAACGGACCGGCCCTCGCGCCGCGATCGGCGCATCTGGGGCTGCGGAAGCCGCAGCCCGGAGTGGCTTATTGCTCTGCCTTGAACTGCAGCGACTTGATCAGCGCGCGGGTCACACCGGCTTTCTTGGCGGCGCCGCCGTCGGTGTTCTGCAGGGTGCCCGCGACGGCCACCAGCTGCTCGGTGCTCAGCGCCGAAAGATCGGTGCCGGGCAGCGCGCTTTCGATGATGTTGGTCGCGTTCGCAGCGGTGGAGGCAGCAGATGCTGCACCGGTCAAGGCTGCGGTGGCGATCAGGGCGGAGGTGATGAGGGTTTTCATGGGAGGATCCTTCCGTAACATTTTGAGCGGCATTCTTCGATGCCATTTGGGGAGGCGCCGAGGCGCTGGGGACTGTTGCCCCGGGGAGGGGCGGGTCGTTCAGTTCGGACGGCCCGCCGTATCCGTCACGCGAGGTGTCGCGTGAAGGGGAAAGCGAGGGCGCGTGGGAGGACGCGCCGCGCCGCTCACTGCAGCGATTTGATCAGGGCCTCGCCGGTGCCGATCTTCTGCGCGGCGCCGTCGACGCGGTCCATCGCCTGGGCAACCGAGACGATCTCGGCGGCGGTCAGACCCGACAGTTCTGCCTGCGGGATCAGGGACAGGATTTCCCTCTGTGCGGCAGCGGAGGTCGAGGTTGCTGCGGAGGCAGCGCCTGTCAAGGCAGCGGTGGCGATCAGTGCGGATGCGATGAGAGTTTTCATGACGACATTCCTATTTCTTGCGGTTGATTGCGGTGGCGTCAGGCGTCGCCGCATCCCTTCTTGCGTCGGGGATGAGAAGTAAATCGTTGTTCTGAGGACATTTATCAAATCACCGGATTGCTCACGGCTGATCGCGAAATCGTGGGCTTGAAAGTGAGCGACCGGCTTCCCATAGGGCGGGAACCTGCAGATTTTCTGAGGAAATGAACTGAGGGGTTTAGTTTCAGGCGCAGATTTTTTGTGAACTAAACTTAAAAAACCCTAGGGTTTCCAAAAAATCACCAGGCCCTGTGCGTTTTTGAACAGCCTGGATCGACGCCCGGGTCCACCCAGTGGAGTCCTTGAAATGGCGTCGAATTTCCGCGCAACCGGAGCGCTTGTCCTTTGCCTGATCCGGTGTACTTTCTGGCCCATGCAAGAGCTTGTCCCACACCCCGAAAACCTGATCGAAACCGGATTCGTGCTCTCGGGGCCGGAGCGTGGGCGGCGCCTGCTACCCCCAGAGGCCCCGGAGGTGTTGCGCAGCGACACGCTGGGCTGGGTGCACCTGCGCGCCGCGCATCCCGATGCGCCGGGGTGGATCGTGGATAACCTCTCGTACCTCGACCCGACGATCATCGACGCGCTGGTGGCCGAGGAAACCCGGCCGCGCATCACCCGCATCGGTGACGGGCTCATCGTCATCCTGCGCGGCATCAACACGATCGAGGGGGAAGACCCCGAGGACATGGTCTCGATCCGCCTGTGGATCGACGAGAACCGCATCGTCAGCCTGTCGCGCCGAAAGGTGCGGGCGGTGGAGGACATTGCGCAGGCGCTCGAACTGGGCAGCGGTCCCGAGGATTGTGCCGCGTTCCTGTCGCTGCTGGTCGAGCGGCTGACCTACCGGATCGAGGCCTTCTGGAGCGGCATCGAGGACGAGGCCGACCAGCTCGAGGAGGACGTGCTCGAGGAGGGGCACGAGGCGATGCGCCAGCAGCTGGTCGAGTTGCGCCGCCGCGCCATCATCCTTCGGCGCTACCTGCTGCCGCAGCGCGACGCCCTGCGGGCCTTGCAGAGCAGCCATCCGGACTGGCTTGAGATCGACGACCTGCGCCAGCTCGAGGAGGAGCTGGATGCGCTGGAGCGGGTGGTGGAAGATGCCGACGCGATGCGCGAGCGCATGGCGCTGGTGCGCGACGAGCTGGCAGGGCAGCTCTCGGACCGGCTGAACCGCAACATGTACATGCTGTCGGTGCTCTCGGCGCTCTTCCTGCCGCTCGGCTTTCTGACCGGGCTCTTCGGGATCAACGTCGCGGGGATGCCGGGCGCAAGCGAGCCGGTGGCGTTCTGGCTGTTCTGCGGCGGACTTCTGATCGTCGTCGCGCTGCAAATGCTGATCCTGCGCAAGCTGCGCTGGATCTGAGGGCATCCACGCCCGCGCCGACCTCAGGCGTGGTCAGGCCAGGTTGAGCTCCTTGGCGATCATGGCCGCGTGGGTGCGATTGCGCGCCTCGAGCTTGCGGCTGAGGGTCTTCACGTGCAGCTTTATCGTCACTTCCTGCAGGTCGAGATCGCGGGCGATCTCCTTGTTGGACTTGCCGGCGCAGAGGCCACGGAGCACCTCGCGCTCGCGCGGTGTCAGCTCGGCGGCCTTGCCGTCGGGAACCTGGGTCATGAAGCTATAGGGGGCAAAAACCTCGCCCGCGGCCATCACCTGCGCGGCGCTGACAATCGTCTTGGAGGGCAGGGTCTTGGGAATGAATCCCGCCGCGCCGGAGCGAATCGCCGCCTGGGCGATGTCGGCCGTCGCGGTGCCCGAAAGCAGCGCCACGGGCACACCCGCGCAGGCCTCGCGCATGCGGTCGAGCCCCGTGAGGCCGGACATGCCGGGCATATTGTAGTCGAGCAGGATCAGGTCGAAGGAAATGCCTCGGTCGACAAGCGCGATCGCCTCGTCCAGCGTTGCCGCAGTGTCCACGTCATCGATACCCTCCGAGCGCAGGAAGGCGGCAATCGTTTCTCGGACGAGGTCGTGGTCATCGGCGACCAGAATACGCATATGTCCTCCGGGTGCGGCCTATGCCACAAGCGATTTCTGGCGCAAAATTATTACCGGTTGGTTTCGCTAACTGGTTCGGTCACTCGCAATATGGTAGCTCTTTGCGCTTGGGTAACTGGCTCGTATGATATTGAGCGGCAATAAGGTTCGCAAGGAGGTTGAGCGTCATGTTCCGTTGGGTAGCTTGCTGTGCGTTTCTCCTTCTCAAAACCGTTCCGGCGTTTGCCATTTCGCTGGAAGCGCCCCAGGGGCCGGTGCTGCTGACGGTGACCGGCGCGGTGCCCGTGACAAACGCTCCCGAGGGCGCCCAATTTGATTTGCACATGCTGGAATCCATCGGGACCACGACCTTCACCACCGCCACCATCTGGACCGAGGGAGCGCAGCGCTTCACCGGCGTGTCGCTGCACGATCTGATTCAGGCGCTGCAGGTGACCGAGGGGTCGCTGCGGGCGGTGGCGATCAACGAGTATTCCGCCGAAATTCCGCTCGAGGACGCGGTTCCGGAGGGGCCGATCATCGCCTGGGCCCGCAACGGCTCGCTGATGAGCGTGCGCGACAAGGGGCCGCTCTGGATCGTCTACCCCTTTGACGACTATCCCGAGTACCGCAGCGAGATCATCTTTGCGCGCAGCATCTGGCAGCTCAGCCGGATCGTTATCGAGCCGTGAGCGCCGCAACCTCCTCCGAAGAGGGCAGTAGCCTTCCAACCCGCAAACGCTGGGCCGCGCTGAGCGCGCCCTTTATCGTTTTGTGTCTCGCGGCCTTGGTGTTGCTGACGGTCGATGCCGCCCGGCAGATCCAGGGGCTCGCCACCGCCAATTCGGACAATGGTCAATGGTCGCTGGCGCAAATGGAGGTGGAATTCAGCCGCCTGCAAAGCGAGCTGGACCGGCCGGTCGAATATCTGCGGATCGACGAATTGCGGTTGGCCTTCGACATTTTCTTCAGCCGTTACCAGACCGTTTCGCGGGGCGCGCTTTACGCCGGGATCGTGAATACGCCGAACGCGCAGCAGCCGATGGAGACGGTGAGGTCCTTTCTCGACCGGGCCGTGCCATATCTAGATGGCCCCGACAGCGGGCTTCTGGCTGCGCTGCCGAAGCTGCGCACCGAGGCCGAGCAGGTGCGGCTTGCCGTGCGGGAGGTCTCGCTCTCGGGGGTGCGGGCCTTCTCGGCGGCTTCGGACATGCAGCGGCGCAAGGTGATGAATTCGCTCGTGCGCCTCTCGGGCATGGCGCTGATCCTCGTGCTGGCGCTGGCGCTCGGCGTCGTGGCGCTGTGGCAGCTGATGCATGTGGCGCGCGACCAGGCGCAACGGCGGGCGAAGGCAAACCACCGGCTCGAGGCGGTGGTCTCCACCGCGCTCGACGGGATCGTGGTCACAGATCGTGACGGGGTCATCCTGCAGTTCAACGGTGCGGCGGGCTGTATCTCGGGCCATGACCGTCGGCAGGTGCTGGGCCAGCGCGTCTCGACGCTGCTGTTTCCGAAAGACAGCGAAGAGGCCAAAGGTCAGGGCCTTGGACGCCACGCAGGGCGCGGGCGGGTGCGGTGCGAGGGGGTGCGGGCCGATGGCAGCCGCTACCCGATGGAACTCTCGGTGACCGAGACCGAGCACGAGGGCGATCTGCTGCGGGCGATCTACTTCCGCGATATCACCCGCGACATCAGCGCCGAAGAGGAGCTGGTCGAGGCGCGGGACCGCGCAGTCGAGGGGGAGCAGGCAAAGGCCCGCTTCATCGCGATCATGAGCCACGAGATGCGCACCCCGCTGAACGGGATGATCGGCGCGCTCGAGCTGCTGAGCGAGACCGAACTGGGCCGCGATCAGCGCGAATACCTGCAGATCCTGCGCCGCGCCGGCGACGTGCTGCTGCAGCACGTGAACGACGTTCTCGACCATTCGCGGCTCGAGAACGGGCGGTTCAGCTTCGCCCGCACGCCCTATTGCCCGGTGGATCTGGTGCGCGAGGTCGTCGACGTGCTGCGCCCCACCGCCGCTGCGCGAGGCAACATGCTGCAGGTCCGGCTGCCCGATGAGACCGTCCCGCTGCTGATGGGTGACCGGGCGCGGCTTCGGCAGGTGCTGGTGAACCTCGTCGGCAATGCGATCAAGTTCACCGAGAACGGCGAGATCCAGCTCTCGCTCTTCGCCCTGTCGCAGGACGGGAGGTTGACCTTCGAGGTCGACGACAACGGCATCGGCATTCCGCAGGACCAGCTTGAACGCATCTTCGAGGATTTCGTCACGCTCGACTCCTCCTACATGCGGGCCGCCGAGGGCACCGGGCTCGGCCTTGGCATCGTACGGAGGCTGGTGCGGGCCATGGGCGGCGAGGTTTCGGTCGAGAGCGATCCGGGCGAGGGCACGCGGTTCCATGTCTCTCTGCCCGCCGAGCGCGCGCCGAAGAAGACGGTGCTGACGCAGCCGGTCGAGTCCATCCCCGAGATGGCCCCTTCGCGGGTCCTCGTGGTCGAGGACAACCCGGTGAACCGCCTCGTCGCGACGGCCATGCTGCGCAAGATGGGCCATTCGGTGACCGAGGCGCATGACGGCGCCGAGGGGCTGCGCATCGCCGCGACAGAGCGTTTCGACATCGTGCTGATGGATATTTCCATGCCGGGTCTCGATGGGGTCGAGACGACGCGGCGCATCCGCATCGGCGGCGGCGCCAACGTCGAGACACCGATCGTCGCACTCACGGCCCACGCGTTGCCGGCCGACGTGGCGCGCTTCCGCGATGCTGGCATGAGCGCCACGCTGACCAAGCCGATCACCTGGCGCGCGTTGGCCGAGGTGATCTCCGGCCTCGCGCCGAGGGCGGACAGCAGCACCGACCGCTCCGGCACCGGCGCGGATGGCCCACCAGGGACGGCCGAGGATGTGCTCGACGACGTCGCGCTCGGCGCGGCGGCAGAGTCGCTCGGGCCCGAGCTTTTCGCCACCCTGCGCGACCGTTTCCTGCAGGAAACCGAGACCGGCCTCGCCGGTCTGGCCGAGGAGCTGGGCGCGGGGATCGAGCCCGAGCGCTACGCGGAAAAGGTTCACCGCATCGCCGGCTCCGCGGCGGTCTTCGGCGCCAGTGCGCTGCACCGAGTGCTGCGCCTTCAGGAGGACAGGGCGCGCGCGGGTGCGCAGCTGCCTCCGGACAGCCTGGACGTGGTCCTGCCGGTCTGGCGCGCCACGCGCACGGCGCTGCTCGGGCTGGAGCTTCAGGACTGAGGTTCAGCCCTGGCTGCGGGCAAGGTCCGTGAGGATCGGGCAATCCGGGCGGTCGTCGCCGTGGCAGGCCTGGACCAGATGCGCAAGCGTGTCGCGCATCTGCTGAAGCTGGGAAAGCTTCTCGTCGATCTGCGCCAGATGCTCCTCGGCGATGTGCTTCACCTCGGCGCTGGCGCGGCTTTCGTCCTCGTAGAGGGCGAGCAGAGCGCGGCAGTCCTCGATGGTGAACCCGAGCGCGCGGGCCCGTGCCAGGAAGGCCAGCTTGTGCACGTCCCGTTCGGTGAAGGCGCGGTACCCGTTGCTGCCGCGGTGCGGGGTAACGAGGCCGATGTCCTCGTAATAGCGGATGGTCTTGGGCGGCAGCCCGGCGCGGGTCGCGACGTCTCCGATGTTCATGCCTGCGCCTCCTCGTGGCTGTGGCCTTGTGCCCGGTGCGGGCGGGTCTCTGGCGGCATGGCGGGGACGAGCCGTCGCAACCGCAGCGCGTTGCTCAGTACAAAGACCGACGAAAGCGCCATCGCCCCCGCCGCCAGCATCGGCGAGAGCAGCGTGCCGAACGCCGGGTAGAAGACACCCGCCGCCACCGGGATCAGCGCGACGTTGTACCCGAAGGCCCAGAAGAGGTTCTGCCGGATATTGCGCAGCACCGCGCGGCTGAGATGCACCGCCTCGACCACGCCTTTCGTGTCACCCGAGACCAGCACCACGTCGGCGCTTTCGATGGCGACATCCGTGCCGGTGCCCATGGCGAGACCCACCTCGGCCTCGGCCAGCGCCGGGGCGTCGTTGATGCCGTCCCCGACGAAAGCCACGGCGCCATGCGCATCGCGCAGCGCCCGCACCGCGTCGCGCTTGCCTTCGGGCAGCACCTCGGCCTCGACGTGGTCGATGCCGAGCTCGGCGGCGATGGACCGCGCCGTGGCGCGCGTGTCGCCGGTGATCATCGCGGTCTTGAGCCCCATCTCGTGCAGCTTCGCAACCGCTGCCCTGGCCCCGGGCTTGACCTTGTCGGCGACGGCCAGCGCCCCGGCGATCTGCCCATCGACCGCAACCAGCACGGGCGTCTGCCCGGCACCGGCGATCTCGTCATGCGCGGCGCTGAGAGGGCCGAGCTCTATGCTCTCGCGCGCCATCAGTCGGGCGGCGCCAACCAGGATGCGGCGGCCCTCCACGGCGGCGCTGAGACCATGCCCCGCGATCGCCTCGACGTCCTCGGCCTGTGGAAGGGGGCCCTCGGCGGCGCGCTCCAGCGCCCGTGCGATGGGATGCTCCGAGCTTCGCTCGGCGCTGGCGGCAAGGCGCAGCACCTCGGCCTCGGCGAAGCCCGGCGCGGCGACGCTGCGGACCAGCTCGGGACGGCCTTCGGTCAACGTGCCGGTCTTGTCGAAAGCGACGATGCCGACGCTTTCCAGCCGTTGCAGCGCGTCCCCCTTGCGGAAGAGCACACCCAGTTCGGCCGCCCGCCCGGTGCCCACCATGATCGAGGTCGGCGTGGCGAGCCCCATGGCGCAGGGGCAGGCCACGATCAGCACCGAGACCCCGGCGACCAGCGCGTAGGTGAGGGCGGGGGAGGGGCCGAAGATGAGCCAGGCCAGAAAGGTCAGCGCAGCCACGGCCATGACCGCGGGCACGAACCAGATCACCACCTTGTCGGCGAGCGCCTGGATCGGCAGCTTGGCCCCCTGCGCCTCTTCGACCATGGCGATGATCCGCGCCAGCATGGTGTCTGCGCCGACAGCCGTCGCCCGGAAGCTGAGTGCGCCCGCGCCGTTGACCGTGCCGCCAACGACGGTGGCGCCTTCGGATTTCTCGACGGGCACAGCTTCGCCGGTGATCATGCTTTCATCGACGTAGGAGCGCCCGGTGAGCACCTCGCCATCGACTGCGATGCGCTCGCCGGGGCGGACATGAAGCACATCGCCGAGCGTCACCTCGGCAATTGGCTGCTCGGTGATCTCGCCGCCGCGCTCGACCCGCGCGGTCGAGGGTTTCAGCCCGACCAGCCGCTTGATCGCCGCACCGGTGAGGCCCTTCGCCCGTGCCTCGAGGAATCGACCGAGCAGGATCAGCGTGACAATGACCGCCGCGGCCTCGAAATAGACCGCCCGCGTGCCCTCGGGCAGCAGCCCGGGCAGGAAAAGCGCGACGGTGGAATAGAGCCAGGCCGCCAGCGTGCCGAGCGCAACCAGCGAATTCATGTCCGGAGCGCCCTTGAGCAGCAATGGCAGGCCGATCTGGTAGAAGCGCCGGCCCGGCCATACGAGCACGGCGGTGACCAGCACGAACTGAATCAGCCAGGCGCTGGTGGTGCCGATGGTCGAGGCGATCAAATGATGCACGCCGGGGATGAAATGCCCGCCCATCTCCATTAGGAAGACTGGCGCTGTCAGCGCCGCGGCAATGATCAGGTCACGCTTCAGCGCCGCCTGCTCGGCGGTCTTGCGCGCCGCCTGTTCGGCGCTGTCGTCGCTGGTGAGGCTGGCCTTGTAGCCCGCCCCCTCGACCGCGCGGATCAGCGCGGGTGCCTCGGCGGAGCCCGCGAGCAATTTCACCTCGGCGGTCTCGCTGGCGAGGTTCACATTGGCCGAGAGCACACCCGGTACACCCGCCAGCGCCCGCTCCACGCGCCCCGCACAGGAGGCGCAGCTCATCCCCGCGATACCAAGCCTCAGGGCGGCCTCGCGCGCTGGGTAGCCCGCCTTGTCGAGCGCGGCGCGCAGGGCAGGGACGCCGGCGCTGCCCTCGACCCGGGCCATCTTCGTCGCGAGGTTTACCGAGGCGTCGGTCACCCCCTCGACCCCCGCGAGCGCCCTTTGGGCGCGCCCGGCGCAGCCGCCGCAGGTCATCTTCATCACTTCGAAGCGCAGGCTGTCTTGGGCCATGGCGCGACTCCTTCCAATACTGGTCGGCTCCCTACATAGGGGTTCCAGTCACTGGAAGGTCAAGGGGCGCAGTGTCGCATTGTGCGATGGAGGCAGCGGTCAGTTGAGCGGACACTCCAGCCGCCTGCGGCATTCCTCGCAGAGCAGCGGCAGCCCGACCCGCTCGGCGGCATTGGCGAGCGGCAGGATATGCGCCGGCAGCACCAGCATGGCGGCCTCGGCCAGCGCGAGGTCGCGGTCCTGCTCGGTGGCGGTCATGACGAAGCGGGCGATCGCGCGCTCGTCGTCCGAGACACCCAAGGCGTCGGTGGGCAGAATCAGCGGCCCGTGCCAGCCGTGGCGGGTCAGGATCTCGGCGAAGTCCCCAAAGGCGCGCAGGCAGGAACGCGCGCGGCTGAACCCGAGCGCATCGCGCAGCTCGAGCTGCGCAGTGGCCTCGTCCGCCTCGCGCCAGAGCCGCAGCAGCTGTACCACCCGCGTTTCCGCGGGGCGCAGAGCCACCCGGTCGAACCTTTCATGTCGCATGGAACCTCTCCCAGCCAGTCGCCCCTGAAGGGCCGTCGATCCGGGCTGTCCCGAAGACGGGACTGGCTGGGTGAGGTAATCCTGATTGTTTAAATCAGGTAAGTCAAGCCGCGCCGCCGAGGCCAGTCTCGGCCTCGATTTGCTTGCGCGATTTGCGGGCGCGTTCGGTGGCCGATTTCAGCTGGCCGCAGGCGGCCATGATGTCCTCGCCGCGCGGGGTACGGATCGGCGAGGCGTAACCTGCCTTGTAGATGATGTCGGCGAACTGCTTGATCCGCGGCCAATCCGAGCGCTGGTAGGGGGCGCCGGGCCATTCGTTGAACGGGATGAGGTTGATCTTGGCGGGAATGCCCTGGATCAGCTTCACCAGGCGGCGCGCATCGGCATCCGTGTCGTTCACGTCCTTGAGCATCACATACTCAAAAGTGATGCGCTCGGAGTTCGACAAGCGCGGATACTCGCGAAGGGTGTTCAGCAGCTCCTCGATGTTCCAGCGCTTGTTGATCGGCACCAGCTTGTTGCGCACCTCGTCGGTGGTGGCGTGGAAGCTTACGGCCAGCAGGCAGCCGATCTCTTCGGCGCATTTGGCGATCTCCGGCACCACGCCCGAGGTCGAGAGGGTGATGCGGCGGCGCGACAGGGCGATGCCCTCGCCGTCCATGGCGATCTTCATCGCGTCGCGCACGTTGTCGAAGTTGTAGAGCGGCTCGCCCATGCCCATCAGCACGATGTTCGACAAAAGGCGCGGCCCGCTCTCGCCGGTGCCTGTACCGGGTTCGGGCCACTCGCCGAGGTCGTCCCGCGCCAGCATGACCTGGCCGATGATCTCGCCCGCGGTGAGGTTGCGCACCAGTTTCTGCGTGCCGGTGTGGCAGAACGAGCAGGTCAATGTGCAGCCCACCTGGCTCGAGATGCAGAGCGTGCCACGGTCTTCCTCGGGGATGTAGACCACCTCGACCTCGTGTCCGCCGGCGATCCGTACGAGATACTTGCGGGTGCCGTCTTCCGAAACCTGTTTCGAGACGATCTCGGGCAGGTCGATGGTGAACTTGTCGTCGAGCAGCGTCCGATAGTCCTTGGCGAGGTTGGTCATCTCGGCGAAGTCGCGCACGCCCCAGTGATAGACCCACTGCCAGATCTGACCCACACGCATCTTCGCCTGCTTCTCGGGCGTTCCGGCCTCGATCAGCGCGGCGCGCAGGGCGTCGCGGGTGAGCCCGACGAGGTTCAGCTTGCCGTCTTCCGGCAGCTTGCGGGGGATCGTCACCACGTCCTGGGTGATCGGCGCGCTGGCAGTCATCACGTCATCCTCGGAAAAAGAAGGCCTCTCCATACAGGATTCGGCTGCAATAAGTCAAAGGGAACGCGCAGGCGCGTTCCCTCGAAGAAGCTCATCTGTGGATGGCCCCGGAAAAATTCAACAGACCTGCGGCCTTTCGGCCCCGAGGGCGACGTGCCTGCGGCTCAGCCGCTGCAGCGCTTCTGGGCGTCTTCCACCGCGGCCGTGAAGCCGAGCAGCGAGAAGGTGTCCTTGGTCTTGGTGCCGCGGCTCGAACCGGCGCTGAGCACCGCGTCGGAGCCGCGCTTCATCGCCGCGATGATCTTGGCATCGTCCTGCGGAGTCGCCGGCCAGGCCCATTCCCCCTCGGTGTAAAGGTCGAACTTCTCGCCCGAGATGTCCACGGCCACGGTCGAGCCGCCCGCAAAGGGATAACCGCCGGTGAAGGCCACCTGACCCATGACATTGGCCTCGGGACGGTAGAAGACCATAAGCAGGATGTCGCCGCGCTTCACCGATACGACGCGGCCGTCCTTGGTGTTGACGCTTTCCTTGTAGGTGGTCACCGCCCAGCATTCGCGGGGGCTCTGCCCCTCGAAGACCGACCAGTCGGTGATCGCGTTCACCCGGTTGGTGCTTTCCTCCTGCGCAACCGCAGCCGTCGCGCCAAGCGCGAGCGCCGCGCCCAGAACCCCACCGAGAATTGACTTCATACCTGCAGCCTCCAGCCGTGCTTGCCTCTTGTTGCCCGTTCGCGCCCCGACCTGTGACAGCTCTGTTCCAGACATCTGTCGGTCTCTTGACCGGCGCGACCATTCGTGCTCGACGGCGGGACAATAGACCGAAACACGCGGGGCGAGAAAGCCCCGATGGCAGAATATCGCTTGTTTGTGAGGACCCACATGCCCCAAGACACCGTCACCGCTGCCGTGCCCCTCGTCGAGGTTCGCCGCGGACCGCTGACCGAGAGCCTGCACCTTGGCCATGCGGTCATCTGTGACACATCCGGCGGCATCGTCGAGGCCTGGGGTGACCCGCAGGCGGTGGTCTACCCGCGCTCCTCGTCGAAGATGATTCAGGCCCTGCCGCTGGTCGCCTCGGGCGCCGCCGAGGCCTGGCATCTAACGCCGCCGCAGCTGGCGCTCGCCTGCGCCTCGCATCAGGGCGCGCCGATGCACGTGGGGGCGGTCGAGGCCTGGCTCGCCGACCTCGAGCTCTCCGACGACGACCTGCGCTGCGGCCCCCAGCCGAGCCGGGACAAGGCGCTGAAACTGCAGATGATCCGCGAGGGCAAAAGCCCCTGCCGGGTGCACAACAACTGCTCGGGCAAACACGCCGGCTTCCTGACATTGAGCCAGTATCTTGGCGCGGGCCCGGACTACGTTCTTCCCGAACACCCGGTGCAACTTGCAGTGCGCGACGCCTTCGAGACCGTCACCGATGAGGTCAGCCCCTGCTATGGCATCGACGGCTGCTCGGCGCCAAACCTTGCCACCTCGATGCTTGGCATGGCGCGGGCCATGGCCTGGTTCGCCGGCGCGCATCACCGCTACGACGGTCTCAGCCGCGCCGGGGCGCAGCTGGTCGAGTCGATCTACACCTATCCCGATCTCGTCGCCGGCGAGGGCCGCGCCTGCACGCTGCTGATGCGCGCCGCGCTCGAGCCGGTTGCCATCAAGACAGGCGCCGAGGGGTATTTCGTCGCGATCCTGCCGCAGCGTGGCCTCGGCGTTGCGGTGAAGATTCTCGACGGCGCAACCCGCGCGGCGGAATGCGTCATGGCCTCGCTTCTGGTGCGGCTTGGCGTCGCGGATCCGGCGCATCCCGACGTGCACCGTTTCCTCAACCCCGAGCTGTGCAATTTCGACGGGCTGGTGACCGGCGAGGTCCGCCCCCTCGACACGCTCTTTGCCGCATGAAAGGATAAGGGGCGCCAAGAGTGCCCCTTCTTCTCTTTGCAATCGCGCCGGGGTGAGTTGACCGAAGGCCAAGAGGGTCTGATCCCCCCTTGCTCCTTCCCCAATCGCCGTCCGTTCAGCCCTCGAAATCGCTGCGGGCATAGCCCTGCAGGAACAGCAGCGCCGTCAGATCGCCGAGGTTCACCCGCAGGTCGCACTCCGCCTGAACCGAGGGTTTTGCATGCAAGGCGACGCCAAAGCCGGCACGGCCGAGCATGCCCAGGTCATTCGCCCCGTCGCCCACCGCCAGCACGTCTGCCTCGGAGATGCCGAGCCGCGCGCTGATCTCCTCCAGCGCCTGCACCTTGGCCTCGCGCCCCAGGATCGGCTGCGCCGGCACGCCGGTCAGCTTGCCGTCTTGCACCAGCAGCGTGTTGGCGCGGTTCTCGTCGAAGCCGATCCTCTCGGCAACGCGCGCGGTGAAGGCGGTGAAGCCGCCCGATACCAGCGCGGCATAGGCGCCATTCGCCTTCATCGTCGCGACCAGCTCGGGCCCGCCCGGCATCAGCGTGATGCGGGTCTCGAGCACCTTGCCGATCACACTCTCAGGCAGGCCCTTAAGCAGCGCAACGCGCTCGGTCAGCGCGCCCTCGAAGTCGAGCTCGCCGTTCATCGCGCGGGCGGTGATCTCTTTCACATGCGCGCCGACCCCGGCTTCCTCGGCCAGCTCGTCGATGCATTCCTGCTGGATCATCGTGCTGTCCATGTCCGCCAGCAGCATCTTCTTGCGGCGCCCCTCGGCGGCCACGATGTTGACGTCGGCTTGCGCGGTAAGCGAGCTGCGCACCTCCTCGAAATTGCCGGGCATTGACTCGACCGGGAATTCCGCCGCCTCACCGTCCGAGAGCACGGTGACCGGACCGCCGCCGAAGGCGTTGCGCAGGCTCTCGACCAGCGCGGTATCCAATGTGCCGGGGCGGGCGATGAGCGAGACGATCTGCATGAGGAGCACTCCAATGTCTGACGCGGCGGCTTCTGGCACGGCGCGCGGGGCTTTTCCAGCCTCCGCGGCGGGGAGGGCGGCGGCATGTGCGTGAGATGTGCACGAAATGCGCACGCGAAGCGCACTGGCCCGTGACTTGCAATCGCGCCCTTGCCCCGACATATCCAAGGGCACTGGAGGACCGCACAATGCTCCGAAACATCCTGATCATTCCCGCATTTGCCATCGCCGTCACCGCAGCCCCGGCCCTCGCCGAGAGCCAGGTTCCGCAGAGCCAGGCGGAGATTTCCCTCTCGTTCGTACCACTGGTGAAACAGGCCACCCCCGCGGTGGTGAACATCTACGCCAGCCGCGTGGTCGAGGCCCACAGTCCGTTTGCAGGAGATCCTCTTTTCGGGAACCTTTTCCAAGACTTCCGCGGCCGCCCGCGGGTACAGAACTCGCTCGGCTCGGGGGTGATCCTGTCCGAAGACGGCATCGTCGTGTCGAACTACCACGTGGTCGGCCAGGCCACCGACATTCGCGTGGTGCTCAACAATGGTGCCGAATACGACGCCGAGGTGCTCTTGGCGGACGAGGAGGCCGATCTCGCCATCCTCAAGCTCGACGGCGCCAAGGGCATGCCGTTCCTGCCGCTGCGCGACAGCGACACCGTCGAGGTGGGCGAGCTGGCGCTGGCGATCGGCAACCCCTTCGGCGTGGGGCAGACCGTGAGCTCGGGGATCGTCTCGGGGCTCGCCCGCTCGGGCACCGCGACCGGCAATGCCCGCGGCTATTTCATCCAGACCGACGCGCCGATCAACCCGGGCAACTCCGGCGGTGCGCTGATCGACGTGAAGGGCCAGCTCATTGGCGTGAACACCTCGATCCTCACCCGCTCGGGCGGCTCCAACGGCATCGGCTTCGCCATCCCCTCGGCGCTGGTGAAGCAGTTCGTCGAGCAGGCCGAGGCGGGCAAGACGTCCTTCGAGCGGCCTTGGGCGGGAATGAGCGGGCAGAGCGTCGACGCAGACCTCTCGCAGAGCCTCGGCATGGGGCTGCCCGGCGGCGTGCTGGTCTCTGAGCTCCACGAGGCCAGCCCCTTCGCGCAGGCCGGGATGGACGTTGGCGATGTGGTGCTGGCGGTGGACGGGCAGGGGGTGAACACCCCCGCCGAGATGCTGTACCGCATGTCGGTCACCGGGCTCGGCCACAAGGCAGAGGTCACCTATCTGCACGACGGTACGCAGCAGCAGGCCAAGGTCGCGATGATCGCGGCCCCCGACGATCCGCCGCAGCAGCGCGTGACGCTGGACGAGCGCGCGGTGCTGCCCGGCCTCACGCTGGCGCGTGTGAACCCGGCGGTGCAGACCGAACTCGGCCTGCCTCTGTCGGGCGGTGAGGGCGTGGTGGTCGTCGATCCCGGCCCCTGGGGCGCCCGGATCGGGCTGCAGCGGGGGGACCTACTGCGCGCGGTCAACGGCCACGGCATCGAGCTGCCGGGCGACGTTGACGGGCTGCTGAAGAGCGCCGCCCCGCGCGTCCAGATTGATGCGCAGCGCGGCAATGGCCGCATCTCGCTGCGCTTCCGCGTCTGAGGGCACCGCGCGTGGCCGATCTCTTCGACGACCCCCCGGGCAGTCGCCCCGAGCCCGAGCGGAGCGGTCCCCGCCCGCTGGCGGATCGGCTGCGTCCGACGGCGCTCGGCGAGGTGATCGGCCAAGCCCATGTGCTTGGTCCCGAGGCGCCTCTCGGCATCATGCTCGCCTCGGGCGCGCTCTCGAGCCTGATTTTCTGGGGTCCGCCCGGAGTCGGCAAGACCACGATCGCGCGGCTGCTGGCGGATGCCACTGACCTGCATTTCGTCCAGATCAGCGCCATCTTCACCGGCGTGCCCGAGCTGAGGAAGGTCTTCGAGGCCGCCCGTATCCGCCACCGCAACGGCCAGGGCACGCTGCTCTTCGTCGACGAGATCCACCGGTTCAACAAGGCGCAGCAGGACGGTTTTCTGCCGCATATGGAGGACGGCACGATCCTCCTTGTCGGCGCCACCACCGAGAACCCCAGCTTCGAGCTCAACGCGGCGCTGCTGTCGCGCGCGCAGGTTCTGGTGCTGGAGCGACTCTCGCGAGACGATCTCGAGCGTCTCGCACAGCGCGCCGAGCAGGAGTTGGGCCGCCCCCTGCCGCTTGACGGGGCCGCCCGCGCGGCGCTGGTGGAAATGGCTGACGGCGACGGTCGCGCGCTGCTCAACTTGATCGAGCAGATCGCGGCCTGGACTGTCGAGGGCGTGCTCTCCACCGACGCGCTTTCGACCCGGCTCATGCGCCGCGCCGCGCAATACGACAAGTCCGGCGACGGGCATTACAACCTGATCTCGGCGCTGCACAAATCTGTGCGCGGCTCGGACCCCGATGCCACGCTCTACTGGTTCGCCCGTATGCTCGAGGCCGGGGAGGACCCGCGCTTCCTCGCTCGGCGCATCACCCGCATGTCGGTCGAGGACATCGGCCTTGCCGATCCGCAGGCGCAGGCGATCTGCCTGCAGGCCTGGCAGACCTACGAGCGGCTCGGCTCTCCCGAGGGCGAGCTGGCGCTGGCGCAGGCGCTGGTCTACCTCGCGCTGGCGCCGAAATCGAACGCCACCTACGTGGCCTACAAGGCCGCTCGCGCCGCTGCGAAGAAGACCGGCTCGCTGCCGCCGCCCAAGCACATCCTCAACGCCCCGACAAAGCTGATGAAGGAACAGGGCTACGGCAGCGGCTACGCCTATGACCACGATGCCGAGGACGGCTTTTCCGGCCAGGACTACTTCCCCGAGGAGATCGGCAGGGACAGCTATTACACCCCGGTCGAGCGCGGCTTCGAGCGCGACCTGAAGAAGCGCCTGGAGTATTTTACCAAGCTGCGGAGGGAGCGGTCTCCTTGAGCTTCTCCTAGGCGGAAATATCCCGGGGCAGTCGCGGCGTGGCCAGAGCGCTCTCTCGGCGCGGCGCGTGCCGGACGCGCGCACATGGCGGCCATGCGCCGCAGCATTGGCTCCGAACCCCCGAAAATCTTGACATTCCGCGCCCCCTCGCACATGTCCCGCGGATGATCCTCACGGTCTTACAAGTTGCGCTCGGGGGAGCGCTTGGCGCCAGCGGGCGCTATCTGACCGGCCTCGCCATGACGCGGCTGCTCGGAAGGGGATTCCCGTGGGGGACGCTGACGGTGAACATCCTCGGCTCCTTTGCCATGGGGGCCCTCGTGGTGATCCTCGCCAATACCTCCAACCGCTTCGCGCCGTTCCTGATGACCGGCGTGCTGGGCGGGTTCACAACCTTCTCGGCCTTCTCTCTGGACTTCGCCACGCTCTACGAGCGCGGGGATGTCGCGCAGGCGGGCCTTTACGTGGCGGCCTCGGTGGCCGTCTCGCTGGCAGCACTCTTCGCGGGGCTGCTGGTCACTCGGAGTTTCTTCGCATGAGCCGCGTTCAGACAGTCACCGTGGGGCCGGGCGACGGCGATCAGCGCCTCGACCGCTGGATGAAGCGGCATTTCCCGCACGTCCCGCAGGGCCGCATTGAAAAGATGTGCCGCAAGGGCGAGATCCGGGTTGATGGCGGTCGGGTGAAAGCCTCGACGCGCCTCGCGGTGGGCAACCAGGTGCGCATTCCGCCGCTGCCGGAGCCCGAGGAGATGGCCAAACTCGCAGCGACGCCGAAGTCCAAGGTCTCGGATGCAGACACCAAGCTGATCCAGTCCTGCGTGCTGTGGAAGGACGATCACATCATCGCGCTCAACAAGCCGCCGGGCATGCCGACGCAGGGCGGCTCCAAGCAGACCCGCCACGTCGACGGGCTGTCGGAGGCGCTGAAGTTCGGCAGCGACGAGAAGCCGCGGCTGGTCCACCGGCTCGACAAGGACACCTCGGGCGTGCTGCTGCTTGCGCGCACCCGCGAGATGGCGCAGGCGCTTACCGCCGCGATCCGCCACAAGGAAACCCGCAAGATCTATTGGGGGCTGGTGGCCGGTGTGCCGACGCCCTACCTCGGCGAGATCAAGTACGGGCTGGTGAAGGCCGGCGGCCATGGCGCCTTGGGCGAGGGCGAGAAGATGCGCGCGATCCACCCGCGCGACATCGACAGCACCCCCGGCGCCAAGCGCGCGCATACGCTTTATGCCACGCTCTACCGGGTTGCCGGGCGGGCGAGCTGGGTGGCGATGGAGCCCGTGACGGGCCGCACGCACCAGCTGCGCGCGCATATGGCCGAGATCGGACATCCGATCATCGGCGACGGCAAATACGGCGGCTCGGGGCAGGAGAACCTTGGCGACGGCTGGGGCGCGCAGCTCGGCGGCATCATCTCGAAGAAGCTGCACCTGCACGCGCGCTCGATGACCTTCCTGCATCCGGTCACCAAGAAACCGATGACCGTCACCGCGCCGCTGCCAGACCACATGGCACAAAGCTGGGAGACCTTCGGCTGGACCGAAGAACTCGCCGCGGACGATCCCTTCGAAGAGCTGCACTGAGGGGGCGGGTGCCATGGATCTGAAGCTGATCATCTTCGACGTCGACGGCACGTTGGTCGACAGCCAGGCGGATATTCTCGCGTCGATGCGCGGGGCCTTTGCCCAGGTCGGCATGGAGGCTCCGAGCCGCGAGGAGATCCTCGGCATCGTGGGGCTGTCGCTGCCTCTGGCCGTGGCGCGGCTCGCACCGGGCGTCGATGCCGCCACCCTCGAGGCCATGGTCGAGGGCTACAAAGCCTCCTACATGCGCCTGCGAACCGAGAATGGCACCGAGGCCAGCTCGCCGCTCTACCCGCACGTCCGCGAGGTGCTGGACGCGCTGCACGCCCGACCCGAGTGGCTGCTCGGCATCGCCACCGGCAAGTCGCGCCGCGGGCTCGACCGGCTGGTCGACGCGCATGGCATCCGCCGCCTCTTCGTCACCCAGCAATGCGCCGACGATCATCCCTCGAAGCCGCATCCCGCGATGATCGAGGCGGCACTGGCCGAGGCCGGCGTCGCGCCGCATCAGGCGGTGATGCTGGGCGACACCAGCTTCGACATGGACATGGCGCGCGACGCCGGGGTCCACGGGATCGGTGTCAGCTGGGGCTATCACGACCGCGCGCGGCTTGCGTCCGCGCGCACCATCATCGACGACATCCGCGCGCTTCCGGCGCTGCTGGACCAACTCTGGAGCCAAGCCGCATGAGCGAATGGGCCCCCCGCCGCTTCTACAAGGACGCCACGGTCGAAACGGCCGAGGGCGGCTTCATCGTGCATCTCGACGGTCGCCCGCTGCGCACGCCGGGCAAGGCGCCGCTGGTGGTGCCGAGCCGTGGGATCGCCGAGGCCATGGCCGAGGAATGGCGCGCGCAGGACGAAAAGATCGACCCGCGCACCATGCCCTTTACCCGCACCGCCAACAGCGCCATCGACAAGGTCGCGCCGCAGCACCCCGAAGTGGCCGACATGCTGGCGGAATACGGCGACAGCGATCTGCTGTGCTACCGCGCCGAGAGCCCGGCGGAACTGGTCGCGCGGCAGGCCGAACGCTGGGATCCGCTGCTCGACTGGGCGGCGCGCGAGATGGGAGCGCGGCTCGAGCCGCGTGCCGGGATCATGCATGCCGCGCAGCCCGAGGCGGCGCTGCGCCGTCTTGCGGAGCGCACCCACGCGTTCAGCCCGTTCGAGCTGGCAGCTTTCCACGACCTCGTTGCGCTGACCGGCTCGCTGGTGCTTGGTTTTGCCGCCACTCGAAGCGAGCACGATGCCGAGGAACTCTGGGCACTGTCGCGTCTCGACGAAACCTTCCAGGAAGAGCTTTGGGGAGAGGACGAGGAAGCGCAGCAAGCGGCGGAAATCAAACGCCTGGCATTCCTGCACGCGCACCGGTTTTTTGCCCTCTGCCAAGCTGCCTAATCTCAAACCTCTCAAGGGATCCTTGCGTAAGATCCGGGCATTTGCATGCCCTTTTCGCGCCGGAGCGGCTTGACCTAGCCAAAACTTTCCTCCCAAACTCCCCTCAGCACAGGGAGGGAGCCCCTGGCTAATAAGCCGATCCAGCAAGGATCAAGGAACCGGCTCAAGAGGGCCGGACAACAGGAAGAGGTTAACATGAAAAAGACCGTAACTCTCGGCGCTCTGACCGTCGCCGCACTCGCGGCCGGTGCAGCCGGCGCCGCGACCCTGGACGACGTGAAAGCGCGGGGGGAGCTGAAGTGCGGTGTGTCCACGGGCCTCGCCGGTTTCTCGGCGCCCGATGCAAACAACGTGTGGCAGGGCTTTGACGTGGCATATTGCCGTGCGCTCGCCGCAGCGGTCCTTGGCGATCCGATGAAGGTTGCCTTCACGCAGACCACCGGTCAGACCCGCTTTACCGCGCTGGCGTCCGGCGAGATCGACGTGCTGGCCCGCAACACCACCTGGACCTTCTCGCGCGACGTCGACCTGAAGTTCGAATTCATCGGCGTGAACTACTACGACGGCCAGGGCTTCATCGCTCCGAAGTCGCTGGGTGTGGCCTCGGCCAAGGAACTCGATGGCGCCACCGTCTGCATCCAGACCGGCACCACCACCGAGCTGAACCTCGCGGACTTCTTCCGCGCCAACAACATCAGCTACGAGCCGGTTCCGATCGAGACCAACGCCGAAGCGCAGCAGCAGTACCTTGCCGGCGCCTGTGACGTCTACACCACCGATGCTTCGGGCCTCGCCGCCACCCGCGCCACTTTCGAGAACCCGTCGGATCACGTGATCCTGCCGGAAATCATCTCGAAAGAGCCGCTCGGTCCGCTCGTTCGCCACGGCGACAGCGAGTGGGGCGACATCGCCCGCTGGACTCTCAACGCGCTGATCGCGGCCGAAGAATACGGCGTGACCTCGGCCAACATCGCGGAACTGTCCTCGGCACCGACGAACAACCCCGAGATCAACCGTCTGCTCGGCACCGAGGGTGAACTGGGCGCGATGCTCGGCCTCGACGCCGAATGGGCCCAGCGTGCCATCATGGCCGGCGGCAACTACGGCGAGATCTTCGAGAAGAACATCGGCGAAGCCACCCCGATCGGCCTGTCGCGCGGCCTGAACGCGCAGTGGACCGAAGGCGGCCTGCTCTACAGCCCGCCCTTCCGCTAATACCGGATTCGGCGAGGGGCGCAGGGACAACCTGCGCCCCTTTCCACCTATCAAGACGATTTCGCCTTCATAATACGAAAGCGCGCTTCCGGCAGGACAGACGGTGGAGCAACCACCGCGGTATCCTTCGGTGACGGAAGCGTCCGGGGAGAACTAAATGGCGACCATCTCGGATCCGCCGGAGCGTGGCTTCCGGCTGAGTCAGCTTATTTTCGACACGCGCTACCGCTCGATGACCATCCAGGTCGTCGCGATGGTCCTGATAGGGCTGCTGCTGTCGTGGCTGATTTCCAACACGATCCATAACCTCGAGGCACTGGGCAAGGACTTCAACTTCGGATTCCTGTCGCAGCCCGCAGGCTATGACATCAACCAGCAGCTCATCGACTACAACAACCAGATGACCCACGGTCGGGCGGCGCTGGTGGGCATCCTCAACACGCTGCTCGTGGCTGTCCTGGGCTGTGCCCTTGCCACGGTGCTGGGCGTGATCGCGGGCGTGCTGCGCCTGTCCAACAACTGGGTCGTCTCGCGGCTGACCGCGGTCTACGTCGAGGGCTTCCGGAACGTGCCGCTGCTGCTGTGGATCGTGCTGATCTTCGCGCTGATGACCGAATCCATGCCGTCCCCGCGGGACTTCCGCGGCGAGGACGGCTCCTCGATGCTGCTGGGTGAGAGCGTGGCGATCACCAATCGCGGCGTCTACATTCCCAACGTGGTGTTCAGCCGC
Source organism: Salipiger sp. PrR003 (assembly GCF_010500785.1). Lineage (NCBI taxonomy): Bacteria > Pseudomonadati > Pseudomonadota > Alphaproteobacteria > Rhodobacterales > Roseobacteraceae > Salipiger > Salipiger sp. PrR003. The sequence continues at coordinate 21,591 of NZ_JAAGOV010000039.1, forward strand.
TCGCTGGGGGGCAACGAGATCGCCGCCCCCGAGCCAGAGGCGCCCGCCGCGGCCGCAACGCCCGGCACCAACATGGCCGGCACCTACGGCGCGAGCCGCATCGCCACCGGCGGGGCAGGCGTACAGACCGGTCAAAATGACACCGCAGCCGGCTCGGGCAGCGCCTCGGGGGATGGCGCCGCAGGCGGCGCTGAAGTCGGCGAGGTCATCCCGACCTCTTCCTTCTGGGACTGGCTGCTGATCATCGCGGTGCTCATCGCGGGCGGGATCGGCGCAAAATTCCTCGGCAAGCGCGCTGCGCGCATCCAAGAGGCCACGGGCAAGCGACCGATGACCCTGCCGCTGCAGATTGCCGCGATCCTGGTACCGCTTATCGTGGTCCTAGTGGGGCTTGGCGCCTCGCTCGACAAGCCCGAGCTGGGGGGCTTCAACTTCGACGGCGGCGTGCACCTGCGCAACTCGCTGATCGCCCTGTGGCTGGCCCTGTCGCTCTATACCGGCGCCTTCATCGCCGAGATCGTGCGCGGCGGTATCCTCGCGATCTCCAATGGCCAGACCGAGGCAGCCTACGCATTGGGCCTGCGTCCGGGCACGACGATGAACCTGGTGATCCTGCCGCAGGCGCTGCGGGTGATCATCCCGCCGCTGATCTCGCAGTTCCTCAACCTCACCAAGAACAGCTCGCTCGCCATCGCGGTGGGCTACATGGACGTGCGCTCGACCCTCGGGGGCATCACCATCAACCAGACCGGCCGCGAGCTCGAGGGCATGCTGCTGCTGGGCCTGTTCTATCTGGTGCTGAGCCTGCTGATCTCGGGCGTGATGAACGTCTACAACTCCTCTGTGAAGCTGAAGGAGCGGTGACATGAGCGATACCCACGCACAGACGGTCCCCTTTGTCCGCGACACCATGCTGGACCAGCAGGATCCACCGCTTACCCAGATCGGTGCGGTGAAGTGGATCCGCGAGAACCTCTTCTCGAGCTGGCTGAACATCCTGCTCACCCTGCTCTCGCTCTGGGTGATCTATGCCGCCCTGAGCCACCTTCTGCCCTGGGCGCTGCGGGGCATCTGGGATGCCTCCAACTTGTCCGAGTGCCGCGCGCTGGCGGCAGAGCGCTATGGCGCCGATGCCTCGGTTGCCTGCTGGGCGGTGCTGGCAGAGCGCTGGCCGCAGCTTGTCTTCGGCTTCTTCCCCAAGGAGCTCTACTGGCGCCCGATCCTGGCCTTCCTCCTCTTTCTTGCCGCGGTCGCCCCGGTGCTGTTCAGCTCGGTGCCGCGCAAGATGCTCTGGGTTACGGCACTCGCGCCTTTCTTGCTCTTCTGGCTGATCTGGGGTGGCTCGCTCTGGGGGCCGATCGCGGCGGTCCTCGGCTTCGTCATCAGCTGGGCGATCATGACCTATGCCGCGCCGAAGATCGGCGCGCTGCTGTCGGTCATCCTGGCGATCGTCGTACCGGTGCTCTACTGGCTGTTCGTCTGCGGCCCGCTCGCCGACGCGCTGGCCTCGGTTGTGCCGCTGGCGTTGCAGCCCGTGGCGACCCAGAAGATGGGCGGCTTCCTTCTGGCCACGATCATCGGCGTGTCGGGCATCGTCCTGTCGCTGCCGCTGGGTATCCTCCTGGCGCTGGGGCGGCAGTCGGACATGTTCATCATCAACAAGTTCTCGGTTGCCTTCATCGAGATCATCCGCGGCGTGCCGCTGATCGTCTGGCTGTTCACCGCGTCCCTGCTGCTGAACTACTTCCTGCCGCCGGGCACCAACTTCGACCTGATGCTGCGCGTCATCATCATGGTGACCCTCTTCTCGGCGGCCTATATCGCCGAGGTGGTAAGGGGCGGTCTTGCCGCCCTGCCAAAGGGCCAATACGAGGCCGCCGACGCGCTGGGGCTGGACTACTGGAAGTCGATGCGGCTGATCATCCTCCCGCAGGCGCTGAAGATTTCGATCCCGGGGATCGTGAACACCTTCATCGGCCTGTTCAAGGATACGACGCTGGTCGTTTTCATCGGCCTTCTCGATCCCATTGGCCTGTCCAGCTCGATCCGGGCAAGCACCGATTGGAATGGCGTTTACTGGGAACTCTTCGTCTTTATCGGCCTGTGCTTCTTCATCTTCTGCTTCAGCATGGGCCGCTATTCGCTCTTCCTCGAGAAAAAGCTCCGTAGAGAGCACCGCTAAGGAGACCTTTTATGTCTGAACTTGCAACACGCGAAGTCGATCGCAGCCAGATGAAGGTCTCCGACGAGGTGGCCATCCAGATCACGAACATGAACAAGTGGTACGGGACCTTCCACGTGCTCCGCGACATCGATCTGACTGTCTATCGCGGCGAGCGGATCGTCATCGCCGGGCCTTCGGGGTCGGGCAAGTCGACGATGATCCGCTGCATCAACCGCCTGGAGGAGCACCAGTCGGGCAGCATCGTTGTCGACGGCATCGAGCTGAGCTCGGATCTGAAGAATATCGACAAGATCCGCTCCGAGGTCGGCATGTGCTTCCAGCACTTCAACCTCTTCCCGCACCTGACAATCCTCGAGAATTGCACGCTCGCGCCAATCTGGGTTCGCAAGATTCCCAAGAAGCAGGCGGAAGAGACCGCGATGCATTTCCTCGAGAAGGTGAAGATCCCCGAGCAGGCCAACAAGTACCCCGGCCAGCTGTCGGGCGGCCAGCAGCAGCGCGTGGCGATCGCCCGCTCGCTGTGCATGAAGCCGCGCATCATGCTCTTTGACGAGCCCACATCGGCGCTCGACCCCGAGATGATCAAGGAAGTGCTCGATACGATGGTCGAACTGGCCGAAGAGGGGATGACCATGCTCTGTGTCACGCACGAAATGGGATTCGCCCGGCAGGTCGCGAATCGGGTCATCTTTATGGATGCCGGACAGATCGTGGAGCAGAATGAGCCGGAGGAATTCTTTAATAATCCGCAGCACGAGCGGACGAAACTCTTCCTAAGCCAAATTCTCGGGCACTAATCCACAGAAAAAACCTGAAATTTAGTCACGAGCCCCATTAAATTGGGGCTCGTTTTTTTGTCATTTGTGTTACAGTCCGTTACGAAGCGTCTCAGTTTTGACGCTTTTGGCCAAGAGCCGAAAGAAATCTGTACCGGTTTTCAAGAAGGGACTTGCGCAACGTGGTCGACCGAGCGTCGGCCGAGATCGGATCGCCGTAGGGGAGGATGTGCGATGCGATGCGGCTGACCCGGACCACGTAACGTCAGGGACTTCGCCTAGTGACCGGCACAGCGGCGCTCGCGATCCTTTGGGAGGGGGATCGCGGGCGTCACTTTTTTCTGCGTATCGCGGTGTCAGCGGCTTCTCAGGACAGTAATTCGCGCGGCACGGTAAACGCATGGCAGCGGGCGCCGCCCATGCGCGCGCCCGACCACTCTCCTATCTCGAAATCCGCGACCAGCGTGGCCCCGGTGGGGTAGGTGCCGAATCTCGGGTGCTCGGGAGCGCGCGCAACGAGTCCCCGCGCGAAATCGCCGATTCCCGGATTGTGCGCGAGCATAAGAACGGTACTGCCCTTCGCGCCCTGCAGGCTCTTCAGCAGCGTTGCCGGCTCTGCGAGGTAGAGCCGGTCCTCGAACCGTGTCGCAACTTCTCCAAGGTGCAGCAGGTCCAGGGTCTCGCGGGTGCGCGCGGCTGACGAGCAGAGCACCTGATCGGGCAGGATATCCTGCGCCCGGAGCCAGACCCCGAGCGCCTCGGCGCTCTTGCGCCCGCGCGGGTTGAGCGGTCGCGCGTGATCGGGCATGCCGACCGACCAATCGGATTTCGCGTGGCGCATGAGGATGAGACGTTTCATAGCCCTCTCCCTTCAGGCCACGCGCCGCCGTTCAGCTGCGTGGGCGCGCGGGTTCCAGATCGGCACGGCGGATCAGCGACCCCGCGCCATGCTCGGTGAAAAGCTCGAGCAGGCAGGCGTTGGGCACGCGTCCGTCGAGGATGACCACCGCGCGCACGCCTTCCTCGACCGCCTTCAGCGCGGTCTCGGTCTTGGGGATCATGCCGCCGGCAATGGTGCCGTCCGCGGTCATGGCGCGGACGTCTTCGGGAGTCATCTGGGTGACAACGTCGCCGGCCTTGTTCTTGACGCCCGACACGTCGGTCAGCAGCAGCAGGCGATCGGCCTTCAGCGCCGCGGCGAGCGCGCCGGCGGCGGTGTCGCCGTTGACGTTGAAGGTCTCGAGGTAATCCATGCCGGTGGCGACCGGTGCCACCACGGGGATGATCCCGGCGGCGAAGAGGTCGTGCAGCACCTGCACGTTGCACTCGACGGGGCGGCCGACGAAGCCCAGCTCCGGATCGTCCGCCTCGCAGACGATGAGATCATCGTCCTTTCCCGAGAGGCCAACTGCGCGGCCTCCTTCGTCCATGATGGCCTGAACGATGCGCTTGTTCACGAGGCCGGTCAGCACCATCTCGACCACCTCGACGGTGGCCTGATCGGTGACCCGTTTGCCGCGCTTGAACTCGGACTGGATGTTCAGCTTGGCAAGCATGTCGTTGATCATCGGGCCGCCGCCATGCACGACGACCGGGTTCACGCCGACCTGACGCATGAGCACGATATCCCGGGCAAATTCGGCCATGGCGTCGGTGTCGCCCATGGCATTGCCGCCGAATTTCACCACCACGATCGCGCCCGTGTAGCGCTGCAGGTAGGGCAGGGCTTCGTTCAGGGTGCGGGCGGTGGCGATCCAGTCTCGGTTCATCGTCTGCTTCTTCATCTGGGGTGCATCCTCGATGCGGGAAAGGCTCTGGATGGCAGAACTAGTCCCAACGCCGGGAATTGCGAAGAGGAAATTCAGGAAAGGCCGGCGATGATTGCCCTCAAAGTGGGAATGCCGTCGCCCTTTTCCGAGCTGGTGAGCACGATCTCGGGATAGGCCGCGGGGTGCTTCGAGAGCTTTTCGCGCACCTGCGTCAGGATCTTGTCGAGGTCATTGGCCTTGAGCTTGTCGGTCTTGGTCAGGACCGCCTGGAAGGTCACGGCGGACTTGTCGAGAAGGTCCATGATCTCTTCGTCCACGGCCTTCACCCCGTGACGGGCGTCGATCAGCACGAAGGCGCGGCGCAGAGAGACGCGACCCGAGAGATACTGCTTGAGCAGACGCTGCCATTTCTCGACCACCGCGACGGGTGCGTTGGCAAAGCCGTAGCCCGGAAGGTCGACGAGATAGTGGCTCTCGTTCAGCGTGAAGAAGTTGATCTCCTGCGTCCGGCCCGGCGTATTCGACGCGCGGGCGATCCCCTTGCGTCCGGTCAACGCGTTGATCAGGCTTGACTTGCCGACATTGGAGCGCCCTGCAAAGCAGACCTCGGGGCGGTCGTCGGGCGGCAGCCCGTCCATGGCGACCACGCCCTTGAGGAATTGAACGTCACCGGCAAAGGCCTTGCGCGCCGCCTCGCGGGTCGCGTCATCGGGCTCTTCGGCGATGGGAAAGGGAAGGGGGGTCGTCACAGCAGGGTCACCTCGTCGTCATGGGCGATCTCGCCGCCCGTCGTCACTTCGGCCTGCACCGAGAAATCCGTATGTCCCCAGTGACGCAGCGCACCAAGCGTATCCGCATCGCGCTGGCCTGTCTCGGGGTTTGCAGTGGTGGCGGCGCAGCGGCCGGTCCGTTCGCGCACGATCAAGGTCGCGCCGCCGATGCGAATCTCGCGCCCGACCCAGTCGAATTCTTCCCAGGGCCCGAGCCCGTCCAGCCAGATATTGCCACGCCAGCGGTGAATCGACAGCGGCTGGCCGATCTGGGCTTCGACCGCGCGGTGCGAGGCCATGTTGCACAGGGTGATCGAGGGGAAGGCCGCGTCGGTCATGCCGCGCGCCTGCGCCCGGATCAGCCGCGCCGATTGCGTGCGGTCCTCGGGCATCAGCGGGCGGACCCAATCGAGGAACGTCTCGCCGTCGCGGTCGGGATCGATGGTCAGGTCGGGGCGGTCCGGGTGGTGCAGGGTGATGGTGCCCGCCGCCTCGTTCATCTCGGCGCTGATCGCCATGAGCTGGGGCGCCTTGGCGCCCCGGCTGAAGTTGCCGCAGCGGACCCATTCGGAGCCGTCCGCGTCCGAGAGCTCATGCGCCACGGCCCAGGCCCTATCGAAGGGCAGGCATTCATGGGCGCGCAGGGTCACCCGGTCCAGCGCCTCGCGGCCATGGGCCTTGATCGGGTGGCGCCAGATCTGGGTGACCCGTCCGATCATTTGCTGTCCGACTTGGCGTCCTTGGGCTTGCGCTTGAAGCTCGACCTGATGTTGCCGAAGACATCAGGCTTGGCCCCGTGGCTGCGCATGATCAGGTACTGCTGGGTGAAGGTGATCGTGTTGTTGGTGATCCAGTAGAGCACCAGGCCGGAGGCGAAGCCGCCGAGCATGAACATGAACACCCAGGGCATCCAGGCAAAGATCATCGCCTGCGCCGGATCGGTCGGCGTCGGGTTGAGCTTCTGCTGAAGGAACATCGAGATGCCGAGCAGGATCGGCAGGATGCCGATGAAGATCAGCGCCAGCGTGCTGCCCACCTCGGGCGCTGCCCAGGGCAGCAGGCCGAAGAGGTTGTAGAGCGACGTGGGGTCAGGTGCCGAAAGGTCCTGGAACGGGCCAAAGAAGGGCGCGTGCCGCAGCTCGAACGCGACAAAGATCACCTTGTAGAGCGAGAAGAAGATCGGAATCTGCAGCAGGATCGGCAGGCAGCCCGAGGCTGGGTTGACCTTCTCGCGCTTGTAGAGCGCCATCATCTCTTGCTGCAGCTTCTGGCGGTCGTCGCCGGCCTTCTTCTTGAGCTCCTCCATCTGCGGCTGCAGTTCCTTCATCTTCGCCATGGAGACGTAGGATTTGTAGGCCAGCGGGAAGAGCAGCGCCTTGAGGAAGATGGTCAGCGCGATGATCGACACGCCCATGTTGCCGATCCACTGGTGCAGGTGGTGCAGCAGCCAGAAGATGGGCTTGGTGAGGAAGAAGAACCAACCCCAGTCGATGCTGTCGACGAAGCGGTCGACGCCCTGGTCCTGGTAGGCATTGATCACTTCCCAGACCTTGGCGCCCGAGAACATGCGGGTCGAGACCTCGGCGGTGGCGCCGGGGGCGATGGTCTGCGTCGGCAGAACGATCTCTGCCTGGTAGATGTCGCGGGCTTCGTTGTACTTGATCGCCTGGCGGTAGCTGGTGCCGCTGTCGGGGATCAGCACGGTTTCCCAGTAATGCTCGGTGAAGCCGATCCAGCCGTTTTCCGAAACCTGGTAGGTCTCGGCGCGGGTGCCCGCCTCGGCCGCCGGGTCAAAGTCGCGGATTTTCTTGTACTTGTTCTCGGCGAGGGTGCCGTCGGTCATCGACATCGCGCCCTCGTGCAGAACGAAGAAGTTCTTCAGGTCCTTCGGTTCGCCGTGGCGGGCAAGGATGCCGTAGGGCGCGGCCGAGACCTCGGCGCCCGAGGTGTTCTCGACCGATTGGGTCACGCGGAACATGAACTTGTCGTCCACCGTGAAGGTGCGGCGGAAGATCAGGCCGGCGGGGCTCTCCCAGCGCAGGGTGACCGGGCTGTCCACATCGAGGGACTCGCCGCTTTCCACGCTCCACTCGGTGTTCGGGCCGGGCACGTCGCTGACCTGCAGACCATTGCCGGGCGCCCAGCCGTAGACGGCGTAATAGGGGCTGTCGCTGCCCACGGGCTCGAGCAGCGTCACCATGGGCGAGCTCTCGTCGTTGGTCTCGTGGTACTGGCTCAGCTTCAGATCGTCGATCCGGCCGCCGGTGAGGGCGATGGAGCCGATCAGGTTCGGTGCGGCGATGTCGACGCGCGCAGTCTCGAGCGCGGGGGCCGGGGCCGCGGTGCCAGCGGTGGTGGACGCCGCCGGGTCGGTCGCCGTCGTCGGCGCGCTCACGCCGGGCGCGGTCTCGAGCGTCTGCTCGGTGGTTTGCGCCGTCTCGTCCACCGTGGCTTCGGGTGGCGGGAAGAGCACGAACCAGACGAGGATCACGACGAAGCTCAGCGCCGTAGCGATGAGCAGATTCTTGTTCTGATTGTCCATGCGAGAGACCGCCACCTGTCCTTGGAAAGTCAAGGCCGGGTTCAACAGGGCGGACCCCCAAAGGTCAAGCCGAATCATGACAGGCAAGGGGGTTTGTCGGCGTTTCGGACCATGGAGCGTGGCGTTACGAAGGGGTGGGGCGGCGCCGGCAGGTTGGATCAAGCAAGCCAAGCGCAGACCGTTCCGCCAAGTTCGGCTGGGCAGAGGCTTGCCGGGACGCTCCGGTTGCGTGACCTAGGGACCCGCATTCAGCATGTCCTCTCCACGACTTCGGCGGAGCAGGGCAGATGTCTGGCCGGCATGGGCGCCCGCGTGGACGTCGATCTGGGCGGGTCCGGGGTCCTGGCGGCGGTCAGATGGGGCGGCGCTGCAGGTCAGCCGTTGCTGCGCCCGAGTCTTTGCGCGGCCGCGATGCGCTGCGCGTGTGCGCGCGCCCAATCGGCGAGCTGCGGTGCGGGCATGGGGCGGGCGATTCCGAATCCCTGTGCGTGGTCGCAGCCGAGCTGGGCCAGAAGGGCGTGTTCGCCGCTGCTTTCGACGCCCTCGGCCACGGTTTCCAGACCCAGACGGTCGGCCAGCCCGAGAATCGCCGCGAGCATGCGCCGCTGGTCCTCGCTCCGGTCGATGCGGGCGACGAAGCTGCGGTCGATTTTCAGCCGGTGCACGGTGACCCGGCGCAGCGCCCCGATCGAGGCGTGGCCGGTGCCAAAATCGTCCAGATCGATGCGGCAGCCGATCCGCGCCAGGGCGGAGATATTGCGCGCGATGATGCCGTCAGAGCTCTCGGCGATCACCGTTTCGAGCACCTCGACTCCAAGCCGGGTCGCGGGCAGGCCGAAGCGGTCGAGATCCCATTTCAGCCGGTCCACGAGCCGCGGGTTTCGCAGCTCGACCTCGGAGAAGTTGATGCTGACGCGGGGAATGCGCAGCCCGTCCTGATCCCAGCCGCGCAGCGCTGTCAGGCTGTGGTGCAGCACCGCGTCGCTGAGCTGTTCCATGCGGCCCGACTCCTGCAGCGCGTCGAGAAACCGGGCGGGCGGCACGATGCCATGCTGCGGGTGCAGCCAGCGCACCAGCGCCTCGACACCGCTGATCTCGCCGGTCGAGGTGCAGAGCTGGGGCTGGTACCAGGGCTGGATTTGCCCCTTGGCCAGGGCGGTTTCGACCTCCGAAAGCAGGGCAGTGCGCGCGCGGCGCTCGGCGCGCATCCCCTCGCTCCAGGGGCGGATGGCGGAGGGGGCATTGTCCATCGCCTCGCGCAGCGCGGCCTGGGCGCAGTCGAGCATGTCGGAGCCCCGGCGCCCTTGCGCAGCCGCGAGGAGCCGCATAAACCCACGGCGACCGAAAGGTAATGCACGCCCGTGTCGGTGGTGGCGGGCTCTTCCAGCGCGTGCTGAAGCCGGTCGGCGAGGGCGAGCAGGGTCTCGAGATCGAGGCGAAGGCCGGGGGCGATCAGCGCCATGAAACGCGAGTCGCCGATGCGCATCGCGCTGTCCTCAGGGCGCAGCGTCTCGCGCAGGCGGTGGAGGAACAGAGCCCGCAGGGTTTCCGCCACATCCTCGCCCATGCGGCGCGAGATGGCCTCCAGCCCCTCGGCTTCGAAAAGTAGGCAGGCGGTGTGCGTTTCCGCGGCGCGGGCGCGCTCGAAGCTGTGTTCGGCAAGCTCCTGGGCCATGGCCATGCTGACGAGGTCGCCGCCGCCGCGGGCGGAGCCGAGCGCGGCCGCAGAGTCGCCGGTGAGCAGAAGCCCGTAGATCAGCGGAATGGTCAGGGCCAGTGCCAGCAGCAGGACTTCCCCGCCGAGCCAGAAACCGGCGAGAGAGATGGCGGGGAGGAAGGCCAGCATGTGCGGCCCGAGCATCCAGCGGTGCAGGACCCGACGCGCCCGCGCCGCGCCCAGGCGGAAAGATGACCTATGTGCGAGATCCGGCGGCATGATGCGCCCCCTACGTCATCAGAGACGGGACCACATCTAGCGCAAAGGGGTGAGGCGAGGCTTAACGCAGGTCGGGAATCCCGTCGTCGGCATCCGGGGCGCGCGCGGTCATGTCGCGCATCAGCCCGGCGAAGTCGAAGAGCTTGGAATCCATCATGTGCGAGGGGCGGACGTTGGTCAGCGCCTTGAACATCACCTGCCGGCGGCCGGGCGAGTTCTTTTCCCAACCGTCGAGGATTTGCTTCACCTGCTGACGCTGCAGACCGTCCTGCGAGCCGCAGAGGTCGCAGGGGATGATCGGGTAGTTCATGGCGCGGGCGAATTTCTCGCAATCGGCCTCGGACACATGCGCCAGCGGACGGTAGACGAAGAGGTCGCCCTCCTCGTTGACCAGCTTCGGCGGCATGGTCGCGAGGCGCCCGCCGTGGAAGAGGTTCATGAAGAAGGTTTCGAGGATGTCGTCGCGGTGGTGGCCGAGCACGACCGCAGAGCAGCCCTCCTCGCGAGCGAGGCGGTAAAGGTTGCCGCGGCGCAGGCGCGAGCAGAGCGCGCAATAGGTGCGGCCCTGCGGGACCTTGTCCATGACGATCGAGTAGGTGTCCTGATACTCGATCCGGTGCGGCACGCCCATCTTCTCGAGGAATTCGGGAAGCACCGTCGCGGGAAAGCCCGGCTGGCCCTGGTCAAGGTTGCAGGCCAAGATGTCCACGGGCAGCAGGCCGCGCCACTTCAGCTCGTGCAGCACCGCGAGCAGCGTGTAGCTGTCCTTGCCGCCCGAGAGGCAGACCAGCCACTTTGGCAGGCTGCCATCCTCGCGGCGCTCGATCATGCCGTATTGCTCGACGGCCTCGCGCGTGTTCTGCACGATGCGCTTGCGCAGCTTCTTGAACTCGGTGCTCTTGGGGGCGCCGTAGAACAGCGGGTGGATGTCGTCGGCGTCGTCGTCGAACATGGGCGGCCTCAATCGGGGACATTGTCGATGCCGGACCCGCCGAGCGGGTGGCAGCGCAGGATGCGGCGGATCGTCAGGTAGGAGCCCTTCACCGCCCCGTGCCTTTCAAGCGCTTCCAGCGCGTAGGCGGAGCAAGTCGGTTGAAAGCGGCAGCCATGGCCGACCCAGGGCGAGAAGATCAGGCGATAGGCGCGGACGGGCAGGGCGGCAATATGCGCGAGCGGGCTCACGATTGCGGCTTCCGGGGTTTCCGGGGCGCATGAATCTGCCGCACCGCTTGCACAAGCTCGCCCTGCAGCGCGGTGAATTCGCGCTCGGCGGTGGCGCCGGCGCGGCCGATCAGAACGTAATCCCAGCCCGGCTTGCCGAGTTCTGGCAGAGCGAGGCGCGCGATCTCGCGCAGCCGGCGCTTGGCGCGGTTGCGGGCGACGGCATTGCCGACCTTCTTCGAGCAGGTGAAGCCCACGCGGATAAGGTCCGAGCCGTCATCTCGATAGCGCGCCTGCAACAGGAAGGACGGCACCGGCTGTCGCCGGGCACGCGCCGCCGCGAGGAAATCGCTGCGCTTGCGCAGGACCTCGAGCTTCGGGGTGTCCGTCCCCATCAGGGCATCGCCTTGGGGGTTGCTGAGTTCCGCATCCGCACGCACGCCAAGCGCAAAGGCCGCCTCGGTCTGTCCCGAAGCGGCCTTGGCCGGTGTCTTGTGCACACGCTCCGCCATGGGCAGAGCGCGCGGCTCAGGCGCTGAGCTTCTTGCGGCCGCGGCCGCGGCGCGCGTTCAGAATCGCGCGGCCAGCTTTGGTGGCCATCCGTGCGCGGAAGCCGTGGCGGCGCTTGCGAACGAGGTTCGAAGGCTGAAAGGTGCGTTTCATCGCGCTCTTCTCCGTCTGATCTGGCCTCGGGGGAGGCCGGTCTGTCTACATGGTCTCATTGCTGCCTGCGGCGTCCGCCCGGTGCGCCAGTGGATTGGCAGCAAGAGCTTACATCACAGAAGGCCCTAAGCGGATTCGCCGGGCCGGGTCATTCGAGGCCCGTGCTATAGGCAGGAGTGGCCCCCATGTCAAACCTCTAACCGGGGCTGAAGGCAAGAATTCCGGTGCGGCGCGCGGTGTGCCTTGGCGCCGTCGGCGCTCGGGGCGCAAAATCGCCCGCAGGGGCAGGTCGTGATCAAGGCCGCGTGATAGGGCTGTGCGCGGGCGATTCCACACGCCATTCTAGGGGGATGACAGATCAGGACCCCACGCCTTCGCCGACCCGTGCGCGGCTCCTGCGGCACCTGCCGCTGGCGCTCATAGCAATTGTGGCGGTGACTGGTGCGCTCACGCTGCGCGACTACATCAGTTTCGACACGCTGCGCGAGAATCGGGTGGCGCTGCTGGCGCTGCGTGACAGCAACTACCTGGCGGTGGCCGGGGGATTCGTGGCGGCCTATGTCGCCATCGTGGCCTTCTCGCTGCCCGGGGCCGCCGTCGCCTCGGTGACCGGCGGTTTTCTTTTTGGCCTCGTCCCGGGCACAGCGCTGAACGTGCTGTCGGCCAGCATTGGTGCCGTCGTCATCTTCCTCGCGGCGCGTGCCGGGCTCGGGCGGGTGCTTTCGGCCAAGCTCGACGGGTCCGAGGGCAAGCTCCGGGCGCTGCGCGACGGGCTGCGGCAGAACGAGGTGAGCGTGCTTCTGCTGCTGCGGCTGGTGCCGGCAGTGCCCTTCTTCGTGGCGAACCTGCTGCCCGCGCTGGTGGGGGTCAAGCTCTGGAACTTCGCCTGGACGACCGCTTTGGGCATCATCCCGGGAGCGCTGGTCTTCACCTCGATCGGGGTAGGAGTCGGCTCGGTCTTCGATCGGGGCGAGACGCCGGACCTGAGCCTGCTCTGGGCGCCGCAGGTCATCGGCCCGCTGCTGGGGCTTGCCGCGCTGGCGGCGCTGCCCATCGTTTTGAGAGCCTGGCGCCGGCGCAAGGGTATCTGAGATCAAGGGACCAGTTCGATGGAAACGATTAAGACTGACCTTCTGATCATTGGTGCGGGCTCGGGCGGGCTCTCGGTCGCCGCGGGCGCGGTGCAGATGGGGGCCAGCGTGGTGCTGGTCGAGCGCGGCGAGATGGGCGGGGATTGCCTGAACTACGGCTGCGTGCCCTCCAAGGCGCTGATCGCCGCCGCGGCGCAGGCCCATGCGGCCGAGGTGTCGGGGGCCTTCGGCGTCGATCTTGCGCCGGCACGGGTCGACTGGCCTCGCGTCCGCGCGCATGTGCAGGAGACGATCACCCGCATCGCCCCGGTGGATTCGCAGGAGCGTTTCGAAGGGCTGGGCGTGCGGGTGATCCGTGCGCAGGCGCGCTTCGTGTCCGACCGCGAGGTCGAGGCAGGGCACCACCGCATCATCGCGCGCCGCATCGTGCTTGCCACCGGCTCGGCCCCCGCCGTGCCGCCGGTCCCGGGGCTGGCTGACGTTCGATACCTGACCAACGAGACCCTGTGGGAGCTGGAAGAGCTGCCCGCGCATCTGTTGATTCTCGGCGGCGGCCCCATCGGCATGGAGATGGCGCAGGCCTTCCGCCGCCTCGGGGCGCAGGTCACCGTGGTCGAGGGGGCCCGGGCGCTCGGGCGCGAGGATTCTGAAATGGCGGCAATCGTGCTCGATCACCTGCGCGGCGAGGGGGTGACGATTCTCGAGGGCGAAACCGTGACGGCGGCGCGCCAGCAGGGCAGCGCCATAGAGTTGCGACTGGACAGCGGCAAGAGCCTCACCGGCTCGCATCTGCTGGTGGCAGCGGGGCGCCGGTCGAACACCGAGGGCCTCGGCCTGGAGGCGGCCGGGATCGAGACAACAAAGTCGGGCATCAAGGCCGACGCCGGTCTGCGCACGACGAATCGCAGGGTCTATGCCATCGGCGACGCGGCGGGCGGGCTGCAGTTCACCCATCTCGCGGGCTACCACGCCGGCATCGTCCTGCGCTCGGCGCTCTTCGGCCTGCCGGCCAAGGCCTCGACCCACCACATCCCGCGCGCCACCTACACGCGGCCCGAGCTTGCCCATGTCGGCCTGACCGAGGTCGAAGCGCGGCAGCGCTACGGCGACAAGCTCGAGGTGCTGCGCGAGGCGCTGCAGCACAACGACCGCGCCATCGCCGAGCGGGAGACCGCCGGGCTCGCCAAGGTCATGGTGCACAGGGGGCGGCCCGTGGGGGCCACAATTGTCGGCGCGCAGGCCGGAGATCTTATCTCCACATGGGCGCTTGCGATCTCGGCGAAGGTGAAGATCGCGCAGATCGCGGGCATGGTCGCGCCCTATCCGACGTTGGGGGAGCTTAACAAACGGGTTGCCGGATCCTATTTCACACCCAGATTGTTTGAAAACCGCACGGTCAAGGCTGTTACACGAACAGTTCAACGCCTGCTCCCCTGAAAGCTCAAGACCGCCCTTCATGTTCAACTCGCTCTCAGGCCGCTTTCTTGTCCTCACGACTGTTTTCGTGATGCTGGCCGAAGTGCTGATTTTCGTGCCCTCGGTGGCGCGATTCCGGCAGGATTTCCTCACCGACCACCTCGAGCGCGCGCAGATCGCCTCTCTGGCGCTGCTGGCCGACGATGTACTGGCTCCCGAGCTCGAGGCCGAACTGTTGGACAACGCCGGGGTCTACAACGTGGTGCTGCAGCGCGACGAGCGGCGCGAGCTGGCGCTCTCGTCGCCGATGCCGGGCTCGGTGGACGAGACCTACGACCTGCGCGAAGCGGGGCCGCTGATCCTGATGAAGGACGCGCTGCTTCGGCTTGTCGATACCCAGCCGCGGCTGATCCGGGTTCTGGGCTATCCCAAGGACGACGGCGGCGAGCTGATCGAGGTCACCATGGACAGCCTCCCGCTGCGCACCGCGATGATCGACTTCGGCCTCGGTGTCCTGCTGGTCTCGGCGCTGCTGTCGCTGATCACTGCGCTGCTGCTCTTCCTCGCGGTGCGGGTGCTGCTGGTGAAGCCGATCAAGGGCGTGGTGGGCCACATGCAGCGCTACGCCGAGGATCCCGAGGACGCGCGGCGGATCATCAAGCCCATCGCCAGCGTGCGCGAGATTCGCGAAGCCGAGGAGGCGCTGCAATCGCTCGAGACCCAGCTTTCGCAGTCGCTGCGGCAGAAGGAGCGGCTGGCGCAACTCGGCGGCGCCGTGGCGCGGGTCAGCCACGACCTGCGCAACATCCTGAGCTCGGCGCAGCTGTTCACCGACCGCATCGAGATGTCGGAGGACCCGGCGGTGAAGCGCATGGCACCCAAGCTGGTCAGCTCGATCACCCGCGCCGTGTCGCTCTGCGAGACCACGCTGGCCTTCGGCAAGGCCGAGGAGCCCGCGCCGATGCTCACCCAGTTCAACCTCGCCGAACTGGTCAACGAGGTGCTCGAGGCCGAGCGCTTGGCGATCGGCGAGCACGAGGTGAGCCTGTCGGAGGACATTCCCGCCTCGATGCAGGTTCGCGGCGATCCCGAGCAGATCTACCGCGCCATCGCGAATCTCGTGCGCAACGCGCGGCAGGCGATCACCGGCTCGGGGGTGGAGGGTGAGATTGCCGTCTCGGCCCGCGCCGAGGAGGACGCCTGGGTGATCGAGGTCACCGACACTGGCCCAGGCCTGCCGCCGAAAGCGCGCGAGCATCTGTTCCAGCCCTTCCAGGGCGGTGCGCGCAAGGGCGGGGCGGGACTCGGTTTGGCCATTGTCGCCGAGCTTGTGCGGAATCACGGCGGGAAACTGCAGCTGCTGCGCTCCGACAAGGGCGGCACCTGCTTCGAAATTCGCCTTCCGAACGGTGACTTAGGGTAAGATGGGAAGTTTTTTCGAAATCTCTCTTGCGCATCCTCCGAACAAACTCTAAACCCCGCCCTCACGGACCGATAGCTCAGCTGGATAGAGTACTTGACTACGAATCAAGGGGTCGGGGGTTCGAATCCTCCTCGGTCCGCCACTCCCCACCGGGGGACGGCAAAAAAAGAAGGTCACCGCGATGCGGTGGCCTTCTTTTTTGTGTTTGCGCCCCCTCACGTCAGGCGGAGGAAGCCTGCGTTTCAAGGCTTTGCGCGATCAGTTCGGGGATTTCCGGCCAGTCGATGAAGGCGGGAAGCACCGGGCCTGCGAAGTCCGCCTCCGCCAGCGCCTCGGGAACATCTTCCAGCATGTGGCCGGCGTTGAGCGCGAATTGCGGCAGGCAGATCGCCTGGCCGAGTCCGCGGGCCGACTCATTCAGGTAGGGGGGCTCTTCCACGTAGCCGACGCGCGCTTTGGCGAATCCGATCTCGGCCTCCAACGCGGCGGCAAAGTCGCGCGCGCTCTCGGCACTGGTGCGAGACACGTTGCTGCCATGCGCGGCGACCAGCAGAGTTGTCTCTGCCGCCTGCCAGCCCTTGTCGCCAAGCGCGCGCTGCAGCGCATGGGCGGCGCTGGTCACCAGCGCGGGCTCGGTGCCGAAGGGCTCCAGCACCCGCAGGCCCAGAGGCTCTGCACGTTCGGCGAGCACCTTCTTGGTGAAATAGCCGCGTGCCATGAAATAGGGGTAGATCCAGGGAGCCCCGAGGTCGGCTACCGCCGCGTCGAAGGCCCCTTCCTTCGCCAGGGTCGCGCCGCCGATGCGCCAACCGGGCAGCAGAGCACCGACGCGCGCCGCGAGATCCTTCAGTGCCGCTTCCTGCGGATCGGGATCGGAGGGACTGCCATGGGCGACAATGAGGGCGGATCTGGTCATGTCATCAGGTCTCGATAGTCTGTCCTGCGGCGTGACGTAGCACCGCAAGTGTTTTCGAAAACTCTGGCAAGGTCTTTCGATGGACCTTGCCCGGCTCAGTCGCGGAACGCCCCGGCGAAGGGCTCGGGCAGGTCGAACTCCTGCAGCACCCGCGCGCGGCCCTCAGGCGACATCTTTAGCGCGGTCTTCTCGACGATGCGCTGCAGCGCCTCGGCGTCGCGCCCCTCGGCGAAGGGCGAGAAATACCACTTGAGGAAGGTGAAGCAGATCACGTCCTCCAGCGCCTGCACCTCGGCGTCGCGCTTGATACCCTCCTTGCGCAGCAGCACACCCACGCGCTCTTGCGCCTCGGTGTCAAAACCCGCCTTGGACATCATCCCGGCGAGCCGCGCGGCGTGGCGGCGGCCTTGCTCCTTGCGCCAGGCAAAGTAGCCGGCGCGGTCCATCGGGTAGGAGTCGCGGGGCAGCAGCCAGCGCTCGACGTGCTGGCCGCGCGCGGCGATCTGCAGCACCTCGGAGGCCTCGGGGAAAAGCCGAGCCAGCTCCGCGCTCATCCGCTCGCCGTAGAGCAGCGCGGCGGGTTGGCCTTCTTCGCGGTTCGGGTCCTGTGCATTGGCGGAATCGATCTCGGACAGAACGTCTTCAAGCGCGCTCATGTCCGGGCTCCTGCGCGGTTAGGGGGCTGGGGCATAGGGGAAATCTCCTGTCCGGCTGCTGCAAGCAAGGTGGCACGCGCAATCTTTTGGCGCAATCTCCGGCGCGGCGGTCGCGCATGTTTCGCCGGGTTGCCCGCGGAGCAGACCGCGAAAACGGCGTCAGAGTGACGCGTGGGGTGGCTTGGGGTTGAAACCCCGGCGGATCATCTATCACATTGAGCGAAAAACGGATTTTCTAACGGAGCCGCCATGTCTTCAGACCCTGAGCCAGAGCGGTCGCGGGCCGAGAGCCTGCTCGGCGCCGAGGCGCGGCACCAGCTGAACCTGGCTGGGCGCCTCTCCGCGCTCGCTGCCGCGCTCTGGCTGCCGCAGGCTGCCGCGCTGGCCTGGGGCATTGCTGGCTGGGCCGAGGGTGCGCCGCTTTCGCGCACGCTCTGGATGGCGCTCGCCTTCGCCCTGGTTGGGCTCTTTCGCGGCTGGGCGGAGCGCCGGGCCGCAAGGCTGGCCTATCGCGCCGCCGACGAGACGCTGCACGCTCAGAGGCAGGCGCTGCTGAATCGCGAGGCGCTGCGCGTGGGAGAGTCGTCTTCGGCGGCGCTTGCGGCCCTACTGACCGAGAAGCTGGCTGTGCTCGGCCCCTGGATCACCCGCTTCCGCCCGGCCATGGCGCGCGCCCGGGTGCTGCCGTTGCTCTACCTTGCGGTGATCCTGCCGATCTCCTGGGCGGCGGGGCTGGTGCTGCTGGTCGCCGGGCCGCTGATCCCGCTCTTCATGGCGCTTGTGGGCATGGCGGCGCAGGACGCGAGCCGCAAGCAGATGGTCGAGCTGGGCGCGATGAACACGCTGCTGATCGACCGAATCTCGGCGCTGCCGGACCTGCTGCTTCTCAACGCCGCCGAGGCCTCGCGCGCCGCGTTCGAGGTCCGCGCCGAGGCACTGCGGAAACGCACCATGGCGGTGCTACGGGTGGCCTTCCTCTCCTCGACCGTGCTCGAGCTCTTCTCGGCGCTCGGGGTGGCCATGGTGGCGGTCTACGTCGGGTTCTCGCTGCTGGGAGAGATCGGCATCGGCACCTGGAGGCTCTTCGGGCCGGAGCTGACGCTGTTTCAGGGGGTGTTTCTGCTGCTCCTGGCACCCGACTTCTTCCAGCCTCTGCGCGATCTCGCCTCGGCGTGGCACGACAAGGCGGCGGCCGAGGCGGTGGCGGACGACCTTGCGGCGCTGCACGCCTCGGAGGCGATCCCGGTGCTGGGGCAGGGGGCGGAGGCCGTGGCATTGGCCGGGCCTGCTACGGTGACGTTGACCGGGGTGCGGGTCCGGCGGGGCGCGCAGTGGGTGGCGCTGCCGGACGTCGAGGTGGGGCCGGGCGGCTCGCTGGCGCTGCGCGGGCCGAGCGGGGTTGGCAAATCCACGGCGCTCGACCTGATCGCGGGGCTGCTCGTGCCGAGCCAGGGTGAGCTGCGGGTGGCCGGGCAGGCGCTCGACCACGCGACCGCCGACGCCTGGCGTGCCCGCCTCGCCTATGTGCCGCAGCTGGTGCATATCCCCGAGCTCTCGCTACGCGCCTTCTTGAGCGGCAGGCCGGACGGCGAGGTGCCTCTTGAGGCGCTGCGCCGGGTCCGAGCCGAGCGCTTCGTCGCGGCGCTTCCCGAGGGGCTGGAGACGGTCCTCGGCGAAAGCGGGGCGGGGGTCTCGGGTGGCGAGGCCCGGCGGCTGCTGCTGGCCCGCGCGCTCATCCGTGGCGCCGATGTCATCCTTGCCGACGAGCCCACCGCCGATCTCGACGCCAGCACCGGCGCCGCGATCATCGCGCTGCTGAAGGGGCTCTCCGACGAAGGGCGCACGGTGATCGTCGCCACCCATGACCCTGCGCTGGCCCGGGCCATGGACCGGATCGTCGACTTGGAGCCCGCCCCATGCTGAAGCTCTGGCAGGTCCTCCGCCTGCTGTGGCGGGCGCATCCCTTTGCGATGTGGCGCGGCGCGGTGCTCGCGGTGCTCGTGCTGCTGATGGGGGCGGCGCTGCTCGGCCTCTCGGGGTGGTTCATCACCGCGACGGGTATGGCGGGTGTCGCAGGGGTGGGCATCGCCTTTGACGTCTTCCGGCCGAGTGCGGGCGTGCGCGGGCTGGCACTTGGCCGGGCCGCGGCGCGCTACGGCGAGCGCCTGCTGACCCATGACGCCACGCTGCGCGCCCTCGCGGCGCTGCGGGTCACCTTACTCGGGCGGCTCGAGCGCTTTCCCGTGAGCGACCTGCGGCGCTTGCGGGGCGCCACAGCACTGACCCGGATCACCGCCGACGTGGACGCGCTCGACGGGGTGGTGCTGCGGCTGGCGCTGCCCATCGCCGCGGCACTGCTGACCCATGTCGCGGTGTTCTTCGGGCTCTGGGCGCTGACCTCGCATGGCATCGCGCTCTCGGTCGCGGGGGGGTACCTGCTGGGCGGCGGCGTGGTGCTCTGGCGGGTGGCGCGCGCGACGCTGCGCCTCTCGGCGCGGGGAGAGGAGGCCTCGCAAGACCTGCGGCGCCGCGCCATCGGACTGTTCCGCGGACGGCGCGAGGCGATCCTGCAGGGGGCGTTGCCGCTTTGGCGCGCAGGGCTGGACCGGGCGGAGTCCGAGGCGCGCGACGCCATGGACCGTCTCGATCGCATCGACACCGGCGCAGGGCAGGCGCTTTCGGCGATCGTGACGTTGGTCGCGGCTGGGGTCTTCGCGCTGGCGGGCTGGTTGGTGGCCGAGACCGACCTCGACCCGGCGCTTGCCGCCATCGGCGTCTTCGTGGCGCTGGCGCTTGGCGAGACGCTCGTGCCGCTGCGCAGGGGCATGGCCGAGATCGGCCGGATGCGCGACGCGGCGGGCCGGGTTCTGGCCGAGCCGCCGGTGCGGTCTCTCTCCCCCAAGGCTCGCGTCGCCGCCCCCGCAGCGGTAATGTCGGAGCAGGTTCTGGCCTTGCGGCACCTCTTTCTGGCGCGGCCCGGATGGTCCCGGCTCCTGCTGCACGACCTTTCGCTGTCGGTGCGGGCGGGGGAGACCCTCGCCCTTCGCGGCGCCTCGGGGCTCGGAAAATCGACCCTGCTCGACGTTGTCGCCGGATTGGAGCCCGTGACGGCGGGAGAGGTTCTGTTGCTGGATCGCCCCCTGGCCGCGTGGCGCGACAAAGAACTGCGCCAAGTGCTGACCCTCGTGCCGCAGCGCGCGGCGTTGGTGTCTGGCACGGTTCTCGAGAATCTCGCGCTCGCCCGCCCGGGGCTGAGCGAGGCAGAGGCGATGGACGCTCTGGAGGCAGTGCATCTGGCGCAGACGGTCGCGGAGCGAGGCGGTCTCTGTTCACCTTTGGGTGAGGGCGGGGCCGGTCTTTCGGGCGGTCAGGCCCGCCGCCTGGTGCTGGCGCGGGCGCTGCTGCGCCGCCCGAAGCTGCTGCTTCTGGATGAGCCAACCGAGGGGCTCGATCCGGAAGCCGCCAGGCAAGTCTTGGCAGGGGTGAGGAAATTTCTGCCAGCCGCGGCGATTGTCACGGCCTCGCACCGCGCCGCGGAGCTGGCGGCTGCCGATCAGGTGATCGATCTCAAAAGCTATATCCCAGAAACATGATGAACTTGATGCAGATCAATCCGCTGTCACAATGGCGGGGTGTAGCAGGGCACCTGAAGGGTGTCGTTCGGTAAAAAGTAGCCGCCCACCTCGAAATTTAACTTGTGGACCAGAGGGCTCGGGGCCGCCGTTCGGGGGGCCAGACTCCAGGTCACATGCGCAGAGGAGTACTGACATGGAGCTCGATGTTGTCGAGCTGTCGCGTTTGCAGTTTGCGATGACGGCCCTTTATCACTTCCTCTTCGTGCCGCTGACGCTGGGTCTGTCGATCCTCGTCGCGATCATGGAGACGGTCTACGTGATGACGGGGCGTCCGATCTGGCGACAGATGACGAAATTCTGGGGCACGCTGTTCGGGATCAACTTCGTTCTCGGGGTGGCCACGGGGATCACCATGGAATTCCAGTTCGGGATGAACTGGAGCTACTACAGCCACTACGTCGGCGACATCTTCGGCGCGCCGCTGGCGGTCGAGGGGCTGATGGCCTTCTTCCTCGAGGCGACCTTCGTCGGGCTGTTCTTCTTCGGCTGGGACAAGCTGTCGCGCGTCGGGCATTGTATCGTCGCCTGGCTGGTGGCGATCGGATCGAACTTCTCGGCGCTCTGGATCCTCATCGCCAACGGTTGGATGGTCAATCCGGTCGGGGCCGAGTTCAATCCCGAGACCATGCGCATGGAGATGACCAACTTCGCCGAGGTGGTCTTCAACGAGGTGGCGCAGGCCAAGTTCGTGCACACCGTCTCGGCGGGCTATATCACCGCCTCGATCTTCGTGCTGGGCGTGTCCTGTTGGTACATGCTGAAAGGCCGCCACGTGGAGCTGGCGCGCCGGTCTATCTCGGTCGCGGCCTCCTTCGGGCTCGCGGCCTCGCTGTCGGTGGTCGTGCTGGGAGACGAGTCGGGCTACTCGGCCAGCCACACCCAGAAGATGAAGCTCGCCGCCATCGAGGCGATGTGGGAGACCGAGCCCGCCCCCGCGCATTTCACCCTGATCGGCTTTCCCGACCAGAACGCGCGCGAGACCCATTACGCAGTGCATGTTCCCTGGGTCATGGGGCTGATTGGCACCCGCTCGCTAACCGAGGAAATCCCCGGCATCAACGAGTTGGTCGCGGAATCCGAGCAGCGCATCCGCTCGGGCATCATCGCCTATGACGAGCTGATGACGATCCGCGCCGAGCGCAACGCCACCCCGGAGGAGGTGCGGGCGAGCTTCGAGCGGCACTCGGCCGACCTTGGCTACGCGCTGCTGCTGAAGCGCTATGTGGACGACCCGCGCGAGGCGACCGAGGAGCAGATCAAGATGGCGGCCGATGACACCGTGCCGGGCGTGGCACCGCTGTTCTGGTCGTTCCGCATCATGGTTGGCCTCGGCTTCTCGTTCATCGCGCTCACCGGGCTTTTCTTCGTGCTCAGCAACTTCCGACGCGGGACCTATCCCCGCTGGGCGCTGATGCTCGCCGTTGCGTGGATCCCGATGCCCTGGATCGCCGCCGAGATGGGCTGGATCGTGGCCGAATACGGCCGCCAGCCCTGGACGGTCGACGGCATCCTGCCAACCGCGCTCTCGGCCTCGCACCTGAGCGTTGGCGACTTGCTGTTCACCCTGGCGGGCTTCGCGCTCTTCTACACCGTGCTCTTCATCATCGAGATGGGCCTCATGCTGAAATACATCCGCAAGGGCCCGCAGGAGGATGTCGAGGAAACCGAACAATGGATGACGCGGCACGAGCACCGGCTGCGCACTCATGACGGCAAGGGTCCCTTTGCCGATGTACCTGCGGAGTAACAGTCATGATCTTGCATGATCTTATCAGTTTCGAAGTTCTCCGCCTGATCTGGTGGGCGCTGCTCGGGGTGTTGCTGATCGGCTTCGCGCTCACCGACGGCTTTGACATGGGGGTCGGCGCGCTGCTGCCTTTCGTCGGCCAGACCGATGTCGAGCGCCGCGTGGTGATCAACACCATCGGCCCGGTCTGGGAGGGCAACCAGGTCTGGTTCATCCTCGGCGGCGGCGCGATCTTCGCCGCCTGGCCGCCGCTCTACGCGGTCAGCTTCTCGGGCTTCTACCTCGCGATGTTCGCCATCCTCGCTGCGCTGATCCTGCGCCCGGTAGGCTTCAAGTACCGTTCCAAGCGCGCGAGCGCGCGCTGGCGCAGCGGCTGGGATTGGGCGCTCTTCGTCGGCGGCGCGGCCCCGGCGCTGCTCTTCGGTGTGGCGGTGGGCAATGTGCTGCTGGGCGTGCCCTTCCACCTGACCGAGGACCTGATGCCGATGTACGACGGCACCTTCTATGGCAAATTCCTCGGGCTGCTGCGGCCCTTCGCGCTGCTCTGCGGAGTTGTGTCGCTGTCGATGCTGATCATGCACGGCGCGGCCTGGCTCTCGGTGAAGACCAAGGGAATGGTCGCCTTCCGCGCGCAGCGCATCGGCACCGTGGCCGGGATGATTGCCGCCGGTGGGTATGCGCTGGCGGGGCTGTGGTTGGCTTTCGGCATCGACGGTTTCCACATCACTTCGGAGATCGTGACGGACGGCCCCTCGAATCCGCTCTTCAAGCAGGTGGCGCACGAGGGCTCGTGGCTCATGGCCTATGCCGAGCGCCCGTGGATCCTGATCGCGCCGATCCTCGGCTTCAGCGGCATGTTCATGGCGGTGCGCGGCCTGCGCGAGGGCTTCGAGGTTTCTACCTTCCTGTGGTCCAAGATGGCAATCCTCGGGGTCATCTCGAGCGTCGGGCTGACCATGTTCCCGTTCATCCTGCCGTCGACCGTCGATCCACGTAGCTCGCTCACCGTCTGGGACAGTTCGTCCTCACATTTGACGCTCTTTGTCATGCTGGTTGCGACGGTGATCTTCCTGCCGATCATCCTGGCCTACACGGCCTGGGTCTACAAAGTGCTCTGGGGCAAGGTCACCGAGGAAGACGTGACAAGCTCGCACAGCGCCTACTGAAACAAGGAGAGACCTTATGTGGTATTTCGCCTGGATCCTCGGCCTCCCGCTGGCGGCACTCTTCGCGGTGATGAACGCGATGTGGCTCGAACTGCGCGAGGACGCGCGCATGGTGGCCGAAGCCGAACGCGAGAGCTGATCACGCCAAGTGCTTCTGCCTGGGGGCGGCCCGGATCGGGTCGCCCGTTGCGGTTTCTGCGCCCCGCATTGTCCGTCGTCACATCCCGGTTACATTGCTCACGTAACAGGCTTGGGTTTCCCAACAGGTATCGGACGGAATGACCTCACTCGGTGAGCAGATCGCGGCGCTTCCCATGCAATGGGACAAGACCGGAAAGCTTCGGGTGCTGATGGTGACCTCGCGCGATACCGGGCGCTGGGTGATGCCCAAGGGCTGGGAGATGGACGGCAAGAAGCCCTGGGCTGCGGCCGAGATAGAGGCGCTCGAGGAAGCCGGGGCCAAGGGGCATATCGGCAAGAAAGAGATCGGCGTCTATCACTACCCGAAGCAGCGCGATGACGGCACGGCGCTGCGCTGCCGTGTGCGGGTCTATCCGATGATCGTCGACACGCTCTCGCGCGACTGGAAAGAGCGCAAGGAACGCAAGCGCAAGTGGTTCACTCCCAAAGCCGCCGCCAAGCGGGTGGACGAGCCGGAGCTTTCCGAGCTGTTGCTCACTCTTTGCGATGCGCCGCACAAGATTCCTCTCATCTCCGCGCTGCTGGGCTGAACTGTCGCCCCGGCGACCATGCGGCATTCCAGCAACGACAGCGTCGCGATCGTGGCCCGTGCGCACGCGTGAGCTCTTTGAATGTGGCGAAAATAAGGTAACCCCGGTGCAGGAGCGCGGTCGCCGGTCCCATTACAAGAGCGGCCCGGTTCAGGCAGAGCAGTGCGATCTTCGACGAGTGCGGCTACGGCGCGTCCTGACCGGCGCGCCGTAGCCGCCTTGCCACGTCCGGGGCAAGTGGCGCCGGGCGGTGGGATTTCTCGCCCTGCGGGATTGTAGGAGAGCGGCGCGTTGCCGCGTGTGTTGAACGAGTGATCGAGGGGAGGAGAGATGCGTGCATCGTCTTTCCGTCTGGGCTGCGGCATTGCGCTGGTCGCGTTGCTGCCCGGATGCATGCAAGTATACACCAACGCGGGTTCGGACCCCGGCGGGACGACCGCGCCGCAGGCCATGCGCCTGCGCGCAGACGGTCGGGGCACAGTGATCGGAACCTTGGCGCAAAGACCGGGAGCAATTCTGCCCGGGACGCCCTACGCGGCCATCGCGCGTGCGGTGCTGGAGGGCGGCGGCTTCCGGTCGGCCTCCGAGCTGCGCCTGGCCTGGCTGCGTGGCAAGGCCGACGAGTTGGACTGGCTGCCCGATCTCGGCCCGCACCTGTCGCTGGCAGTGCTGGCGCATTTGTCCCAGAGCGTTCAGTCCCGGCCCGAGCGCTTCGACACGCCGCGCAAGCAGGCGGAACGCGACCTCGCCCTGGCCGAGATTGACCAAGCCGCGCTGACGCTGGTGGACGAGGCAAACGCGCAGGTCTTCGAGGCGATCGGTCAGCATCTCGATGCCGAAGAGGCGCGCGCTCGAGCGGACCTGCTCGAGGCGGCCTATCGCGATGTCGCCTCGCTAGACTGGCCGATTGCGCGGGCGGTTGCGGCGGGCCTCGTCCCCGCGCAGCGCCTGCAAGAGCTGCGCATCCGGGTGGCGTGGCTGCGCGCGGAAGGGGTCAATGCCCGGGCAGAGGCGCAGCGCGCCCGCTCCGGGTTGGCGGCGATGGGTGACAGCCGGCTCGGCGGAGTTGCGGGCATCGGCGCGATACGCGAGTTTGTCTCGCCGCCGCTGCTCTCGGATCTGCAGGCCGGTATCCTGCGCGCCGGGGTGGAGGCGCAGGAACGCCGGACCCTTAACATGTTGTTCGATGGCCTTGATGCGCGCCGCTCGCCCGAGGAACTGGCCGCGCTGGAGGAAGCCTTTGGCTATGACGGCGAGGGCAGCGAGGCGGGGGACTGGGCTCCGCCCACCGCGGGCCCCCGCTGGTCGCCGGTGGAGTCACCCCCGGGCGACTTCGAGATCGCTGCGGCGGCACAGGAGCGCGAGGCCCTACGCATTGGGCTCGGCGAGGCGGAAAAGATGCGGGCTTCGGCCGTGGCGGAGGCGGTTCGCACAAGGCAGATGGAACGCACCGGGCAGATGACCGCGGCGGACCTCCTCGGCCCTCTTTCGAGCGCGCTGCGGGCGCAGGAGGAAGAGATCACCCAGAGGTACGCGCTGGCCCGTGCAGATCTGCGGCTGGCCTACCTGCGCGGGACGCTGGTCGACGGGTCGGCTCTGTGATCCGGCGGGGCTTCAGTCCTCGCTGTCCATCCAGATCGTCACCGGCCCGTCGTTGAGCAGCGCCACCTTCATGTCGGCGCCGAAGCGGCCGGTGGCGGTTGCGATGCCCTGCGCCGCCACGCGCCCGGCGAAATACTCGTAGAGCCGCTCGCCCTCCGCCGGGGCGGCGGCGGTGGAAAAGCCGGGGCGGTTGCCGCGCTGGGTGTCCGCGGCGAGGGTGAACTGGCTGATCACCAGCGCCGCGCCTCCGGTGTCGAGCACCGAGCGGTTCATCCGCCCCTCGTCGTCGCGGAAAATGCGCAGCTTGGCGATCTTGGCGGCGAGCTTGTCGGCCTGCGCCTCGGTGTCGCCCTGCATGGCACAGATGAGGATCAGCAGGCCCGGGCCGATCTCGCCGACCACTGCGCCTTCGACCGTCACGCTGGCTTCCGAGACGCGTTGGATCAGCGCCCTCATGCGCCGGCCTCCAGTTCGTGCGCCCAAGGCGGGTTGGCGCCGGCGCGGCTGACGGTCACCGCTGCCGCCCGCGCGCCGAGTGCAACCGCCGGGCGCAGTGCGTCGAGGGTGGCCTCGCGCAGGGCGGCGCGGGTTAGCAGGCGGTCCCGCTCCAGCCCCGCCAGCAGCCCTGCGTTGAACGTGTCGCCGGCGCCGACGGTGTCGACGACCGTCGCACGGGTCGCGGGCACGTCGATGCGGCCGCGCGCGGTCACCGCGAGCACGCCCTCGGCACCACGGGTCTCGAGCACGAGCGCGGTGCCGCCCGCGATCAGCGCCTCGGGAGTGGTGCCGAGCCACTCCATGTCCTCGTCCGAGATCTTCACGATATCGGCCCGCGCGAGCATCCCGGCGAGCCGGGTGCGGTAGCGCGCCTCGTCCTTGATGAACCCGGGGCGGATGTTGGGATCGATCATCACCACCCGCTCTCCCGCCCGCGCGCAGAGCGCGGCATAGGTGTCGGCGCAGGGCTCAGACACAAGGCTGATGCCGCCGAAGAAGAGCGCCGAGGTCTCATCCCCGAGCCTGGGCAGGTCAGACTCCGCCAGCGTCCGTCCGGCGGTGTTCTCGTCGTAAAAGGCATAGCGCGCGTGCCCGTCGACCAGGGTCACGAAGGCCAGCGTCGTGGGGCGGTCGGAGCGCGGGCAGGCGGTAAAATCCACCTGCGAGGCGGTCAGCGCCTCGGCGAGGATGGTGCCGAAGAGGTCGGTGGACAGCCCCCCGAAATAGCCCGCAGGCGCCCCCAGCCGCCCCAGCGCTATGGCGGTGTTGAACACCGCGCCACCGGCCACCGGGGCAAAGGCGGGCTCGCCGCCGGAGCTGGTCCGGGGCAGCATGTCGATCAGCGACTCGCCACAGCAGAGGATCATCTCGCGCTCCCTCGTGTTCTGAGATGTGTTAGCGCTATACCTAGCGCGGAGCCCCGGTCGCGCTCAATAGCCAATGGGCACCGTGAAGCCGCCACTGCCCTGCGACTGTGACAACATGTAGCCGATCAGCGCTGCGGCGATGGTGCCGAGGATGATCGCCACGGCGATCTTCCAGGCCGACCACGGGCGCTCCCCCTGCACCCGCCCGGTGGTGCCATTGACCACGAAGCGGTAGGTCTGGCCGCGGAACTTGTAGGCCGCCAGCCAGACCGGCAGCAGCACGTGCTTGAAGGTGACCTCCGAGACCTGCGTGTCGACCGAGGTGATCCGCTGCTGGTCGCCTCCGATGTCGAACTTGATGTCGCGGGTGATCTGCCGGTCCATGAGGTGCCGCGCCTCGACGAAGCCGGCGTCAAGGTCGACCTGGTAGCCCTCGGCGCGGAACCCGGCGAGAAACTCGGGGCGGTAGGGCTCGAGCCGGCTGAGGTCCCAGGGCTCGAGCGCGTCGGTGAAACGCTTGGGCAGCGACTTCGAGGCCAGCACCAGCACGTCGTCGAAGAACCGGGCCACCCGTCCCCGCACCGGGGTCCAGCGCACCTTGGGCACCTGCACTTGCTGGCGCTTGCCATCGCGGATGACGGTATGGGTTTCGTAGTAGACGGTGCCGCGCGCGCCGCTGTACGCGCTGCGGGTCTTGGCGTCGAAGGTCCAGTAGGGCACGTAGATCCCCTGCATCTTGCGACCCTTGCGCGCGTAGTCCCTGAGCCCGTTCGGCGCGAACCAGAGGCGCCCGAGCCAATCGTTCATCGCCTTGTGCGCAGTCGTTTCGTCGAGCGCGAAGGGCAGCACACCCTTGGGCTTGATCTGCCGGTTGGTGCCGGTGTCGGCAACCACTGGCGTCGCGCAGAAAGGGCATTCTGTGGCATGGGCATCTGGGTCAAACTCCACCTCGGCGCCGCAGTTCGGGCATTTGGTGACCCGCAGCTCCTCCATCTCCTGCAACGGCAGGAGGTTGTCCATGGCGGCGCGGAAGTCGAGTTCGCGGATGTCGCTTTTCCAAGGACCGGCGGATTCGACCGGCTGGCTGTGGCCGCAGTGGTCGCAGACCAGTTCGTTGGACGCCGGGTCGAAGCGGTAGTCGGCGCCGCATTGTTCGCAGGGAAAACGGTGGGTTTCGTTCATGCCCGAAGGTCCTCCAGATCCGCCTTTTTCCGGCAGGGCCACCCTAGGCGGAGCGGGCGGCGGTGAAAACCGGTTTTGATACGGGGCTCTTGCCTGCAGAGGTTTCGCCGTCCCGTTGCGCGCGCCCCCGCCTTGAGGAAGGCGCGCACACGACAAGTTCACTCTCGGCACTTTTGCATTCCGAGCCGCAGTGTCTACGCTGATGCGCATGCGAGGCACGGCGGAGCAGTACATGCGGAGTTGGACGAAAGGCGCGGGCATTGCGGCGCTTGCGGTGGCGGGCTGGCCGGGCACGGGGCTGGCCTCGGATCTGGCTTGGCGCTTCGAGTGGCGGGGCAACGGCGGCTACGAGATGCGCGGCGCGATCGCGATCGACGCAGCACTGGCCGAGCGGGACTATGTCTATGCCGAGGACGTCGAGTGCTTCATGGTCGAGGGCTATTTCGAGGACGAGCCGATCGGCCGCTGGGCGCTCGGGATGAAGACCAACGAAACCAGTTGGTCGCTGACCTTCCGCCCGAAACAGGACGCCTTCGAGGTATTCAGCGAGCAAAGCCTGATGCCGCAGGCGTGGAACATGAACGGCTTCGGCACGGACTGCGGGCGCGAGGGCTTCGGCTTCAACATCGGCAACGCGGCGCAGGACCTGTGCCTGAACGGACGGTTGGTGATCGCCTCGCAAGTGAGCCCCACGCGACCTTTCCCGGCGACGCGCGAGGACGCGGTGAGTTTCCCGGTGGATGCCTGCCTTGCCCCGGCGCTGCTGGGGCAGGCGGAAACGGAGGCGCCGGTGCCCGCCTCCTACAGTCCCGTCACGCTCCCGGCGGAGGCGGCGGCAGAACGGTGAAGAGCTGTGCCAGCTCGGTCACGTCCTCGGCGCGCTTCCAGCCGTCCTGCCCTTGGGTCCAGACATAGCTTTCACGGGTCAGCTGTCCCTCGGTCACCATCCGGCCCATGCGCGCCTTGGAGAAAGGCCCCTGCGTCTCGCCATTCGCAGCCACGTGCCAGACGTGCTCGACCGGCGGCGGCGGGGGGGGAGGCGGAGCGGCGGCAGCACTTTGCTGCGGACGCGCCCCCCACGGCCCTGCCTGAGCGCCGGTCATCGCGCCCCCCATCGCCATGCCCATGCCGGCGCCAAAGCCGGTGCCCATGGCCTGCCCGGCGGCCGATCCTTCGGCCCCCAGCGCCTCGGCAGCCTGGAAGCGGGTGTAGGCATCGAGATCACCGACCACCCCCATCGAGGTGCGCTTGTCGAGCGCCCGTTCCACAGCGTCGGGCAGCGAGATGTTCTCGATGTAGAGCTCGGGCAGGGTGAGCCCGTATTCCGCGATGGTGGCCGAGATGCCCTTGGACAGCATCTGCCCCAGCTCCTGCGTGTTGGCCGCCATGTCGAGCACGGGGATCCCCGAGGAGGCAATGAGGCGTGAAAACTCCTGCACGATGATGTTGCGGATCTGGAAGCTGATCTCGCCCGAGGTGAACTCGCCATCGGTGCCGACGATCTCGACGAGGAATTTTGCCGGATCCGAAACCCGCACCGAATAGGTGCCATAGGCCCGCAGCCGTACGGGGCCGAACTCGGGGTCGCGGCAGATGATCGGGTTCTTGGTGCCCCACTTCAGCCCGTTGAAGCGCGTCGTGTTGACGAAATAGACCTCGGACTTGAAGGGCGAGCGGAAGCCGTGATCCCAGTGCTGCAGGCTGGTCATGATCGGCATGTTGTTGGTCTCGAGCATGTAGAGACCCGGGGTGAAGACATCGGCGATCTGGCCCTCGTGGACAAAAACCGCTGCCTGCCCCTCGCGCACCGTCAGCTTGGCGCCATACTTGATCTCGTGCCCCTCGCGCTCGAAGCGCCAGACCATCGTGTCGCGGGTGTCATCCGTCCAGTGGATGACGTCGATGAACTGTCCCGAGAGGAAATCCAGAATACCCATGATCGTCTCCTGTCTTGGTCTGACCTTGTGGTGGCCCGTCGTCTTGACCCGCTCTCAGCTCGGCCCGAGCCCGCCGGTGAGCTGCGCGGCAAGCTCCGCCACGATCGGCCGCGTGGCGGCGGCATCCATGCCGGGCTTGAGCTGGGGGTCGTAGAGGATTTTCAGCATCATCTCGTCCATGCTGGTGAGCAGGGCGAACTCGTCGTCGTCGTTGAAGATCGAAGGCCGCGCTTCGGGGCTGTCGTTGCCAAGGCCAAGACCCTGCGCCACCTCCTCGTGCACGCAGGAGCGGCGCAGCAGATCGGGGTGCTCGGAGCGGATCACCGCGATCGCCTGGCCGTAGGCATAGCCGCCCGGTTCCTCGGAGAAGGCGATGACAAGGCAGTGGATCTCGCGCGGGAGGTTGTCGAAGACCGACAGCGCGGTGGGGTTCACGTCGGGCACGAGCTGCTTGATGCGCGGGGCGACATCGGCCTTGTCGTCCTGCGACATGAAGAGCACGTGGAAGTTGGGTCGATTGGTCGACATGGAAATCGGGTGGCCGGTGATCTTGGCGAGCCTGCTGACATAGGAGCCGAGCATGTTGCTGTCGGTCACCTTTTGGTCTTCCGGCACGTGCGCGCCGAATTCGATCGAGACCCGCACCGGTTGTTCCCATTTCTTCACGCGGCCTAGCTCGCCGCGCGAGGGTTTCAGCCCCTCGCCGCGAGCGTATTCCTCGGCCAGCGCGATGCGTTCGAAGTTGCGCGCCAGCATGGTGTCGGTGATCGGGGTGTCGGGACCGCCGCCATCGGTGCGCAGCAGCCCCTGCGAGAGCAGGTCTGCCTGCACCCTCGCGTAATAAACCTCGAGATCGTAGCTCGCGAGGGATTGGCGCGGGGGGGCGATCGCGGCCGGCGGTTCGGGCCTCAGTCCCGACGGGCGGGGCTGGGGCATCACGCCGGTGCTGCGCGGTGCAAGGGCGGAACTGTCGCAGGCCGCGAGGCCCGCGCAAACCAAGATACCCAGTACGAAACGAGCCCACCTCCGCATATGGTCACGACCCCGCGGGAACCGAGGTCGCCGCCACGTCGCCGGTGCCGGTGGAGCGGGCCTTGGCCGAGGCCAGCGTGTCGCGCAGCTCGGCCTCCATGTGCTTGAGATCCTGCTCTGCCTTGGCGCGGCGCGCCTTGCCTTCGTCGGCGATGCGCAAGCTGTCCTCGATCGTGGCGATCAGGTCGGCGTTGGCCTGCTTGACCGACTCGATGTCGAACACGCCGCGCTCCATCTCGGTGCGGATGGCGGCGTTGCTCTCGCGCAGGTTCTTGGCGTTCGAGGTGAGCAACTCGTTGGTCAGGTCGTTGGCGTCGCGCACGGCGGCGGCGGCCTCGGACGAGCGCTGGATGGTCACCGCCTGCGCCAGCTGGGTCTCCCAGAGTGGCACGGTGTTGACCAGCGTCGAGTTGATCTTGGTGACGAGGCTCTTGTCGTTTTCCTGCACCAGCCGGATCGAGGGCAGCGACTGCATGGTCACCTGCCGCGTCAGCTTGAGGTCATGCACGCGGCGCTCGAGATCGTCGCGGGCGGCACGCAGGTCGCGCAGTTCCTGCGCTTTCATCACCTTCTGGTCCTCGGAGGCGGCCTCGACGGCGGCTTCGCGGGCGGGAATGTCGGTGGCGTCGATTTCCTGGAGCTTCTTCTCGCCGGCGGCGATGTAGAGCGCCAACTCGTCGTAGAAGTTCAGGGTCTTGATATAGAGCATATCCAGGGACTTGATGTCCTTGAGCAGCGTATGCTCGTGCTTCTGGAGGTTGTCGGTGATCTTGTCGATCTGGGTCTGCACCTCCTCGTAGCGGGCGGTGAACTTGGCCATTGGGGCGGCCTTGCCGATCAGCTTCTCCCACCAGCTGCGCTTGCGGCGCACGTCCAGTTCCGAGACAGAGAACCCGCGGATGGTGGTGACGATGTCGCGCAGGCTGTCGCCCGCCGGGCCGACGTCCTTGTTGCGCACGTCGGAAAGCATTGCCTGGCTGATCTCCTGCAGCTCGGCCTGGGCGGCGGAGCCGAAGGAGACGATCGACTGGGTGTCCTCCATGTCGATCTCGTCCATGCGCGCGCGAATCTCCTCGGTCACCTCGGGCGAGGCAGCCTCGAAGCTCTCAACCTCATCCGCGGGCTTGGGGTCGGGCAGGATCACAGCATTCACCTCTTCCACCAGTGCCAGCTCCTGCTGGGCCTTGGTTCTCACATTCTCGGACATCGGACTTCCTCCGTGACTGTCTCTCATTCAGGCTTTTTCAGTCGCACGCCTTCGCGCTGCAACCTGTCGCGCAGCACGTCGATTTCCACCGTAAGATCGGCATTGTTATCCAGCAGGAGCTTCTGGTTCTTCTGGCCGAAGCTCTCTTCGAGGTCGGTCAGCAACATCATGAAATCGGATTTCGCACCACGGTCCTGGGTGCGGCTGTAGATGTCGGCGAATTTCACCGCGGCATCGCGCGCGCCCATCATGTACACGCCCAGGTACTTGCGCGCGGCGGTCAGGTCGCGCGGGTCTTCCTCGACGGTGCGGATGAGGTCCTTGGCCTTGGAATGGAAGCGCTGCACGCGCGCCTCGACCTGGCGGTCGCCAGCGCGGCGCACCGCGTCCTCCATGGCGGTAAGATAGCTCTCCGCGTCGTCCACAACCTTGGCAACGCGGTCCTGCTGGAAGGTGTCGACGCCTTCCATGCCCTTGTGCTTCATCGGATCGATGCCGAAGGCGCCGATGTGCAGAGCAAAGGCCGACAGGCCGTAGAGCACCGGGGCGACCATGCCGGGATCGGTCTTGAGGGCGGCGAGGCCGACGCCGACACCGGCGCAGACCGCGGCGAAGAATTTCCGGGGAATCGCCGGGCGGCGGGCGATCTTGCGCTCGTCGTAGGCGGCTTGGGCACGCAGCCCGTCGCGCAGCAGCCAGGCGCCCAGCAAAAGCACGCCGGCACCGACCAGCCCGACCGCCAGCCCGGCGGCGCCGGAGGTGAGTGAGGTCGCGGCGAGGATGATGGGCGGCACAAAGAGCACGTTCGAGCGTGCGCCAACGGGATCGACGCGCGCGCCATGGTAGAGCGGGCGTTCGTCCTGCGTCTTGCCGTCGGTGGAAGACCCGTCGGGGCTGTACTTTCCGCCATAGCGCTGTGCCAAGGTCAGAGCCCTCCCAGCCAGCCGGAAGTGACTCCGAAGAGAAGCACGATCAGCAGCACGTAGGCCACCTTGCGCAAGCCCTTGTCGGTCATGATGGTCCCCGCAAGCTCTCTCGGTTCAACAAGAACCTAAGCGGTTCGCGGGGTACTTGCTAGGGGGGAGTTCCGGTAGGGAAGCCTCAGGCGACCTGCTTGTCGACCATCCGGTTCCACAGAAGGTCCGCTTCGACGTCATAGGCGTCGCGGCCCTGTTCGGCGCCTGCCTTGCGCAGGCGGTCCTCGAAGGCTTCGCCGAGGGCGGTCAGCCGACCGAGGTAGCGCCGCCGCGCCCGAAGGCGGTCGTCGGTGTTCCAGGCGTCGATCAGCCGGGCGTTTTCCTTGCCAAGAAGGTCGAGGAAGCGCGCCACGGGCTTGCGCAGGCGGCGTGCGGCAAGCGGATCCTGCGATATCGCGTGCAGCAGCCCCATTACCCCGCATTGAAGGGCTTCGGCGCGGCGGCTGAGCTCTGCATCGCCAAGCGCGGCAACATCGGCAACGGCGACGGTGATCGCCGCGTCGATACGGTCGAGCGTCTCCTGGGTGCGCAGCTGGCGGAGCTCCTCGCGGGGGGCGCCTTCCTTGTCGGTGAGCGGATCTCTGCCGAAGGCGGCGACGCCGAGCCCGAAGCCGAGCACGCCGAGCCCGAAGGCCATCACCAAGGAGACGAAATGATGCCCGGCGAGAATCATCACAAGCAGGCCAAGCAGCGCCGAACCGACCATCTTGCGGGGCAGGCGCGGGGCCTTGGCGCTCTCTGCGGCATCATAAGCCGCGGCAATGGTCGCGCCGCGATGGATCAGCCGCACTGCCACAGCGAAGAGCGAAAGCATCAGCACGGCGGTGAATGCGGTGGCGGGCGGGCCCTGGAAGAGCAGCAGCAGCAACGGGAAGGCCGCGAGTATCAGGATGCCAATGCCGGACTCGAGCGGGCCGGGAGACTGGGGCTGCTGGCGAGAAGGTCGTGTCATTCTCATGCTCGGGTCCGTGGTATGAAGGCTACGGGTCTTCGATCGGGCAACTGGGGAGGAGGCGGCACCGTCAGGCGACGCGCGCCTGGCCGGGTCGGGGCCGGGTCATACATACCCAAGCAGGAAGATCATCAGCCAGAGCAGCCCGAAAGCCAGCTTCGCGCCCAATGTGCCATCGGCGCGGGCGCGGGAGGTGGCGTCGGCCAGCGCGCGGTAGGTGTCGGTCGCGACAACGCGGATATTGCCCAGAACGAGGGCAGAGGTCGCGGCAAGGATGGTCAGGGCGAGAAGTGTGCTCATGCCCCTGAGATTGTCGCCGAATCCGGGCGAAATGAGGGCGTCATCCCGCCCAATCCGTGAAAACTTCTTGAGCGTTAACGGCGCATTAGGACAAGAATGACCGCATTTGGGCGCCTGCGCCCGCCTGCCGCCGCAATCGCTGTCGTCAGGAGCGTTTCTTGGGCGGTGGACCGCGGCGCTGGCGCTGGGGCGCTGGCTTGTCGGGTTTCGCGCCCTCCAGCCCGAGCTGGTCGCGTACCACCTTGGGACGGAGCTCCTGCACCTCACCTTCCTTCAGTTCGCCGAGTTGGAACGGCCCGTAGGACACGCGGATCAGCCGGTTCACCGTCAGGCCGATATCGGCCATGGCCCGGCGGATCTCGCGGTTCTTGCCCTCGCGCAGGCCGACGGTCAGCCAGGCATTGGCGCCCTGTTGGCGGTCGAGGGTGACCTCCATCGGCTGGAACTTCTGGCCCTCCACCATGATGCCCGCCCGCAGCGGCTTCAGCATGTCCTCGGTGGGCGAGCCGTTCACCCGCACGCGGTACTTGCGCAGCCAGCCGGTCGAGGGCAGCTCGAGCTTGCGCTTGATGCCGCCGTCGTTGGTCAGCAGCAGCAGCCCCTCGGAGTTGAGGTCGAGCCGGCCGATGCTCATCACCCGCGGCAGATCCTCGGGCAGCCGGTCGAAGATCGTCTCGCGGCCCTTCTCGTCGCTGGTGGTGGTCACGAGGCCGACAGGCTTGTGATAGAGCCAGAGGCGCGGTGCCTCGGGCGCGGCCAGCGGCACGCCGTCGACGGTGATCCGGTCCTTTGCGGTGACGTTGAGCGCGGGGCTCTCCAGCACCTTGCCGTTCACCGACACGCGGCCCTCCTCGATCATCTTCTCCGCCTCGCGGCGGCTGGCGACCCCGGCGCGGGCCAGCACCTTGGCGATGCGGCCGTCCTCGGTGGCGATCGGCGTGCCGGTCGGCCGAGGCTCGGGCGCAGGCTTCGGGCCGGGGCGGGCACCGCGGGGGCCGGGCGTCGCACCGGGCTTGCCGCCCGCCTTGAAACCGCCGCGCGGGGCGCTCGCGTACTCCGCCTCGTCGCGGACGATGCCGCGGCCCTTGGGCTTGGTGGCGGACTTGGTGGCGGGTTTACCGGCCGGTTTGCCGAACGTTTTGCCCTCGGGCTTTGCGCCGCGCGCGCCACCTGCAAATTCACCCTTCGGCCCGCCCTTGAATCCGGGCTTGGCGCCGGGCTTCGAACCGGCTTTCGGAGCAGCCTTCGGACCCGTGCTGGCACGGGACTTGGGACCGGAGGGTTTGGCGGGGCGCGACGGGGGTTTGCTCATGCCTTTCGCCATACTGCATCGGCGGGGCCGGGGGAAGCCGACTCGCCAAGCGCCGCGCTTCGCGCTAAGCGAGCGGGATGAAATTTCGCTCTCACATGGATCAGGCGCTGGCCGAGGCGCGCGCGGCCGCCGCCCGCGGCGAGGTGCCGGTGGGCGCCGTCATCGTCTCGCCCGCGGGCGAGGTGCTGGCCTCGGCTGGCAACCGCACGCGCGAGCTGAACGATCCCACAGCCCATGCCGAGGTTCTGGCCCTGCGCGCCGCATGTGCCGTGCTCGGCTCGGAACGGCTGCCGGAGCATGATCTCTACGTGACGCTGGAGCCGTGCCCGATGTGCGCCGCGGCGATTTCCTTCGCCCGCATCCGGCGGCTCTACTACGGCGCGTCTGACCCCAAGTCCGGCGGCGTGGCGCAGGGCGCGCGCGTCTACGCGCATCCGCAGTGCCACCATGTGCCCGAGGTCTACGACGGGCTCGCCGCCCCCGAGGCCGAGATGCTGCTGAAAGAGTTCTTTGCCGCGCGCCGGGAGGTGTGAGATGGCCCGCGTGATCCTTCTCAACAAGCCGTTCAACGTGTTGTCGCAATTCACCGACAAGGGCACCGAGGGCAGCGCGCGCGAGACCCTGTCGAGCTACGTGAAGGTTCCGGGCGTCTACCCTGCGGGACGGCTCGACCGCGACAGCGAGGGCCTGCTGATCCTCACCGACGACGGCAAGCTGCAGGCGCGCATCTCGAACCCGAAGTTCAAGCAGCCCAAGACCTACCTCGTGCAGGTCGAGGGCACGCCGACCGAGGCGCAACTCGCGCAGCTGCGCAAGGGCGTGGAGCTCAAGGATGGCATGACCCGCCCGGCCGAAGTGCGTCTGATCCCCGAGCCCGAGCTCTGGCCGCGCACCCCGCCGGTGCGCTTCCGGAAGTCGGTGCCAGATGCCTGGATCGAGCTGAAGATCACCGAGGGGCGCAACCGGCAGGTGCGGCGGATGACGGCGCATGTGGGGCTTCCCTGCCTGCGGCTGGTCCGCTGGGCGGTG
This sequence comes from Salipiger sp. PrR003, assembly GCF_010500785.1. Lineage (NCBI taxonomy): Bacteria > Pseudomonadati > Pseudomonadota > Alphaproteobacteria > Rhodobacterales > Roseobacteraceae > Salipiger > Salipiger sp. PrR003. The sequence continues at coordinate 59,068 of NZ_JAAGOV010000039.1, forward strand.
GGGGCCTGGACGCTCGACGGCATCCCGCCGGGCGAATGGCGCGACATCTGAGGGGCTGGCGCGCAGCCCGCGGCGCGCTACCCTAGCGCACATGTGCGGACGTTTCGCGGTCACCCTTCCCGACGATGCCATGACCAAGATCTTCGAGGCCATGCCCGGCAATGACTTGCCGCATGTGCCCAATTACAACGTTTGCCCGACGAACGACGTCCACGTGATCCGCTCCGAGGACGGCACGCGGCTGCTGGTCTCGATGCGCTGGGGCTTCATCCCGCAGTGGTACAAGGCGCCCAATGACGGCCCGCTGCTGATCAACGCCCGCGCCGAGACCATCGCCGAAAAGCCCGCCTTCCGCGGCGCCTGCCGCGCGCGCCGCTGCCTGATTCCGGCGAGCGGCTTCTACGAATGGACCAGGACCGAGGATGGCAAGCGCCTGCCGTGGTACATCGCGCCGGTCCGGGGTGAGGTGCTGGCCTTCGCCGGCATATGGCAGGACTGGGAGCGCGAGGGACAGGGCTTTCGCACCTGCGCCATTGTCACCACCAGCGCCAATGCCGAGATGGCGCAGGTGCATCACCGAATGCCGGTGATCCTGCAGCCGAAGGACTGGGGCCTCTGGCTGGGCGAGGAGGGGCGGGGCGCGGCCAAGCTGATGAAGGCTGCGCCCGACGCGTCGCTCCAGCTGCACAGGGTCGACCCGGCGGTCAATTCCAACCGTGCCGAGGGGCCGGAGCTGATCGAGCCGATCTGAGCCGGATCAGGAGTTGTTCTCGAGTTCGAGCGGCGCCGGATTCACGTAGTCGATGTAGCCGGCGGCGGCGCTTTCAGCATCGTAGGTGTCGCCGAAGGCGCCCTGCATCCCGTCGGTCACTTCCAGCGCAAAGCTCTCGCCCGGCTGCAGCACGCCGGAATCCCAACTCGCGTCGGTGGCCGTGGCCGACATGGGGATGGAAGACTCGTTCACGAAATTGATCACGTCCCCAACCGAGACGTAGATCTCATCGGGAAAGTAGCCGAGCCCCATCAGCTTCACTTCTTGCTCGGCGGCGGCCAGCGGCCCAGCGACACCCGCCAGAAGAATCAATGACATTCCAAATTTGCGCACCATGTCGGGATCCTCGCGCGGCATGAACCTTCGGGGCGCCATCCGCCCCGCCGGTACACAGCCGTAGTTCCCAACTGGGGCGAAATTGGGCCGCTTGAGGGCAATAACCGTGGCGCTGCGGCTGGGTCAGGCCTCGTTCGCGTGGCGCAACTCGACCTGCACCACGTCGGTGCGTCCGCTGGCGAATGTGGCGGCGCAGGCGTCAAGGTAGAATTGCCAGCTGCGCAGGAAGCTCTCGCCGTAGCCGAGGCTCTCGATTCGCTTGCGCTGGCGCAGCAGCCCGCTCTTCCAGATCCGGCACGTCCGCGCATAGTCCTGCCCAAAGGCGAAGCTTTCGCGCAGCACCAACCCAGCCTTTTGCGCCTCTCGCGCCAGCACCGCGTTACAGGGCAGCATGCCCCCCGGAAAGGTGTGCTGGCGGATGAAGTCGGTGCGCTTGCGGTAAAGCGAAAACTCGGCGTCCTGCACGGTGATCGCCTGCAGCACGGCGCGGCCGCCCTCGGCCAGCCGGTCCTTGATGGTCGAGAAATAGACCGGCCAGTAACGCTCGCCCACCGCCTCGATCATCTCGATCGACACGATGTTGGCAAAGCGCCCTTGCGTTGCTCGGTAGTCCTGCAAGCGAATCTCAGCGCGCCCGTCGAGGCGGGCGTCGGCATAGCCTTTCTGGCTGGGCGAGAGAGTGATGCCGGTCACCTGGCGTCCCTGTTCCGCCGCGCGTTCGGCAAAGCCGCCCCAGCCGCAGCCGATCTCCAGCACCGAGGGCGCGTCGTTCAGCCGTGACAGGATGCGGTCGTACTTGCGGTCCTGCGCGCGGGGCAGGGCCTCGTCGCCTTCGCCGTCCGCGAAAAGCGCCGAGGAATAGGTCATGCCCGGATCGAGCCACAGCTGGTAGAACTCGTTGCCCACGTCGTAATGCGCCCGGATGTTGCGCGACGAGCCGCTCAGGCTGTTGGCGCGCAGCACCCGGTCGATCAGCCGGAAGCGCAAACGGGCCAGCGGACCGGGGGTGACGTAGTGCTCCACCACATCCAGGTTGTCGAGCGCCAGGCGGATCAGCCGCTCGGGGTTCGAGCTGTGCCAGAGGCCCGCCACGTAGGTCTCGCCAAGCGCCACCTCGCCGCGTGTCGCCAAGGCCGGCAGCAGCGCCCAATCGTGGATGTGGATGTCCGCCTCGGGCCCGGTGTCGCCAAAGCGGTGGCGGGTGCCCTCGGGGGTGATCAGGGTGAGTTGGCCTGTCTCGATCCGCTCGAGCGTCGAAAGGAAGCGGCGTTTCATCAGGGCGGTGACGGGCAGGATCATTGGCTGACCTCGTTTTCGGGCGGCGAGGGAAGCGGACGGTAGTCCGCCCCCTTCAGTTTCAGGCGGAGCGCATTCCAGTAGATGAGCACAATCACGCGAATCGTGCCACCGGGACGCTTGAGCGCTGCGCCGAGCAGACGCTTCGGCGTGGCGGCGGCGAAATCGCCGTGCATCGTGGCGATCAGCCCCTCGGCGCCATCGATCTGGTGGATCGCGATGGCCGTGGCGGCGGGGCTAATGGCGAAGCGGAAGAGATACTTGCCGCGCACGTCCTGAAAGGGCGAGACATGGAAGACCTTGGTCGCGGTCAACTCGTCTCCGGCGCGGATCGGCGCGAAGCCGGCATGATGGCACAGGTAGCTGTGGCGCTGGCCAAAGGTGTTGCTCACTTCGGCAATCACCGCCAACAGCTCATCGCCGCGCAGCGCCAGCCAGAAGGACACAGGGCAGAACCAGTAGCCGAGAAAACGCGGCTGGGTCATCAGCGCCACGGTCGTGCCTTCGAGGCCCGCGCTGGCAAACACCTTGCGCGCCCAGGCTGCGCCTTCGCCGGCACCGCGAGCCCCGCCGTGATCGCGGTCATGCAGCGCGAAGAGGTTGAAGCGATTGCGCGAGAAAAAGGTGCGTCGCCGCACCCGCTCGGGATCGAGCAGCAGGTAATCGACCTTGTAGGCAAAGGCATGGTGGATGCTGCCGCGCCGCGCGTGGGTGACCCGGGCGGGCAGGTGCAGCAGCTCGCCGCCTTCGAGCTGGGCCGCGAGGCTGGCGCTCATGCGGCCACCGCGGCAGGCAGCATCTGCCGGGCGATGCGCACGGCGCTGGCGAATCCGTCCTCGTGAAATCCGTTGCGCAGCCAGGCGCCAGCGTACCAGCTTCGGTTCTGCCCCTGCAGCGCGGCGATCTTCCTTTGGGCGTCGAGCGCGCCCAGATCGAATACAGGGTGGCGGAAGGTGTTCTGGTCGTAGATCAGTTCGTCGGGAATATCTTGCTGCGGATTGAGCGTGACGAACATCGGGTCGCTGTCGGGAATGCCCTGCAGCCGGTTCATCCAGTAAGTTACGCCGACGGGCACGTCCGCCGGGGTCCCGGGTTCGCTGCGGAAGACCCAGGAGCTCCAGCACCGGCGGCGGTTCGGCATGAGCCGGGCATCCCGGTGCAGTACGGCATGATTGTCCTGGAATTTCACCGCCCCGAGCGCGCGACGTTCATCGGCACTGGGCGCTTCCAGCAGCGAGAGGGCGACATCGGCGTGACAGGCAAAAACCACCTGGTCGAAGGTCTCGGGGGCCTCGCCGTCGGTCATCACCTGCACGTGGCGGTCATCCCGCGTCACCTGACACACCGGGGTGCCGGGGCGCAGCGACACCTGCCGCGCCTCAAGCGCGGCGGCAAGGCGCGAGACATAGCTCTGGCTGCCGCCGGAAACCGTCCACCACTGGTGCTGGCCGCCTGCCGAGAGCAACGCGTGGTTGCGCAGGAAGCGCATCAGCGCCTGCGCCGGGAAGTCGCCAATGCGCGCCGAGGGCGTGGACCAGATTGCGCCGCAGATCGGGTAGAGATACCGCTCGCGGAAGGCGCCGCCGAGGCCCATGACGTCCAGCAGCTCGCTGATCGAGGCATCCGGGCGCGCCTCGGCCACCGCCTCGGCCTGCTGGTTGAACCGCAGGATGTCGCGGATCATCGCGTAGAAGCCGGGCCGTGCAAGGTTGCTGCGCTGGCCGAAAAGCGCGTTCCCCGAGCGCAGCGCATACTCCAGTCGCCCGCCATCCAAAGAGACGCCGAAGCTCATGTCGCTGCGCTGCACCGGCACGTCGAGATCGCGGAAGAGCGCTGTCAGATGCGGGTAGTTGGCGTAGTTGAAAACGATGAAACCCGTGTCCACCGGCTGGTCGCCGTAGCGCCCGGCGACAACCGTGCGGGCATGGCCGCCAAGCCGGGGTGCCGCCTCGTAAAGCGTGACGCGGCAACGATGAGACAAGAGCCATGCGGTGGCGAGGCCCGAGATGCCGCCGCCAATCACCGCAACGCGCTGGGGAACTCCGAAAGACAGGTCTAGGGCCACGCAAACCTCCGCCGCGAAAACTGGACATATTATTCTTACGCACGCGGATCCCAAATGGATCACCAAAGCCTTGTGACGAGAGCAAATTCCTTGAGAATGCCGATATAGGGAGTTTTTGCGCGGCCAACGGCACGGCGTTGCAGCAGCACCACCCGAAAGCTCGAAAAAATCGCTCTTCAAGGTGATCCTTTTCGTCTCGGGCGCCGTATCCTCTACATGTCTCTTGATGGCCGCCTCACCGCGCCCGAAGCGCCCGCCGCCTTCCAGCCGGAAGGTCCGAGTCCCGTTTCGGGAATGAGGCAACCGCGCAAGAGAAAGGACATACGTGTGACGCCCGCCGAACGAACCGAACAAACGCAATGGCTTCTTGCCGTGCGCGACCGGAGGGACCGCGAGGCCTTTGGTCGGCTGTTCGATTTCTTCGCGCCGCGGCTCAAGGCGATGCTGATCCGCGGCGGGCTGCGCGACGGCAGCGCCGAGGATGTGGTGCAGGATGTGATGATCTCGGTCTGGAACAAAGCCGCGCAGTTCGATCCGCACAGGGCCGAGGCTTCGGCCTGGATCTACCGTATCGCGCGCAACCGACAGATCGACCTCTACCGCCGCAAGCCCTTGCCCGAGCCGGAACTCATTCATGAGCCCGAGAGTTCGGAGCCCGACGCACCTCAGATTCTCGCCATGGAGCAGGAAGCGGCGCAGCTGCGCGCGGCGCTGAAAAAACTGCGGCCAGAGCAGATCGAAGCCCTGCGTCACGCCTACATGGACGAGCTGCCCCATAGCGAGATCAGCCGGATCACCGGCCTGCCGCTGGGCACGATCAAATCCCGTATCCGCCTTGGGCTCGACCGCCTGCGGCGCGACCTGAACGACCTGAGACCCCAATGAGCAAGATCACCCATCATATCCCCGAGGAGATGCTCCGAGCCTATGCCGCCGGCGAGCTGCCGCAGCCTTTCGCTGTGGTGATCGCGGCACATGTCTCGCTTTGCGATGACTGCCGCGCCGCGGTCGAGACCGAGGCGGCTCTGGGCGGCGCGCTGCTGTCCGGCATGGTTCCGGCACCCGTGTCTGCGGATGCGCGCGATCGCCTCTTCGCCGCGCTCGACGGCACCCCGCCGCCCGCGCCCCCGCAACGCGGCTCGGGCATCTTTCCCGCCCCTGTGATGGAGGCGCTGAACGGCCAGCCGCCGCGCTGGAAGATGCTTGGCGGCGGCATTCGCCAGCAGATACTCAGCGCCGATGCCGAAGGCTCGCTGCGCCTGCTTTACATCCCCCGGGGCCGTGCCGTGCCCGAGCACACCCACGGCGGGCTCGAGCTGACGCTGGTGCTGCAGGGGAGCTTCTCGGACTGCGAGGGCCGTTTCGGACCCGGCGATGTCGAGGTGGCCTCGGATGAGGTGGACCACCAGCCGGTGGCGGGCTCCGAGGGCCCCTGCATCTGCCTTGCCGCCACCGATGCGCCGCTGCGCTTCCGCGCGATGATTCCGCGGCTTCTGCAGCCGCTGTTCCGCATCTGACCATGGGCTACGCGGGCAAACGCATATGGCTCATTGGCGCCAGTTCGGGAATCGGCGCGGCGTTGGCCAAGGAGTTGGCAGGGCAGGGCGCGCGGCTGGTGCTTTCTGCCCGCAACGAGGATGCGTTGCAGGGCCTTGCCGCGGAGTGTGGCGGAGCCGAGGTGGTTCCGCTCGATCTGGCGCAGCCCGAGACACTCAGAGCCGCCGCCGAACGCATCGCCGCGGGAGGCAAGCTCGATGCTCTGATCTGCACCGCCGCGCTTTACGATCCAGCGCGCGTGGTCGACCTCGACCCCGAGAAGACGGCCGCACTGGTGCAGGTCAATGTGACCGGCACGCTGCTGGTGGCGCAATGTGCACCAAAGGTGCTGCGCGAAGGTGGACAGCTGGTGCTCTTCGGCTCCGTTGCGGGCTACGTGGGTCTGCCGAAGGGCCAGGCCTATTCCGCGACCAAGGCGGCGATCATCAATCTTGCCGAGACGCTGCGGGTCGAACTGGCGCCCCAGGTCGACGTGCGGCTGGTCTGCCCCGGCTTCGTTCGGACCCGGCTGACCGACAAGAACGATTTCACCATGCCCGCGATTATCGAGCCCGAAGAAGCTGCGCGCGAGATCTCCCGCGGCATGGCGGGGCGCAGTTTCGAGATTCACTTCCCCAAGCGCTTTACCTATGCGCTGAAGCTGCTCAGGCTTCTGCCCTATCCGCTCGCGCTGCGCCTCACGGCGCGGCTTGCGGGCTGAGCGCCTCGCCCCCGGAGCGGTCAAGGGCGAGGAGGGCTCATGCCCGTGACAGGGTCAGGAGGGTTTCGGAAAGACCGCCATTACCGCCGCCACCCCGGCCCAGGCCGAGACCCCGGTCAGCACCGCGCCCCAAAGGCAGTCGGCGATCACCTGCTCCCAGCTCCAGTCGGCCAGCGTGGCGAAATTGGTCATCTCGTAGGTGCCGTAGCACATCAGACCCAGCAGCGCCCCCATCCAGAGCGCCTGCAGCGTTGCGCCCTCGCGCAGGGCGGGCAGCGAGACGAAAACCAGCACCCCCACCACGTAGGCCAGATAAAAGCCCGCCGCCGGGCCGAGCCGCAGCGGCTCTGCCAAGAGGTGCCCCACGTGCCGCTCGAACACCGGGCGGATGAGGAACCGCAGCCCGAGCATGTCGAGCCCAAGGAAGACGGCGGCGGTGACGATGTAGAGAACGAGCGTTTGCATGGGGCGTCCTTTGGAACCTTACCCTGGGGATACGTTTCCCGCGCGCGGGCGGATCACCGCAAAAACCCGGCGGCATCCTGCAAAAGCCGCGCGGGGGCGGTTGACCGGGCCGAAAGGTTGCAATATCTCTCCCGCCACTACGCGGGCGTTGTGTAGTGGTAAGACCTTAGCCTTCCAAGCTAATGACGCGGGTTCGATTCCCGCCGCCCGCTCCATTCCTCCCTGACATCGTGATTTTCAAGCGACTCGTGCCTTTGTGGTCCGCGTTGCAGGACCGCGTGCGCCCCTCCGCGACACGCCGCGCCTTGACGCAGGGCGCCGCGCCCCGCAATACCGTTCTGAAGACAAAGGAGCGGCCATGGCCCACGGAAACCCGGCTGCCATCGTGCAGGACGATCGCGAGAAATCCCGGAAACTCGGCTCTCTGGCCGCTCTCTGGCCCTTCATGAAGCCGTATCGGGGGCTGATGATCGCGGCGGTCCTCGCGCTGATTGCCACGGCCACCGTCTCGCTGACCCTGCCGCTGGCGGTGCGCCGGGTGGTGGACAATTTCGGCACCCAGGACGGCGCGCTGCTCGACCGCTACTTCATGGCGGCACTCGGCATCGCCGCGCTTCTGGCGCTCGGCACCGCGGCCCGCTACGCGCTGGTCACGCGGCTCGGCGAGCGCGTGGTGGCCGACATCCGAAAGGCGGTTTTCGACCGGGTGATCGGCCTCTCTCCGGCCTTCTATGAAAACACCATGACCGGCGAGGTGCTGAGCCGGATCACCACCGACACCACGCTGATCCTGTCGGTGATCGGCTCGTCGGTGTCGATCGCGCTGCGCAACCTGCTGCTCTTCGTGGGCGGGCTGACGCTGATGCTCTTCACCTCGGCCAAGCTCACCGGGATGGTGCTGCTGATCGTGCCGGTGGTGATCGTGCCGATCCTCACGCTGGGCCGCCGCCTGCGCAAGCTGAGCCGCGAGAACCAGGACTGGATCGCGGTCTCTTCGGGAAATGCCGCCGAGGCGCTTTCGGCCGTGCAGACCGTGCAGAGCTACACCCACGAGGCGATCAGCCGCGAAGCCTTTGCCGAGGTCACCGAGAAGAGCTTCGACGCCGCCCGCCGACGGGTGAAGACTCGCGCGCTCATGACGGCGATCGTGATCTTCCTCGTCTTCACCGGCATCGTCGGCGTGCTCTGGGCCGGGGCGGTGGACGTGCGCGCGGGGCAGATGAGCGCCGGCGCGCTGGTGCAATTCGTGATTTATTCGGTGATGGTCGCCGGCGCCGTCGCGGCGCTCTCGGAGATCTTCGGCGAGCTGCAGCGCGCTGCCGGGGCGACCGAGCGGCTGGTCGAACTGCTACAGGTCGAGGACACGGTGACCGATCCCGTTCAGCCCCTGCCGGTGCCGAGAACCGTGCGCGGCGAGATCACCTTCGACAAGGTCGATTTCACCTATCCCGCGCGGCCTGGGATCAAGGCTCTGGACGGCATCGACCTCCACATTCAGCCGGGCGAGACGGTGGCCCTCGTTGGCCCTTCCGGCGCGGGCAAGACCACCATCGTGCAGCTTATCCAGCGCTTCTACGACCCCGATGCAGGCCGGGTGCTGCTCGACGGCGTGCCGCTTGACAAGATGAGCCGCAACGGCTTCCGGCAGCACATCGCGCTGGTGCCGCAGGATCCGGTGATCTTTGCGGCCTCGGCGCGCGACAACATCCGCTTCGGCCGCCCCGGTGCCAGCGATGCCGAGGTCGAGGCCGCCGCCCGCGCGGCGGCCGCGCATGACTTCCTGTCAGCGCTGCCCGAGGGCTATGACACCTATCTCGGCGAGCGCGGCGTGATGCTCTCGGGCGGACAGAAGCAGCGCGTGGCCATCGCCCGCGCCATCCTGCGCGACGCGCCGGTGCTGCTGCTCGACGAGGCGACCTCGGCGCTGGATGCCGAGAGCGAGCGGGCGGTGCAGCAGGCCGTCGATACGCTGGCCGAGGGGCGCACGACGATCATCGTCGCGCACAGGCTCGCGACAGTGAAGAAGGCCGACCGGATCCTGGTCATGGATCATGGCCGCATCGTCGCGCAGGGGGGGCACGATGCGCTGGTGGCCGAGGGAGGGCTCTATGCCCGGCTGGCGAGGCTGCAGTTCACCGACGGGGTCGCCGCGGAGTAGTGATCCCTTAGCCGTTCCGGGGTCTCCGGGCTTTGCCTTGACCGTGCGGCATGCTAAGGGCGCAGCCCTTGCGAGAGGTGATGATACCTCTCACACTTTAAACTGGTGCCGCCGCCGGTCGTGCGACGGTACCGCGCGTGGAGGAGCGGCGCGGGCATGCAATTCGTGACATTGGACGATCGCAATGCGATCGAGGCCGAGAAACCCTGGTCCGAACGGGACCTGCCCGGGAACCTGCACGCCTGCCTCGCGCAGACCGCCGCGCGCTTCGGAGAGCGCCCGGCGCTCAGCTTCCAGCTTCTTTCCGGGGCAAAGGATCCGGCCGAGACGCTGAGCTGGTCGCAGCTGGAGTCGCGCGTGAATCAGGCCGCCAACCTCTTCCGCAGCCTGGGAGTGGAGGAGGGCGACGTGGTTGCCATGGTGCTGCCCAACTGCACCGAGGCGCTGCTGACGGTCCTCGGTGGGGCAGTCGCCGGGATCGTGGCGCCGATCAACCCGCTGCTCGAACCCGAGCAGATCGCGGCGCTGCTGCGCGAGACCGGCGCGCGGGTGGTGGTGACGCTGAAGTCCTTCCCCAAGACCGACATCGCCCAGAAGCTGGCCGAGGCCTGCCGCCATGCGCCGGGGGTGGTCACGGTGCTCGAGGTGGATCTCAACCGCTACCTCACCCCGCCGAAGCGCTGGCTGGTGCCGCTGCTGCGCCCGAAACTGCCGCGCACCCATCACGCCGACATCAAATGCTTCAACGCCGAGCTTACGCGCCAGCCGACGGGGCTCACCTTCGCGCCGTCGACCGCCGACAGGGTCGCGGCCTATTTTCACACCGGCGGCACGACCGGCATGCCCAAGGTCGCGCAGCACAGGGTCTCGGGGATGCTCTACAACGGCTGGCTCGGCTCGCGGCTGTTGTTCCGCGAGACCGACAACGTCATGTGCCCGCTGCCGCTGTTCCACGTTTTCGCCACCGAGGTGGTGATCATGTCGGCCCTGTCCTCGGGGGCGCATGTGATCCTGCCGACCCCGGCGGGCTATCGCGGCGAGGGGGTCTTCGACAATTTCTGGAAGCTCTGCGAGCGCTGGAAGATCACTTTCATGATCACCGTGCCGACCGCCGTCTCGGCGCTTATGCAGCGCAAGGTGGACGCCGACATCTCGACCATGCGCCACGCCTTTTCCGGTTCCGCACCGATGCCCGTCGAGCTGTTCCGGCGCTTCGAGGAGGTTGCGGGCCTGTCGATCTGCGAGGGTTACGGGCTGACCGAGGCAACCTGCCTCGTGTCGGTCAACCCGCCGGACGGGGTCAAGAAGATCGGCTCGGTCGGCTTCCCGTTCCCCTATACAGAGGTCAAGATCGTGCGGCAGACCGCGTCGGGCCCGCAGGAATGCCCGGCAGACGAGATTGGCGAGATCTGCGTGTACAATCCCGGGGTGACCCCCGGCCGCACCTATACCGATGCGGACCGCAACCGCGATCTCTATCACGAGGAGCGCTTCCTTCGGACCGGTGATCTGGGCCGGATCGACGCGGATGGCTATCTGTGGATCACCGGGCGGGCCAAGGACGTGATCATCCGCGGCGGCCACAACATCGATCCCGCCGAGATCGAGGACGCGCTGCTCACCCATCCTTCGGTGGCGGTGGCGGCGGCAATCGGCCAGCCCGACGCCCACGCGGGCGAGCTGCCCTGCGCCTATGTCGAGCTGGTCGCGGGGGCGATGGTCACCGAGGAGGAGCTGCTGAAGCACGCGCAGGTGCATATCCACGAACGCGCGGCCTGGCCGAAACACCTCGAGATCCTGCCAGAGCTGCCGAAGACCGGGGTCGGAAAGGTGTTCAAGCCCGACCTGCGCAAGCGGGCGATCGCCCGCGTCTACGACGCCGCGCTGGAAGCGCAGGGTCTGAATGCGCGCGTGGCCGAAGTCCATGATGACACGCGCCGCGGGCTGGTGGCCAAACTGTCGCGCGGCGATGACGAGGAGGCCGCCGTCGCAAAATGTCTCGGCGCCTTCACGCGGCCGTGGGACTGGACGGAAAAACGCTGAGGGTGCGGCGCACGTCGCCGGCTCATCAGTCCTTCTTGACGCAGAAGATCTCGTAGAGCAGGCCGATCACCCGCGCGGTGTCCTCGGTCGCGAGGCTGTAGTAGATCGTCTTGCCGTCGCGGCGGGTGTTCACCAGACCCTCTTCGCGCAGGCGTGCCAGCATTTGGCTCACCGCCGCCTGGCGCATGCCGAGCAGACCTTCAAGCTCACCCACGGACTTTTCGCCCGAGCCGAGGTGGCACAGGATCATCAGCCGTCCCTCGTGGGCCAGCGTCTTGAGGAAGCCCGCGGCGTTGCGCGCGTTCTCGGCCATTTCCTCGGGTGGGGGTGTGAGCGTTTCTTCCGTCACCAGTCGATGCCTCTGCAAGGTCTCAGTCGCTATATAGAACGCGCGCTGCGGAATGCGAGATCCTGCGGCGTCTGAGGATGGCTCGGGACGGGTCTTATGCGTCTTCGTGGCTGTCCCGCTGTTAGCGCGAACCAAGCGCTGCTGGCAAGTGTTTGCGATGCCGCGCCGCTCAGGGCCGTGCCGCGAGCGAGAGCGCGGCTCCGGTGGCCAGAAGGAGCTGCGGCAGGATGAGGGACTCGACGTGGCGTCGCGCCACGGCAGACCCCTCGACCGCGCCGAGCGAAGTGCCGAGGATCCCGGCGTGCGCCTTCAGTGCGGCAAGCGGCGCGTTGCCCGGCGCGCGCCCCGCGAGCGCGCGAATCAGCCGCGCGGCCCAATCCGCCAGCATGGTCAGGGGCATCCGGTCGGCGCCCCACCCCTGATCGCCGAGGTTCAGCGCGGCGCCGAGCGCAGGGCGCAGGACCTCGGCGCTGTCGCCGTTGTGGCTCACGCAGAGCAGGGCCTCGCGCAGCGCCGGCAAGTCGGCCATGAGCGCGGCGAGATCGTCGCTGCCCGGCAGCGCCTCGGTCGCCGCTTCGAACTGGGCCAGCACCTGCCGCAGGCGCAGCGCCAGCGCGCAGTCCTGCAGATCGCCAGGGAGGGCGCCCTGGCAGAGGTACTGGGCGTAGTCGGGCGCCTGCATCAGCGACCGAAAGGCATCCAGCAGCGGCGGCACCACGCTGCCCGCCTCTGCCGTGCCCTGCGCCAGCGCGCCGGGGTCGATCTGGAGTTCGAGCGAGGCGCGGTGGATGGCCTTGGCGGCGGTCTCGGGGATCAGCCCGGCGTCGCCCTGCACCTTGGCCAGCGTGCCCACCACGATCATGATCGCCCGGACCTCGGCGCTGTCCGAGAACAGCTTGGCGAGATCCCCGGCAGGGAAGAGGCGGTGCAGGTGGGCGCTGTCGAAGGGCGTGGCGGACATGGGTCAGCTCCGGGCGATGCGGTCCAGAAGGGCGACGAGGCCCTCGGGGTCGGACAGGAAGGGCGAATGCGCGCTGCTCATGTCGTAGACCTCGTCGCTTGGCAAGACCGACGCCATGGCACGCTGGTGGTCAGGGGGCACGGCCATGTCCTGAGAGCACAGGATGTAGCTCCGCGGCACCTGCTCTACCGTGCCGGTGAGCGTGACACGTTCCTTCTGCGTCGAGATCGGCTGCGGCGTCAGGTGCCGCGCGGCGCGGTCGATGAGCGCGGCGGGACAGTCGTGGTAGAATTTTTCCCGGATCAGGGATGGATCGAAATGGAAGGTCGCGCCACCTTCGTCGCGGCGGATCGCCTCGTTCAGCGGCTGGTCCGGCCAGTCGCGGCTGAGGCTGGTGACGCTGTCGCCGTCGCCGGGCAGGAAGGCGCAGAGGTAGATGAGCCGGGAAAATTTCTCCGGGTGCAGGTCGGCGGCCTGCGTCGCGGGCACGCCGGACATCGAGTGGGCGACGACGATGGTCGGCGCGTCGAGCGCGCCGAGGATGGCCTCGACGTAGCTCCGCAGGGTGACCTCGTCGCGTGGCGTGGTATCGGCGCCATGCCCGGGCAGGTCGATGGCGCGGGCCGTGTGACCGCGCTCTTCCAGCGCCGGGATCACGTCGCGCCAGCACCATGCGCCGTGCGAGGCGCCGTGGATCAGCAGGAAGTTCGCCATCAGATATGCCCCTGTCCTTTGAGGAAGTCGGTGAGAATTTGCCCGTATTCCGCGGGCTTCTCGACGAAGGGAAGATGTCCCGCGCCCCGGATCAGCGCGAATTGCGAACCGGGAACGAGGTCTGTCGTCTCGCGCACCATGTCGGGCGGTGTCGAGCCGTCCTCGCTGGCGGCGATCCCAAGCAGCGGCAGGCGCAGGCCCGAGGTGGGCGTCATGAAGTCGGTCCCGGCGATGGCGGCGGCGCAGCCCATGTAGCCTTTTGCGGGCGTGCGCGCGAGCATGTTGCGCCAGGGCTTGATCGCCTCGGAGGCGCGGAATTTTCGGGTGAACCAGCGCTCCAGCACCGCATCCGCGATGGCCTCGACGCCGCGCTTCTCGACTTCGGCGATGCGGGTCTCCCAGATCTGCCGCGTGCCGATCTTGGCGGCGGTGTTCGACAGGACCGCCGCGCGCACGAGATCGTGGCGCTTGGCCGACAGCCCTTGCGCGACCATGCCGCCGATCGACAGGCCGACGAAGATCGCGTCACGGACCCCCGTGTGCTCCATCAGCCGCTCGGCGTCGCGCACCAGCGCGCCCATGGAATAGGGCGGTTCGGGGCAGTCCGAAAGGCCGTGTCCCCGCATGTCGTAGCGCAGGATCCGCAGCCCCTCGGGCAGGTGCGGCAGCAGCCCGTCCCAGAGCCGGAAATCGGTGCCCAGAGAGTTGGCCAGCACCAGCGGTGCGCCATCGTCGGGGCCGTCGATGTGGTAGTGAAGTCGGACATCTCCGAGATCGCCCATGAGCATGGCGGGGCCTCCATTTTCCTTGGCGCGGACCCTAGCGGGCGGGGCGGCAAGAGGGAAGGCGATCGGGCAGGCGCAGGTCATGCACATTCCATGCACCGCCCACGCGCATCACACCGCACCGGCGCTGATTGACTCCCGCGCCTCCCGCCTGCTAGCAGGCGCGCCTTGATGGCATACGAAGAGGCGCGGGGACACCAATGGCACGCAAGAAGGGTCGCGACATTTCCGGCTGGCTGATCGTCGACAAACCGGCGGGCATGACCTCGACCTCTGTGGTCAACAAGGTCCGCTGGGCGCTGGCGGCGAAAAAGGCGGGCCACGCCGGCACGCTCGACCCCGAGGCGACCGGCGTGCTGGCCGTGGCGCTCGGCGAGGCGACCAAGACCGTGCCCTATATCACCGACGCGATGAAGGCCTACCGCTTCATCGTGCGCCTGGGGCAGGCCACCAATACCGACGATGCCGAGGGCGAGATCCAGCGCGAGAGCGCCGAGCGCCCCTCGGACGACGAGATCAAGGAAGCGCTGCACCAGTTCGTCGGCGACATCCAGCAGGTGCCGCCGCAGTTCTCGGCGGTGAAGGTGGATGGCGAACGCGCCTACAAGCGGGCGCGGGACGGCGAGGAGATGGAGCTTTCGGCCCGTCCGCTCTTCGTGGAATCGCTGATCATGCTCGAGCGTGTCGATGCCGACCACGTCGAGCTGGAGATGGTCTGCGGCAAGGGCGGCTACGTGCGCTCGATCGCCCGCGATCTCGGCGAGGCGCTCGGCTGTTTCGGACACGTGCTGCGCCTGCGCCGGGTCTGGTCCGGGCCGTTCGAGGCCTCGGACGGGATCAGCGTCGAGCAGATCGACGCGCTGGCGAAGACCCCCGAGCTCGACGAGAAGCTGCTGCCGCTGCAAGTGGGTCTTGCCGATCTGCCCGAGCTGCGCTGCACGCCCGAGGGTGCGGCGCGGCTGCGCAATGGCAACCCCGGCATGGTGATTCCCGGCGAGGCCGAATACGGCGACGAGGCCTGGGCGTCCTTCGAGGGCAAGCCGGTGGCGGTGGGCATCTTCAAGGCCGGCGAGCTGCACCCGAGCCGGGTGTTCAACCTCGGCTGAGGCTCAGCCCAGCATTTTCAGCCAGCGCCGCAGCGCGCCCAGCGACTCGGGCTCGTCGAGGAACGGGACGTGGCCGCGGCCGGGGATCTCGGCGGCGATCATGTCCGGTCGGCGCCGCTGCATCTCGGCGAAGGTCTCGGCGGTGAGCAGCGTCGAGCCACCGCCCCGCAGGGCGCAGAGCGGCAGCCCCTTGAAGGCATCGAAGAGCGGCCAGAGGTCCGGCGCGGGCTGCGCGCCCGCCTCGAGCACCGCGTCGCGCAGGCGCGGATCGTACTGGATGCGCAGCCCTTCGGGCGTTTCGCGGTAGAACTTCGTCACCTCTTCCATCCAGCGCCCCGGCGGCACGTCCTTGAAGGCGGTCATGCCCATGGCCATCTTCTCGGCGGCCTCTGCATGGGTTTGCCAAGCCGGGTTCCGGCCGATGTAATCCTTGATGACCGCAAGCCCTTCGCCTCCGATCTCGGGGCCGATGTCGTTGAGCGCGACGCCGAGCAACCGCTCCTTCACCGTCGCCGCCAGCACCATGGCGATCAGCCCGCCGCGCGAGGTGCCGAGCACCGCCACCTGCTTCAGCCCGAGGTGGTCCATCAACTCGACCGCGTCGCGGCCCTCGATGGGAATGGTGTAGCTGGTGTGATCGGTCCAGTCGGACTGGCCGCGGCCCCGGTAATCCATGCGGATCAGCCGCACCTTCGCGGGGTCGAGATGGGGCGCAAGATAGTCGAAATCGCGCCCGTCGCGGGTGAGGCCGGCGAGGCAGAGCAGCGGGATGCCGTGGCCCTCGTCGGTGTAATGGATCGACAGGCCGTCGGAAGTGGTGAACTCGGGCATCAGAGAAGCTCCGGGATTGTGGTCAGGTCGTTCAGCACGTGCTGCGGTCGGCCGGGCAGGCGGTCGATGGGCTCACCGGCGCGGTTGACCCAGGCGGTGCGAAAGCCGTAAGCCGCCGCGCTGCCCGCGTCCCAGCCGTTGGAGGAAACGAAAAGCACCTCTCCCGGTTCCTTCCCGAAGCGCTGACCCACGAGGTCGTAGACCGCGCGGGCAGGCTTGAAGACGCCGACCTCCTCGACCGAGAGCACGGCGTCGAGGTAGCTTTCAATCCCGGCACTGGCGACCGCGCCCTCGAGCATGTCCGGACTGCCGTTGGAAAGGATGGCGCAGTTCAGTCCCTGCGCCTTCAGTGTCGCGAGGAGTTTGGGCACCTCGGGGTAGGCCGAGAGCTCCCAGTAGAGGCCGAGCAGGGTTTCGCGCAGCTCGGGGTCGGTCAGGCCATGGCGCTCCATCGCCCAGTCGAGCCCGTCCTGCGTCACCTGCCAGAAGCTGCAGTGATCGCCGGTCACCGCGCGCAGCCAGCTGTATTCCAGCTGCTTGCGCCGCCAGTCGGCGGAGAGGGCCGGCCAGACTTTGGCCAGCGCCTGCTGCCCGGGCGCTTCGGCGGCGCGGCGCGCGGCAGCAGAGACGTCGAAGAGCGTGCCGTAGGCGTCAAAGACGCAGGTGGCGATCTGGCCGGCTTGGGTCATGGGGCGAACTGTCCTCCTCGCGATCCGGCGCAGGGTGGCACGGGCCGGGGCGGGTCGAAAGAGTGAATTTGCCAAGGTTTGGAGGGGCAGGGCGCCGTGCCCGGGCCTCGCCCGGACATCCTCTTTGCAATCCCGGGCGTGGATGCTTAGGTTGGAGGGGAGAGCAAACGAGCACCCGCCGCGACAGGTGGCCTCGTCCCATCCACAGAACTTTCCCAAAAGATCGGAGACTCCCATGACGCAGGTCAAGACCGGCGACACCGTTCGTATTCATTACACTGGCACCCTGAACGACGGCACCACCTTTGATTCCAGCGCAGGCCGCGACCCGCTGGAATTCCAGGTCGGCTCGGGCCAGATCATCCCCGGCCTCGACAAGGCGATGCCGGGCATGGCGGTCGGCGAGAAGAAGACCGTGGAAGTGCCCGCCGAAGAGGCCTATGGCCCGGTCCACGCCGAGGCACGCCAGGCCGTGCCGCGTGCCGACATCCCCGAGGACATCCCGCTCGATCTGGGCACCCCGCTGCAGATGCAGACCCCCACCGGCCAGGTGGTGCAGGTGACCGTGGTCGAGGTGAATGACACCGAGGTCACGCTCGACGCCAATCACCCGCTGGCGGGCAAGGATCTGACCTTTGCCATCGAGCTGGTAGAGATCGCCTGATCGGCGCTGATCGCCCGGGGCTGCGGCTCTGGCGAACATGAGAGCGGCGCGGGGATGATCCGCGCCGCTTTTTCCTTTGCCATTCGGCGCGCGGGCTTACCCGAGCGTCAGGATGGTCTGGCCAGTGGTCTTGCGCGCCTCGAGCGCGCGGTGGGCCTCGGCGACATCTTCCAGCGCGAAACGCTGGCCAATGCGGATGTTCACCGCGCCCGAGGCGACCTTGTCGAAGAGCATCGCCGCCATTTCCTGGCAGGCTGCCGGGTCGGCGATATGGGCAAAGAGCGTCGGGCGGGTGACCTTCAGCGAGCCCTTCTGCGCCAGCAGACCGAGGTTGAATGCCTCTACCGGGCCCGAAGCATTGCCGAAGGAAATCATCATCCCCAGCGGCTTGAGGCAGTCGAGCGAGCCCATGAAGGTGGATTTGCCGATCGAATCCATCACCACGTCGACACCCTTGCCATCGGTCAGCTCGCGGGTGCGCTGGGTGAAATCCTCGGTGTTGTAGTTGATGCAGGCGTCGGCACCGTGGTCGAGCGCCAGCTGGCATTTCTCGTCCGAACCGGCGGTGCCGATCAGGCGGATGCCCTCGGATTTCGCCCATTGGCAGGCGATGAGGCCGACGCCCCCCGCCGCGGCGTGGAACAGGACCGTGTCGCCCTTCTTCAGCGGCGTCGTGCGGTGGAAGAGGAACTGGACGGTCATGCCCTTCAGCATCATCGCCGCGCCTTCCTCGAAGGAGATGTTCTCAGGCAGCTTGCAGACCTGCGCGGCGGGCATCACGCGCACCTCTGTGTATGCGCCGGCGGGCATCGCGGCATAGGCGGCGCGGTCGCCAGGGGCGAGATGGGTGACGCCTTCGCCGACGGCCTCGATCACGCCCGCGGCCTCCATGCCGAGCGCGTGGGGCAGCTCGAGCGGGTAGAGACCCGAGCGCTGGTAGCAGTCGATGAAGTTGAGACCGCAGGCCTTGTGGCGGATGCGGATCTCGCCCGGGCCGGGCTCACCAACCGGCAAGTCGACCAGCTTGAGTGCTTCGGGGCCTCCGGTTTGCTCGATGATGACGGTGCGGGCTGTCTCGGCCATGGTCCTGTGCTCCTATCTGACGTTTGGGCCAGACCCTGCGACAAGGCGCGGACAGGGGCAAGGGGGCATGGCCCAGGGGTGCGCGCGTCTCATCGACGTGATTCACCGAGAGCGTGTTTCGTGCTAGGCTGTAGAGATACGCGCGGCCGGCCCGTCTGGTCATCGGCGCGTGCCAGGACCAGACCCGCGATTGGCGCTGCGCAGGACGCCAAGGGAGGAGGCTCATGGCACAGACACCTCATACGATCGGAAACCCGCTAAGCTGGGCGGCGCAACGGCTCTCGGCGGCGGGCGCGCATGTCTCGGCCGCCACGCGCGAGCTCGGGACGGATCACGCCCATACGCCGCGCCGCGTGCGGACCATGGCAATGTCGGACATTTCGGAATCGCTGCGCGCCGGCTGGGAGGACTTCAAGGCCTGTCGCAGCGACGTGCTGTTCATCGTGCTCATCTACCCCGTGATGGGGCTGTTGCTGATGGGCATGGCCTTTCACCAGGCGCTCCTGCCGCTGATCTTTCCCATGGCGGCGGGCTTTGCGCTCCTCGGGCCGATGGCGGCGGTCGGGCTCTACGAGATGAGCCGCAGGCGCGAGATGGGGCTTGAGGCAAGCTGGCGCGATGCCTTCGCGGTGCTGAGCTCGCCCGCCTTCGGGGCGATGCTGGTGATGGGGCTCTATCTCATCGCGCTGTTCTGCGCCTGGATGCTGACGGCGCATTTCATCCACCAGGTGACCATGGGGCCGGCGCAGTACGAGAGCTTCGGCGCCTTTCTCGATCAGGTGTTCGGCACCCCGGGCGGCTGGTGGATGATCTTGCTCGGCTGCGGTGTGGGCTTCGTCTTCGCCCTGGCGGCGCTGGCGGTTTCGGTGATCTCTTTCCCGCTGCTGCTGCACCGGCACGTGGGCGCGCCGGTGGCAGTGATGACCTCGGTTCGGGTGCTGCGGAAAAACCCGAAGGTGGTGCTGAGCTGGGGCGCGCTGGTCGCGGTTCTGCTGGTGCTGGGATCGCTGCCCCTGCTGCTGGGGCTGATGCTGGTCCTGCCGCTGCTCGGCCACGCGAGCTGGCACTTCTACCGCCGCGCGGTGGCTTGAGGGATCGGCTCGGCAGGCGGGCTGCCGAGCCGGGATCGTCGGTCAGGCGACCCTGAGGACGATTTTGCCGATATGTGTCGAGCCTTCCATGCGGGCATGCGCCTCGGAAGCCTGATCCAGGGCGAAGTCCGAGTCCATCACCGGGCCCACGCGGCCCGCCTCGATCAGCGGCCAGACGTGTTCGCGCAGGGACGCGGCGATCCGCGCCTTGGCGAGATCGCTTTGCGGGCGCAGGGTCGACCCGGTGATCGTCAGGCGCCGGGCCATCACCTGCGCGAAGTTCAGCTCGGCCTTTGGCCCTTGCAGGAAGGCGATCTGCACCAGACGCCCGTCGTCGGCCAGCGCCTTGACGTTGCGCGGGATGTAGTCGCCGCCGACCATGTCGAGGATCAGGTTCGCCCCGCCGATGCCGCGCATCACCTCGACGAAGTCCTCGTCGCGGTAGTTGATCGCGCGCTCGGCGCCGAGTTTCTCGCAGGCGGCGCATTTGTCTGCCGAGCCGGCGGTGGCGAAGACCCGCGCGCCGAGCGCGCTGGCAAGCTGGATCGCCGTGGTGCCGATGCCCGAAGAGCCGCCATGCACAAGGAAGCGCTCGCCCGCCTGCAGCCCGCCGCGCTGGAAGACGTTGCTCCAGACGGTGAAGAAGGTCTCGGGCAGGCAGGCCGCTTCGCGCAGCCCCATTCCGGCGGGAACGGGCAGGCAATGCGCAGCAGGCGTGGCGACATACTCGGCATAGCCGCCGCCGGGCAGCAGGGCGCAGACCTCATCGCCGACGGCGGGCCAGCTGACACCGGGGCCGGTGGCCACCACTTCACCCGAGCATTCGAGCCCGGGTAGGTCCGAGGCGCCGGGAGGCGGCGCGTAGCTGCCGGCGCGCTGCAGAGCATCGGGGCGGTTCACCCCGGCATGGGCGACGCGGATCACCACCTGCCCATGTCCAGGCTCGGGAACGGGGCGCTCGGTGAGGCGCAACACCTCGGGGCCGCCGGGCTGCGAGATCTCGACGGCGCGCATGGTCTTGGTCATTTGTCGTCCTGTCTTGCTGTCGTGCGGGAAGGGCAGGGGGCTCAGCGCGGCGCGGTCCAGCCGCCCGGCAGCCCGTGGCGCGGACTCTTCGGAGCGCGCAGCCTGCCGAGCATTTTTTCCGGTCCGGCCACCAGCATCTTTCCCAGCACCGGAGTGCCGCGCACCTTGGCCTTGGTCTTCTCGAAGCGCATCACGTCTTCGATTCGGCGATCGAGGAACTCCCATGTGGCGTGGTTTTCGAGCGAATCGTCGCCCAGCCAGTAGAGCACGGTCGAGGAGTAGACGGCGCTCAGCGTGGCGCGCTTGGTGTACCAGTTGAAATCGCGCGAGCTGTCGCCCAGTTCGGTCCAGATGCGGTCGGCGGTGCCCCAGATCAGCTTGGCACCATCGGCGGCGTACATCGGCAGCGCGAAAAGCGCGGTGCCGCGGCGCACCGCCTCGCGGTCGTCGACCGCCTCGATCCTACTGCGGACGGCCAGCGCGACGCGGTCGCGAAAGCGCATCTCGGACTGGTCGATTTCCTTGAGGCGCGCGGACATAGCCTCGTCGCCGCGGCGGTGGAAGGCGATCGCCATGTCCACCGCACCGCGCGGATAGAGCCCGCGCGCCACCACCGGGTCGATCCCGGCATCGCTCGCCGCCGCGCGGAAGGTCGTCTCGGACCAGCCGTCGAAGGCGACATGGTTCAGCGCCGCATCTAGCAGGCGCCCGGTAATTTCTTCACTCATGGGGCCTCTCCTTCGACTCAATGGGTAGGAGTCTAGACAAGATTGGCAACCCTTGCTATAGACCGGCTTCCTGCAATTTCCTTGCAACTCAAAACTAGAAAGGTGGTGAAAACCACATGCAGGTTAGTGTTCGCGACAACAACGTCGATCAGGCGCTCCGCGCCCTGAAGAAGAAGCTGCAGCGCGAAGGCGTGTTCCGTGAAATGAAGCTTCGGCAGCATTTCGAGAAACCGTCCGAGAAGAAGGCTCGCGAGAAAGCCGAGGCCGTCCGCCGCGCCCGCAAGCTGGCGCGCAAGAAGGCTCAGCGCGAAGGTCTCCTCTGAGTTTACGCTCGTGAGATCTATCTCGTGAGGTCAGGCAGCTGACCTTCCGACACGAAGAAGTTGACGACCCCCGGGGCTCTGCCTTTCGGGGGTTTGTCGTTTCTTGGGGGGGCGGGGAGCCGCTGAGAGGCTTACGCGCGGTGCAATAGAAAAACCCCGGGTGCGAAGCCCGGGGTTTTCTTTTGTCGGCGCCATGAGGCGCCTGTCAGCTCGGCCCGATCATGAAGCAGGTGACCTGCCGAGCCTGCAGCCGGCGGCAGGCGAGATCGGCGGTCTCGCGGGTCAGGCCCATGAAGTTCGCATCGAAGCCGCCCGAGCGGTCGACGACCTTGCGCAGCGAGCCGTCCAGCGTGGCGGTCTCCATCAGCGCGGTCTGCAGCAGCACCTTCTCGGCGGCGTAGCGGCTGGGGTAGCGGCCGACGTTGATGCCCCAGTGACGCCCGCCCGAGGTCGACACCCGGGTGACCACTTCCTGTGCCTCCGGCTCGGCGGAGGCGACGGCGACGGCCGCGGGTTCGGGCGCGGCAACAACCGGGGCCGAAGTCTGGGCGGGGGCGCTGACCAGAGCCATCGCCTGCGGTCGGCGCACCGGCTTGATCGAGGAATCGGGTGCAATTCCGGTGTCGCCCTCGGCAACCACCATCGCTTCGGCGACCGTTGCAATGTCGATCGGCTCGGGGGCCTCGGAGACGGCGGGGGCGACGGCGGCCACCTGCACCGATTCCAGCACGCTGTTGATGTCATCCTCGACGCCGGCGACCAGAGGTGCCACGTCGGAGCTGGTCACACCGGGGCGGATCTGCGGGCGCAGGCTCTTGGTGACGGCGGCGGCGGCGACGCGGATCGACTTGCCGCGCAGGCCTGAATCATTCGACTCGGCGCTGGCCACGAGCATCTCGGCCCCGCCGCCGACGCGGCCCATGTAGGGCGGCTTGGCCGGACGGCGCAGCGCGACATTGGTCGCGGCACGCTTGAAGCCGAGATCCAGCAGCTCGGCGCTCTTGGCGTTGCGCGCGGCGGTGGAGGTGCCGCCGAAGACCACCGAGATGATCCGCTCGCGGCCGCGCTCGGCGGAGGCGACGAGGTTGAAGCCCGCGGCGCGGGTATAACCGGTCTTGATCCCGTCAGCGCCCTTGTAGGCGGCGAGAAAGCGGCGGTTGGTATTGGCCACTTCGCGCATGCCGGCGTCGGTCGTACGGCGCGAGAAAAGGTTATAATAGCCGGGATAATCGTAGAGAATGTGCCGGCCCAGGATGCCCATGTCGTGGGCGGTCGACAGGTGGCCCTCGGAGGTGAGGCCGTTGGCGTTCTTGAAGGTGGTGCGGGTCATCCCCAGCGCCTTTGCCGTGCGGTTCATGCGGCGGGCAAAGGCGGCTTCGGAGCCTTCGATGGCCTCGCCGATGGCAGTGGCGGCGTCATTTGCGGATTTGACGGCGGCGGCGCGCACGAGATAGCGCAGCGCGATCTTCTGGCCCGAGCGCAGGCCCAGCTTCGAGGGCGGCTCTGCGGCGGCGTTCTTCGAGATGGTCACCATCGTGTCCATCGTGATCTCGCCATGCTCGACCGCCTCGAAGGCGATGTAGAGCGTCATCATCTTGGTCAGCGATGCCGGGTGGAGTCGGGTCTCGGCGTTCTCGGAAAACAGGATCTCGCCCGACCGGGCGTCCATCACGAGGGCAGCGTAGGGGGCAGCCCAAGCGCCCACTGGCCCCACGAGGGCAAGCCAAATGAATGTGAGAATATACAGGCCTGCTCGGCCCGGTCGCTGCCTGCGCCGTCCCGTCACGGTTCTCGCCTTCTCTGCCTCTCGCCTCCGGTTTTCCGGTGGCCAACTGTTCTAGTTTGCGAAAACGCTACCACGCGATCCAAAAAAAATAAAGTCTGCAATGCCTTGATTTTCTGTTGTTTTCTGGATCGTGATTTCCCTCATTTTGTGGGAATTCGCGCGATTCACCACTATATGAGCGATTGCGGCGCGAATGCGGCGGGGGCTTCCACGTCGGCCGCGACCTGGGGTCAGTCGAGCGAGTCCACAAGCTGGGCGAGTGCGCCGAGGTCGGGAATCTCGCGGAACCTCGGGTGGTCGAGCTTTTCGTCGTGTTCGAGGCTCCAGGCCAGATCCTGCGGCACGAAGACCCCCCAGCCGCCGGCTCGGATCGCCGGGTTGACGTCGGACTTCAGCGAATTGCCGACCATCATCGACGCCTCGGCCCCGCCGGGGCTGGCGCCGAAGATGCGGGCGTAGGTCTGTGGCTGCTTGTCCGAGACGATCTCGACCGCGTCGAAGAGCTCGCCCAGACCCGAAGCCGCCAGCTTACGCTCCTGATGCAGCAGGTCGCCCTTGGTGATCAGCACGAGGTGGTGTTCGGCCGCCAGGGCTTCGACCGCGTCCTTGGCGTGCGGCAGCAGCTCGACGGGGTGGGCGAGCATGTCCCGCCCGGCCTCGAGGATCTTGCCGATGGTCGTGCCGGGCACGCGGCCATCGGTGACCTCGATGGCCGTCTCGATCATCGACAGCACGAACCCCTTCACGCCAAACCCGTAGTGGCCGATATTGCGTTTCTCTGCGGCGAGCAGGCGGGCATCGAGATGCGCGCGCTCGGAGTGATCGGCGAGCAATTCGGCGAATCGCTCCTGCGTCAGGGTGAAGAACCGCTCGTTGTGCCAAAGCGTATCGTCCGCATCGAAGCCGATTGTTTGCAGTTTCCGGGCCATATTGTCGCCTCTTCCCGCCGCGGGTCTTTCCTCTGCGGCTCCTTGGAATTATATAGACCCTTCAAAGCCGGAACCGCAAAGCACACGCAAAGCAAAAGCGTCCCCGAGATGATCCAGTCCGTCACGGCACAGAAACTCCGTATGTCCGACCCGAACGACCCCCGCGATGGCGAGGGCGATGCCGGTGTCGTGCTGCAGACCAAGCCCAAGACGAAACGCCCGCCGCTCTACAAGGTGCTGCTGCTGAACGACGACTACACGCCGATGGAATTCGTCGTGCATGTGCTCGAGCGTTTCTTCGGCATGACCCATGCGCAGGCTTTCGAAGTGATGCTCACCGTCCACAAGAAGGGGGTCGCGGTGGTTGGCGTATTCAGCCACGAGATCGCCGAGACCAAGGTGGGCCAGGTCATGGATTTTGCCCGGCGTCACCAGCATCCGCTGCAATGCACCATGGAAAAGGAGTGATCCGCCCTCCGCGGCGGTTCTGCCATGTCTGATACCCGATTGAGTTTCGCGCTCGAGGGAGGTCTCGACCTGCCCTCCGAGGGGCGCATCCTGCTGCTCGGCGCGCCGGGCGATTTGAACCTTGGCGACATCGACGCCGGCGATCTGCCGCGCGAGCGCTGCACCGTGGTTCAACGCCTGGCGCCCGACCACGCGGCCTGGGAGCGCCGCGGCTGGACTGTCGCGCTGGCCCCCGAAGGGGACTTCGCCGCTGCCATCGTCTTCCTGCCGCGCGCCCGCGACCGGGCCGAGGCCTGGATCGCCGAGGCCAACAAAGCCGCCAAGGGCGGTCTGGTCATCGTCGATGGCCAGAAGACCGACGGCATCGACGCCTGCCTCAAGGCGCTGCGCAAGCGCACCGACATCCTGGGGCAGGTCTCCAAGGCGCATGGCAAGACCATCTGGTTCGCCGCCACCGATGCCTTTGCCGAGTGGGCCAAGGGCCCGGCACAGCTGCCCGGCGGGCAGTGGACCGCGCCGGGGGTGTTCTCGGCCGATGGGCCGGACCCGGCCAGCGAGGCGCTGCTCGCGGCGCTGCCCGAGAAGCTCGGTGCCCATGTCGCCGATCTCGGCGCGGGCTGGGGCGGGCTCGCCAATGGCATCCTGCGCCGCGAGAAGATCGCCGCGCTGCACATGGTCGAGGCCGATCACGATGCGCTTGACTGCGCGCGCCGCAATGTCACCGACCCGCGGGCGCAGTTCCACTGGGCCAACGCGCTCGACTGGCGCCCGCCGGCGCTGCTCGACGCGGTGATCATGAACCCGCCCTTCCACACCGGGCGCAAGGCCGAACCCTCGCTCGGGCAGGCCTTCATCGACGCGGCCGCGCGGGTGTTGAAACCCTCGGGCCAGCTCTGGCTCGTTGCCAACCGGCACCTGCCCTACGAGACGCGGCTCGCCGAGCGCTTCCGCAACACCGAGGAAATCGCCGGAGATTCCCGGTTCAAGATCCTTCACGCCTCTCGCCCGGGGCGCTGATCGCGGCTAGCTTGGCGCAAACATTCAAGGGATTCCCATGAGTTTTTCCATCGAAGGCAAGACCGCCATCGTCACCGGCGCCGCCAATGGCGTGGGCCTCGCGATCGCGCGGCACTTTGCGGCACGTGGCGCCAACGTCATGTTCGCCGACATGGACGAGAACCGGCTGGCCAAGGAATGCGGGCAGGTCGATGAAGAGAGCACCATGCGCTATTTCGCCGGCGACCTGCGCGAGAAGCTGACGCTGGCCAACCTGCTCTCGGCCACGCTGGACGCCTATGACCGGGTCGATATCCTGGTGAACGGCGCGCGGCAAATCCTGCCGACCAACGTTCACGACTGCGAGGACGCCTCGCTCGAAACCATGATTGGCCAGAACTTGATGCCCGCGATGCGGCTGAGCCAGATCGTCGCCAAGCGCATGATCAAGCAGGCCGAGGGGCAGGACATCCGCTCCGCCGGCTCGATCATCAACATCTCGTCGATCGCCGCCGCGCGCACCAACCCGCACTTGCTGGGCTACTCGGTCTCGGTGGCGGCGCTCGACCAGCTGACCCGTTCCATGGCGGTGTCGCTGGCGGACCAGAAGATCCGGGTGAACTCGGTGGCCTTCGGCTCGCTGATGTCCTCGAGCCTCAAGAACATCCTCAAGGAGCACCCGGGCTACCGCGAGGAAATCGAGAAGCACACGCCCGCCGGGCGCATCGCCGGGCCGGACGAGGTCTGCGAGGCGGTGCAATTCCTTGCCTCCGAGGCTTCGGGCTTCATGACCGGCCAGATCATGACCGTGGACGGTGGCCGCACGCTGATCGACCCGGTCGGCACGCCGATGCACTGACCCGGGCCAGGGAGACACTGATGAGCGACGTATTCGACGAGCGCAAGGCGCGCGCCTCGACCTGGTTCCGTGCGCTGCGAGACGAGATCGTGGCCGCCTTCGAGGGGCTGGAGGACAGCCATTCCGAAGGACCGCTGTCCGAGCATACGGCGGGCCGATTCACCGTGACGCCGACCACCCGCACCGCCGACGACGGCAGCGACGCAGGGGGCGGGCTGATGAGCGTGATGCGCGGCGGCCGGGTGTTCGAGAAGGTCGGGGTGAACGTCTCGACCGTTTACGGCACGCTCGGCACGGCGGCGCAGAAGTCCATGGCGGCGCGCGGAGTGCCGGGGATCGAGGGCGATCCGCGCTTCTGGGCGTCGGGGATCAGCCTCGTGGCTCACATGCAGAACCCGCACGCACCGGCGGTGCACATGAACACCCGGATGTTCTGGACGCCGGGCGCCTGGTGGTTCGGCGGCGGCTCGGACCTCAACCCCTGCCTCGAGTACGCTGAGGACACGGCGCATTTCCACGCCACTCAGAAGGCATACCTCGATCCGCATGGCGAGACGCTCTATCCCGAACTCAAGGCTTGGGCAGACGAGTACTTCTACATCCCGCACCGCAAGCGCGCGCGCGGCGTCGGCGGCATCTTCATGGATGACCGAAACACGGGTGACTGGGAGGCGGATTTCGCGCTGACGCAGGACATCGGCCGGGCCTTCCTGCCGGCCTACCTGCCGCTGGTCGAAAAACGCCGGACCATGGACTTCGGCGAGGCTGAGAAAGACGCGCAACTGGTCCATCGCGGGCTCTATGCCGAGTACAACCTCGTCTACGACCGTGGCACGAAGTTCGGTCTTGCCACAGGGCATGATCCCGACGCGGTGCTGATGAGCCTGCCGCCGCTGGCGAAATGGGTCTGATCCCCGCCTGACATTCCGATACGCCCCGCCCGTTCCGGCGGGGCGTGGCTTTTCCGGCGGCAGCGGCGTGCACGAGGTGCATGTGCACTGGCGTGACCGGGCCAAACGCTGTATCGGGCAGGCCAACCCCTATAGGAGAGCACGAGATGGCCAAGACCTGGACCGCCTTCACCAAGCTGAGCGACAAGACCGCTGCCGAGGCCCTGGGCGAGGCGATCGAGGAGATCGATCCCGAGCCCATCGGCGTGGGCGTCTTCGAGATCGAGGACGGTTCGGGCACCTGGGAAATCGGGGGCTATTTCCTGGGCAAGCCGAACGAGGTGGAGCTGGCACTGCTTGCCGCCGCCTTCGACGCCGTGCCCTTCGTGATCTCGGAAGTGCCGGACCAGGACTGGGTCGACAAGGTGCGCCGCGAGCTGACCCCGGTCGAGGCCGGGCGTTTCTTCGTCTACGGCTCGCATGACGCCGACAAGATCCCCGAGGGCGCCGAGCCGCTGCTGATCGAGGCCGCGATGGCCTTTGGCACCGGCCACCACGGCACCACGCTGGGCTGTCTGCGGGCGCTCGATCGTCTGGCGAACGAGGGCATGGTCGGCCAGAACGTGGCGGATATCGGCTGCGGCACCGCGGTGCTCGGCATGGCCGCCGCGCGCATCTGGCCCAACCCGGTGATCGTGTCGGACATCGATGAAGTCGCCGTGGAAGTGGCCGAGGCGAATGTCCGGGCCAACAACCTGACCGACAAGGTGATCTGCGTCGAGGCGGCCGGGTTCGGCCACCCGGACCTTGCGGCCCGCGCGCCCTTCGATCTTGTTTTCGCCAATATCCTCAAGCAGCCGCTGATCGATTTGGCCCCTGATATGGCAGCACATCTCGCCCCGGGCGGCTATGCGATCCTGTCGGGCATCCTGATCCGCCAGGCCGATGAGGTCGTCGAGGCATATGCCGCGCAGGGCGTCGAGCTGGTGCGCCGGGACGAGATCGGCGAATGGGTCACGCTCACGCTGCGCAAGCCTTCGTGAACCAAACGCGGCATAATTGCCGCGTTATTGCCTAAATTTTGCCGTGCTTCCCGAGCAAATGCGTCCTGTATTTGTATGATATCGAGGGGTTTCGCGGTATGGAAAGCGCTCTGAGAAGTTTCGAGCGTCGCCAGCGTGCTGTGACGCAAAAGCACCGCAAGCTGGCCCGGGGCTATGTCACCAGGCTCAACCGCAACGGCGTGATCGAGCACAAGCCGCTCCGCAAGGTCAAGCTGCCGCGGCTCGGCGGGCTGCTGATCGCGCTGATGTGCTTTCTGGTGTTCAAGGGCGCCATGCTCGCCAGCCTTGGCGTCGCGCATTACGGCGAACATGTCGCGCTGCTGCGCGACGGCAGCCTTGCCGACAAGCTGGGCGCCTGGGTGCTGGGCGTCGATCCGGTGACGCTGTGGATCGGTATGCTTCTTCAGGGGATCCTGGTCTGAGGGCGAAGGGGCCACGGCCCCGCCAGCTGCCCTCGACCGGGCAGATCTCTTTCGGACGGACATAAGAAAGGCCGCTGTCCCGAACAGGACAGCGGCCTTTATGCATGATCTCGGAAGAGATCAGCGGCGACGAGCGATCGCGGGGATGTCGGCGCGGGTGAGGCCGATATCGTCGAGTTCCCGGTCGGTCAGAGCCATCAGGCTCTTGCGGGTCAGACGGGCGTCATTCCACTCGGCAACCATGCCGAAGAGGGTAGCAAAGAGGCCGGCCGAACGGGGGGTCTCATCAGCGGCGACGGGCGCGAAGCCGGTGACGAAGACGTTGCCGATGCGACCTGCCAGACCAGCGGCGCCCGAAGCGTCGCGCGAGTAGTCATAAGCAGCCATGGGTCAGTGTCCTTGTCTCGAAGTTTTTAAAGTGCCTGAATTCTGAGCGGGAGATAGAGGCGCCGCGCATTTCTAACAACTGGTCAAAAATGCATGGGGGCTCTGCGGTTTTCACATAGCACTCAAATTGAGCAACAGCTTTGTAAAATAACCCAAAAACCAGGCGGTCCATGTCGCGCTTTGACTGTCAGATGTCGCGTTTGCTCTCCGGAGTCGCCGCTGCCGTGCTCGCACGGTCGCAGGCGGAGAAAAGCAGGGGGCCGAGGGCTTGGCGGATGTTCGCGTTTCGTGCTAGTTCGGACGCAGAAAAACAAGAACGGGCAGGCAAAAATGCGGGTGATCGGAATCGATCCCGGCCTCCGACACCTCGGTTGGGGGGTGATCGAGGCGGAGGGCAGCCGCTTGCGGCACGTTGCAAACGGCACGTGCGATTCGGGACAGGGGACGCTCGCCGCGCGGTTGCTCACCCTGCATGAACAGCTGACCGACGTTCTGCACCGCTGGCAGCCCGAGATCGCCGCGGTGGAACAGACCTTCGTCAACCGCGACGGGGCGGGCACGCTGAAGCTTGGTCAGGCCCGCGGCATCGCCATGCTGGTGCCGGCGCAATTCGGGCTCGAGATCGGCGAATATGCCCCCAACAAGGTCAAGAAGACGGTGGTCGGCGTCGGCCATGCGGAAAAGGCGCAGGTGGATCACATGGTGCGGATGCAACTGCCGGGCGTCGTCATAGACAGCCCCGACGCGGCGGATGCGCTGGCCATTGCGATATGTCATGCGCATCATCAGGCCGTGCAGAGAATGAAGGTGAAGGCATGATCGGACGGATCGCCGGACGGGTGGATTACAAGGGTGACGATCACGCGCTGATCGATGTGCGGGGCGTGGGCTACGTGGTCTATTGCTCCGAGCGGGTGCTCATGACGCTGGCCCCGGGCGAGGCGGCGGCGCTCTACACTGACCTTCTGGTGCGCGAGGATTTGCTGCAGCTCTACGGCTTTCCCTCGCTGGTGGAAAAGGAATGGTTCCGCCTGCTGATGTCGGTGCAGGGCGTGGGGGCCAAGGCCTCGCTTGCCATTCTGGGCACGCTGGGCCCGGACGGGGTGAGCCGCGCCATCGCGCTTGGCGACTGGAACGCGATCAAGGCCGCCAAGGGCATCGGCCCGAAGACCGCGCAGCGCGTGGTCAATGAGCTGAAGGACAAGGCGCCGATGGTCATGGCCATGGGCGCGGGGCAGGTGACCTCGGCCGAGGATGTGGTGATCGAGGATACGCCGGCAGCGACACCCGCGCCGGCGGCGCGCAAGACGCCTGCGGCCAAGCACAACGCCTCGGCGCAATCCGAGGCGCTCTCGGCGCTCGGCAACCTCGGCTACGGTCCGGGAGAGGCGGCCTCGGCGGTGGCGCAGGCGGCGGGTGAGGATCCAGAGGCCGAGACCCCGGCGCTGATCCGCGCCGCGCTGAAGCTGCTAGCGCCGAAGGGATAAATCATGGTCGGTTCCGATCCCACCCTGCGTCCCGAGCCGCTGCCCGAGGACGAGGGCCGCGCGCTGCGCCCGCAGATGCTCGGCGATTTCATCGGCCAGGCCGAGGCGCGCGCCAACCTGCGGGTGTTCATCCAGTCGGCCCGGTCGCGCGGCGAGGCGATGGACCACACGCTGTTCCACGGCCCGCCCGGCCTCGGCAAGACGACGCTGGCGCAGATCATGGCGCGCGAGCTGGGGGTCGGCTTTCGGATGACCTCAGGCCCGGTGCTGGCCAAGGCCGGGGATCTGGCGGCGATCCTGACCAACCTCGAGGCACGCGACGTGCTCTTCATCGACGAGATCCACCGGCTCAACCCGGCGGTCGAGGAGGTGCTCTACCCGGCGATGGAGGACTACGAGCTCGATCTGGTGATCGGCGAAGGGCCGGCTGCGCGCACCGTCCGCATCGAGCTGCAGCCCTTCACGCTGGTCGGCGCGACCACGCGGCTTGGCCTGCTGACAACGCCGCTGCGCGACCGCTTCGGCATTCCGACCCGGCTGCAGTTCTACACCGAGGACGAATTGCACGAAATTGTCAGCCGCAACGCCGTGAAGCTGGGGGTGCGGGCCGAGCCCGAGGGCGCGCGCGAGATCGCCCGCCGGGCGCGCGGCACGCCCCGCATTGCCGGGCGACTGCTGCGCCGGGTGGTGGATTTTGCCGTTGTCGAAGGCGGCGGCGTCG
The DNA here is from genome assembly GCF_010500785.1 of Salipiger sp. PrR003. Taxonomy (NCBI): domain Bacteria; kingdom Pseudomonadati; phylum Pseudomonadota; class Alphaproteobacteria; order Rhodobacterales; family Roseobacteraceae; genus Salipiger; species Salipiger sp. PrR003. The sequence continues at coordinate 90,819 of NZ_JAAGOV010000039.1, forward strand.
TCACCCGTGAGCTGGCCGATGGCGCGCTGACAAGGCTCGGGGTCGACCAGCTCGGGCTCGACGGGGCGGACCGGCGCTACCTGACCCTGATGGCCGAGAATTACTCCGGCGGGCCGGTGGGCATCGAGACGCTCTCGGCTGCGCTCTCGGAAAGCCGCGACGCGCTTGAGGAGGTGATCGAGCCCTACCTGCTGCAGCAGGGGCTGATCCAGCGCACCCCGCGCGGGCGGATGCTGGCGCAGCGGGCCTGGGATCACCTCGGCCTGCCGATGCCGCGCCCGCAGGGCCCGGGGCAGGGCACGCTCTTCGACGGCTGACGCGCCGCCGGGCTTGCGCGGGCGCGCCCGGCATGGCAGGTGGAGTGCCGCGTGGCGCGCGCCGCGCTTTGCGTATTTGCCGAAGAGAAGAAGGGGCGAGCCATGGACGCGGCCGAAGTCGAAGCGCTGTTTACCCGCGAGGACGGGTCCTATCTCTGTGCCCGCTGGGGGCGGCCCCTGGTGCCGGTGGTCTTCGGGGTGGAGGATGCGACGCTCTCGGTGGTCAAGGGGGCCTTCGAGGGGGTCTGCGCCATGGCGGGCCACAAGATGGCCGAGCATGACCCCGAGCTCGGCGCCAACGTCATGGTGTTTTTCTTCCGCGAGTGGGCCGAACTTCTGGAGTTGCCGGACCTCGGGCGGATGATCGACGGGCTGCCGGAGATGGTGGCGCGGCTGCAGGCCGGGGGCGCGAACCAGTACCGGGTGTTCCGCTTCGACAAGGACGGCGCGATCAAGGCGGCCTTCGTGTTCCTGCGCATGGACGAGAGCCTGTCGCAGATGCCTGCCGAGGACCTTGCGCTGGCGCAGGTGGCGCAGGTGATGCTCACATGGGGCAACGGGGCCTTTGCGTCGCGCTCGCCGCTGGGGCGATTGGAGGACGGGCGGGTGGTGCTGCGCCCGGAGATCGGCGCGCTGATCCGCGCGGCTTATGACCAAGTGATGCCGCCCGCTGGCCTGGACCCGAGCCACGCGCTGCGGCTAGCGGCGCGCATGGGGCTGAGCGGAGCCTCTGGCGTCTAGCCTGACACCCGCCGCGCGATCTCGCGCAGGTGGCGCAGGTCGGTGCCGCAACAGCCGCCCAGCACACGCAGCCGAGGGTGGCTGCGCTGCAGGTCGGCCAACTGGGTGCTCAGCTCTTCGGGGTCGCCGTCGTCGAGCGTGTCGCAGGCGTCGAGTTCGGCGTGGCTCTGGCGCGAGGCATTGGCGACGATACCCGCCAGATGCGACTCCCATTCGCCGCCGTCGAAGGCTTCGGCGATGTGGTCGGGATGGGCGCAATTCACCATGATCGCGGCAGGTTCGGCGGCGCCGGCGAGGCGCTGCACCGCCTCCGACAGCAGCGTGCCGTCGGCAAGCCGGCCATCGGTTTCAACGGTGAAGGCGATAAGCGCGGGGATGCCCGCCTCCTCGGCCGCTCTGGCAATGCCGATCGCCTCCCCAGCGGCGCCGAGAGTATAGGCGCTGACCATGTCGGCCCCGGCCTCGGCGGCGGCGCGGATCTGCGGGCCGTGGTAGGCGGCGGACGCCTCGGCGGCGGCCATGCCGGGCTGGTAGCCATCGCCCTGCGGGCCGATCTGCACGCTAATCCGGGTCGAGACGTCGAGGTGCCGCGCCGCCATCTCGCGCAGCAGCGCAACGGCCTCCTGCGTCACCCGGGCAAGGTCGTCGGCGGCGTAGCCGACGGGCGCGGCGCGGTCGGGGTTGGCCATCCAGGTCGGCGTGTCGAGGATGATGCCAGCGCCGGTCTCGCGGCCGATGGAGATCAGCGCTTCGGCATAGCCGCGCAGCCGGGCGCGGCCCTCGGTGTCGTCGATCATCGGAAAGGCGGCGAAGTGCGGAAGATCGACGCCGTGGTTGAAGATCAGGTCGGTCTCCATCCCGGTCCAGGCGATCCATGTGCGGTCGGGGGTGAGTGCCATCGCGCAGGTCCTCCCTAAAGCCCGGGGCGATGGCACGAGTATAGCATGAAACGCGCGCGCCGCCTCGTCCCGAGTGCGCTGCGGCGGACGTGCAAAGGGCCGCCCCTGCGGACGGCCCTTCGGCTCGGTCTCGGCTCCGGGGCAGGGCCGGGGTCAGGCCCTGGCGCCGACCATGCCGACGATCTCGTAGGTCCGTTGCAGGATCGGATCGGCGATGGCGCGGGCGCGCTCGCTGCCGGCGGCGAGGATCGCATCGATCTGCGCCGGGTCCTGCATCAGCCGGGCCATCTCGGTGGAGATCGGCGCCAGCTTGTCGACCGCGAGATCGACCAGCATCGGCTTGAACTCCGAGAACTGCTTGCCGCCGGCCATGGCCAGCACCTCGTCGACGCTTTGCCCGGCGAGGGCGGCGTAGATGTTGACGAGGTTGCGCGCCTCGGGGCGGCCCTCGAGGCCCTTGGCCTCCGACGGCAGCCCGTCCGGGTCCGTCTTGGCCTTGCGGATCTTTTTGGCGATGGCGTCGGCGTCATCGGTCATGTTGATGCGCGAGGCGTCGGAGGGGTCGGACTTCGACATCTTTTTCGAGCCGTCGCGCAGGCTCATGACGCGGGTGGCCGCGCCCTCGATCACCGGCTCGGTCATCGGGAAGAAGTCTGTGCCGTAGTCGTGGTTGAACTTTGCCGCGATGTCGCGGGTCAGTTCGACGTGCTGCTTCTGGTCCTCGCCCACCGGCACGTGGGTTGCGTGGTAGAGCAGGATGTCGGCGGCCATCAGAGCGGGATAGGCGTAAAGGCCGAGCGAGGCCTTCTCGGCGTTCTTGCCGGCCTTGTCCTTGAACTGGGTCATCCGGTTCATCCAGCCAAGCCGGGCGACGCAGTTGAAGATCCAGCCGAGCTGGGCGTGGCCGGCGACCTGGCTCTGGTTGAAGAGGATCGACTTTTCCGGATCGAGGCCGGAGGCAAGGTAGCCGGCGGTCAGCTCGCGGGTCTGTCGGCGCAGCGCCTCGGGGTCCTGCCAGACGGTGATCGCATGCATGTCGACGACGCAGTAGATCGTTTCGACCCCGCTGTCCTGCATGTCGACGAAACGCTTGATCGCGCCAAGGTAGTTGCCCAGCGTCAGCCCGCCCGAGGGCTGGATGCCGGAAAACACGCGCGGCGTGAAAGCGGAATTGTTGTCGCCCGCCTCGGACATGGGCTTCCTCCGTCTGGATATTCGGTCCCGGCTGGCTTACCCATGGCCCGACATGCCGTCAAGAAAGAGGCCACCATGGCGCACAACCACAATGTCTCGCCGTTCAATTCGATGCCGCCCGCGATCGTGGCGCTCGCCGTGGTCATCGTCGGCGTCGAGGCGGCCTTCTCGCTGGGCGCACGCGGGCTTCTCGGGGGGCCGGGGGCGGTGGGCTGGCGGCTCGATGCGTTGCAGCGTTTCGCCTTCTCGAACGAGATCTGGCACTGGATGCTGTCGACCGGGCAGTTCCCGGCCCAGCACCTGCTGCGCTTCTTCAGCTACCCCTTCGTGCATGCCAGCTTCAGCCATGCGCTTTTTGCCGCGGTGATGCTGCTGGCGCTCGGCAAGATGGTCGGCGAGGCGCTGGGAACGCCGCGCACGCTGGCGATCCTCGCGGTCTCGTGCCTCGGCGGGGCGCTGGCCTATGGCTTCGTGAGCACGCCGATCCCGCTGATCGGGGCGTTCCCGCCGGTCTACGGCTTGATCGGAGGCTTCACCTACCTGCTCTGGCTGCGGCTCGGGCAGATGGGGGCGCAGCAGGCGCGGGCTTTCTCGTTGATCGGAATCCTTCTGGGGATCCAGCTGCTCTTCGGCCTGCTTTTTGGCGGCACGCTCGACTGGGTTGCGGACCTCGGCGGCTTCGCCTCGGGCTTCCTTCTGACCATGGTGCTGGTGCCCGGCGGCTGGGCACGTCTGCGTGAGCGGCTGCGCCAGCGGCGCTGACCCCGGCCTGATCAGAACATGTCGGCGGGCAGAATCGGCAGGGCACGCGAGAACTTGCGCCCGGCAGCCTGCGGATAGGGCAGGATGAACCCCTCGCGTTCCTCGGCCGGCTGCGCCGCGTTGCTGAGGGCCGCCTGACGCCAGGTGCGGGCGCTGACCGGGTCGTGGCCATCCAGGTGATCCCGCAGCCAGGTTTTTGCCAGCCGTCGCTGCAGGTCATGCACCGCGTCCGGCTTGCGGAAGAGCACCGAGGCCTCGGTGTCCCAGTGCAGGCTGCGCCCGTTGAGGTTTGCCGAGCCGACGAGCCCGACACGGTCATCGATGAGCATCACCTTCGAATGCACGTAGATCGGTCCCGAGCCGAGCAGGTCGGGAATCTCGTCAGGCGAATCCTCCTGCTGGCCCGGAGAGACGATGGCGGCACGGTCGCCGAAGGCGCGCTGGACTATGGTGACCGCCTCGGTCTGCAGCGCGTGGCCGTGCCGCGTGTCCCAGCCGTCGTTGCCCTCGTAGAGCACCCGGTCGGGGAAGGATGGCATGAGCAGCACCAGTTGCAACCCCGGGTTGCGCTCCGCCGCCTTGGCGAGCGCCTCGGCGACCGGGCGGTGGCGGAGGAACTGGGTCTCGATGTAGATGTGCCGCTGCGCCTCACCGATCAAGGCAAGCACCGCTTTCTCGTGCTCGATGATCGAGGGACGGGGGGAGAGCCGCGTGGCGCCCGGGCAGGGGGCGGAGAAGGTGCGCACGAGGCGCAGGTCCTCTGGCGCTTTCGCACGCTTGCTGGTGGGGCGGCGCTCGGCCTGCCCTGTCACGCCCGAGGTGCCGCAATCCAGTGCGGCGTTCCAGCAGTCGTCGAAATGACCACGGAGGGCGGTGGCGAAACCGGCGTCGTCCACTTGCATCGACACGTCGTGCCAAGTCTCGTCGGCGGGACGGTCGTGCTCGGGCGTGTCGAAACGGCGCTCGTTGATGTCGAGCCCTCCGATCACGCAGGCCTTGCTGTCTGCCACGGCGAACTTCTGGTGGATGGTCACTGGCCGGAGCAGGACCGCGCCCTTCAGAACCGTGCGCTGCACGGGTGTGAGACTTGTCTCATCCTCGCGGCGCAGCTCGGCGATGTAGCGTGCGATCTTGCCGCGCATCGCCCACCGCCAGAGCCAGCCGGCGTTCTGTCCGTGCGGCGCGCAGAGGATCTGCACGTCGCCAGACATCCGTTCTGCGAACACCATGGCCGAGCGCCAAGCGCCCCGGTGCAGCGACGAAGTGAAGACCGGGTCGAAGTCAGAGATGATCATCCGCACCGTCACGCCGCGCCGGGCCACGTCGGCCAGAAGGTCGGCCCAGTTCTCCAGCCCTTGCTCACGCAGCTCGGGGCTGCGCAGCTTGGTGCGTGGGTCGAGGATGCGGAAGCTCATCACCAGCTCGTGCTGCGCCGCATGGCAAAGCCGTTCGAGGGCGGGAAAACCCTCGGCAGCGGTGATCAGCGATGTCAGCGTCATATGTCAGCCCTTGCGGCGAAATGCGGTTCTGAACTCGGACAGGCGGAAGGCCCCCACGGTCTGGCCGGCGATGCCATAGGAAACGATGCCGACGCCGATCAGACCGACGAGCGCGAGGCTCCGCCAGTAGCTTCTCTCCAGCAACGGGCCGAGCAGCAACATGGTTCCCCAGAGAATTGCGCCCATGATCACCGAGGCAAGGCAGATGCGCAGGATGCGCTGGCGGAAGCGGCTGTCGAAGCGGGCCACCTCGCCGAGCTTGCGCCCGCCCCAGGCAAGCTGCGCGACCATTGTCCAGGCGGCAACCGTGGTTGCGATGGCGGGGGCGTACCAGCCCAGCACCGGCGCGAGACCGATGGCGAGCACTGCGTTCACCGCCATGCACCAGAGTGCGTAGCGGAACGGCGTGCGGGTGTCCTCGCGGGCAAAGAAAAGCGGCTGCAGCACTTTTTGCAGCACGAAGGCCGGCAGGCCGAGCCCGTAGATCGCCACGGCAAAGGCAATGGCCTGCGCGTCGGCGACAGAGGTGGCGCCGCGTTGGAACAGCACAGAGACAATCGGGAAGGGTACCACAACCAGCGCCACGGCGGCGGGCACCGTCAGCGCCAGCGACAGCTCGCCGGCGCGGGAAAAGGCGTGGCGTGCGCCCGCATCGTCCTGCGCTTTGAGCCGCCGCGAGAGGTCCGGCAGCAGCACGATCCCCACGGCGATGCCGACGACGCCGAGCGGCAGCTGGTAGAGCCGGTCGGCGGCGTAGAGCCAGCCAACCGCCTTTTCGAAGGTCGAGGCGACCTGTTGGCCGACCAGCAGGTTGACCTGCATCACCCCGCCCGCCAGCGCCGCCGGAATGGCGACGCGCAAGAGCCGCTTCATGTCCTTGGTCCAGACCGGGCGGCCGGGGCGCAGGCGGATGCCGGCGCGCTCGGCAGCGACCCAGACCAGCACCAGCTGGGCCACGCCCGCGAAGGGGATGGCCCAGACAAGCCATTCAATTATCTCACCTCCCATGGCCCTGCCGGTGACCATGGCGATAATCACGAAGATGTTGAGCAGCACCGGTGCGGCGGCGGCGGCGGCGAAGTGGCCGGTGGCGTTCAGCGCGCCCGAGAAGAGCGCGGCGAGCGAGATGAAGAAGATATAGGGAAAGACGATGCGCCCATAGCCGATGGTGAGGTCGAAGCGCGCGTCCCCCGCGAAGCCCCCGGCGGTGGCCCAGACCAGCGCCGGCATGAAGATCAGCGCCAGTGCCGAGAGCACCAGCAGCACGAAGGCCAGACCGTTCATCGCATCGCTGCCGAATTTGAGCGGGTTCTCTTCGCCCTCGTACTTTTTTGAAAAGATTGGGACAAATGCCGCGTTGAAAGCGCCTTCGGCAAAGAAGCGGCGGAACATGTTGGGCAGGCGGAAGGCGGCCACGAAGGCATCCATCACCGGACCCGGGCCGATGTAGGCGAGGATGAAGATCTCGCGTGCGACGCCGAGGACGCGGCTTGCGAGAGTCCAGAATCCGACCGTGAGAATGCCCGAGATCAGGCGGATGGGTTTCATGCTGCTGCTGCCTCTGCGCGTCTTCTTGTGCGCCAGAGGTAGACTATCGAAGGAGGCCGAGGAAGGGGGCACATCCCCTGCACATTTCGTGCATACGCGGGGGGGTGCTGGTTGCGCGGGCGGCCGGAGGCGGCGTCGGGCGGGGATGCGGATTGTCGGCTGGGCAAAAGTGCAGTTGAATTCTCTGCGCCCTCGCCGCAAGGCTGCGGGGCCGACGCCGCGTCAGCACCGGGCCGGCAAGTCGAGAGAAAGCCGTCATGTCCTTTATCTACTTCATCAACGGTCTGGTCTGCGTGTTCTTTGCGCTGCTGATGGCGCTGGTGGCGCTGCTTTTCCCGGGGACCGGCGCGACCTTCGGCCTGTCGGCGGCGCTTGTGGGTATGGTTGGCGGCGGGGTGAGCCTGTCCACATGGTCCGACTTCCACGAGCAGAACCGTCTGCTGACCTTCCTGCTGACCTCCTCGGTCTGGGTGACCGCAGCCGTCGCCGGGGCGGTGCCGCTCTGGATGTGGGGGATGACCCCGGTGGACGCGGTCTTCGAGGCCATGTCCGGCATCACTACAACCGGTTCGACGGTGATGAGCGGGCTCGATGAGACGCCGCGCGGGGTGATCCTCTGGCGGGCGCTGCTGCAGGGGGTTGGCGGCGTCGGCTTCATCGTCACCGGCATCGCCATGCTGCCGCTGCTGCAGGTCGGCGGCATGCAGCTTTTCCGCACCGAGAGTTCGGACAAGGGCGACAAAGAGCTCAAGAACGCGGCCGCCTTCGCCTCGGCCACGCTGAGAATCTACCTCGGGCTCATGGCGCTCTGCGCCTTCGTGTACCTGATCGGCGGGATGAGCGTCTTTGATGCGATCACCCATGCGATGACCACGCTCTCGACTGGCGGCTACTCGGGCTACGACGCCTCGTTTGGGCATTTCACCAGCCCGTTCCTGCAATGGGCCTGCACGGTTTTCATGCTGCTCGGCGCGCTGCCCTTTGCCTGGTACCTGCGGATCGTGCTGCGCGGGGTGATCCGCAGCGAGCAGGTGGCGGCGATGGTCAAATCGCTGATCGCGGTGATCACCGTGCTGACCGTCTGGCTCGTGGTCGACGAGGGCATGGCGCCCTTCGAGGCTGCCACGGCGGTGGCCTTCAACGTGGTCTCGGTGGTGACGACCACCGGTTACGCAACCACCGACTACACGCTCTGGGGGCCGTTTGCCGCCGTCGCCTTCTTCCTGCTCACCGCCGTCGGGGGCTGCACCGGCTCGACGGCGGGCGGTGCCAAGGCGATGCGCTGGCTGCTCTTTGCCCGCGCGCTCAAGGCCAAGATGCAGACCATCCGTGCGCCCCACTCGGTCACCGCGATCCGCTACGAGGGGGCGCGGGTCGACGAGGACGTGATGAAGGGGGTGATCAGCTTCATGATGTTCTACGGGCTGACCTTCGGTGGCTTCACCATCGTGCTCGACTTCTTCGGGTTGGATTTCGAGACCTCGGCCAGCGGCGCGCTGACCGCGTTGGCCAATGTCGGTCCGGGGGTGGGGCCGATCATCGGCCCGGCCGGCAATTTCGCCAGCATGAGCGATCCGGTGAAGCTGGTGCTCGCCTTTGCCATGTATCTCGGGCGGCTGGAAATGATCACCGTCTACGTGCTGCTGACACCGCTGTTCTGGCGCGAGGTCGGCGATTTGCGACGGGGCTGAGTCCAGCCCAAGCGGCGGCGGGGCGGTGGACCGGGGGCGGCGCCGCAAGGGTGACGGCGCGGGCGCAGGGCCGATCGCCTGACGCAAGGGCAAAGAAAAAGGCGCGGAGGGGTCTCCGCGCCTTTGGTCGTGTCGGATCAGGCCGAGGCGTGGGCCTTGCTCCGCGCGTTGCCGCCACCCCCGCTGCGGCGGCCACGGCCCCCGCGCGGGCGGCGGGCACCGCTGGGTTTGCCGGCGCTGCCCCCGGGCTTGCCGCCC
>NZ_JAAGOV010000040.1:0-99186 GCF_010500785.1 Salipiger sp. PrR003
GCTGCGATCAAGCAGGTTTTCTACCGCCCTCGAAAGCAGCGATACATCCTTTACGCAGCATCGGTCAAAGTGGGCTCAAACCGGTCATTCGCCGCACCCCGCGCGAACGGCCGCAGTCAGCTTAGCGTAGGATTCCACACTCTCCCGCAAACGACCCCTTATGAGTAGTCAGAAAGATAACCGGCAGGCCAATCTGACGCGCGGCATCCGCGTCGAGATCGCCAGCCTCGTCTACAACATCATCGAGGTCGTCGTATCCGTCACCGTGGGACTTCTGACCGGCAGCGCGGCACTGGTAAGCTGGGGTCTCGACAGCACGGTCGAAGCCACCTCAGCCGCGACGCTGATCTGGCGCTTGAAGGGGGAGAAGGACGGTGCCGGCAAGCGCACGGTCCTGCACCGCAAGAAGGTCGCGCTCTACGTGGTTGCCTGTGCCTTCTGGATCGTCGTCGCGGCGATCCTCTACGAGGCGGTCTCCGCCTTCATTTCGCAGAAGGCGCCGGGCTTCAACTGGTGGGGTATCGCGATTCTGGGTGCTTCGCTCGTGGTCAACCCGTTCCTCGCCTGGGGCAAGTATCGCTATGGCAAACGGCTCGATGCGCCCGCCCTGAAGTACGATGCCAAGGACACCATGATCTGCCAGTATCAGACAATCGTGGTGTTGGCCGGGATCGGTCTGACGCAATGGATGGGCTGGTGGTGGGCCGACCCGGTCGCGGCGCTTCTGATCGTGCCCTACGTTGCGTGGGAAGCGTTTGAGGCCACCAAGGATGCGCGGTCGGTCGAGCCGGAGGAGGCCGACGCTACTGCCGACGCCTGACGTTGCGCATGATGAACCGGGATTTAGGCATGGGCGGCAGTTCTTCGGTTTCCAGATCCAGATCCTGATCTGGCACTTCGTAGTCGATGGCGTTCACGAAGAAACTGCAAAACGCCTTCATCTGGCTGATCGCGATCCACTCGCCCGGACAACGGTGGTTCCTGTGGTGATCACCACCGCCCTGCGGAATGAAGTCGTAGGGGGTGACCTCCCGATCGTGAAACCGCTCGGGCCGGAACTCTTGCGGCGCGTCCCACGAGCGAGCGTCGGTATTTGTGCCGTAGAGGTCGAGCAGACCCCTGTACCCTTTGGAAAAGCGATATCCGCGCCACTCGAAATCACTCTTCACCCGTGCCGCGACCGCGGGAAAGAACGGATACAGACGGCGGACCTCTTGCACGAAAGGTTCGAGCTGTCCCTCGTCGTCCTTCAGCTTTTGCCGCCACTCGGGATGCCGATGCAGGGCATGCGCCGCCTGGGCGATGAACGCAGAGACGGCGACGATCGGGCGTACTACGTTCAGAAGCTCCACGGCGGCAACCTTGGAGGTCAGCAGCTCCCCATTCAGATCGCGCCACGTCGCGACGACATGGGCGGCGCTTTCCTGTCCTGTCTGAAGGCTTCCGTCGCGCAGCCGTTCAATAATCCCGGCTGTCCAACGCTCTGCGCGATGCCGCGCCAGACGCGCACCCCAGTGCTTCCAGCCGACCGCCCCGGCGTCTTGGAAGAGCGCCGTCATCTGCGCCGTCCGCGTCTCGACCTCCGCTTCGGGAAGCGGCCCGACCAGGCGCAGGCAGCTCTGGTGAGGATTTCGCGCACTTCGTCGTAGAGAACGACCTTCTCCGCCGCTTGCCAGTCCCGTGCGTAGCGGTCCAACAGGTCCCGCGTCGTGTTTTCGAGAGCTTCGATCCGCTCCGACGCCATGAGTGACATAAACATCCGCTTCCGATGACGGTGGGCCTCGCCATCGAGCCCCTGGATGCCCTTTTCGCCGAGCAGGGTTCTCTGGATACGCTTCGGCATCGAGCCTGCGCGCACGAGCCCATCCTCGGAATAGAAGACCTCCGCAGCTGCGGCACCAGTCATGCAGATCGTCTTTTGAAAGAGGATGCGGGTCTCGAACAGGTCGCCCTCAAGATCGCGGCATGTGTCCGGAATGAACTCATATGGGTTGCGCAGCAGGGCAAGCGTGCTGTCGATGCCCTTTGCGGATGGAATGCTGGACATCGATTATTTCCCCGTAACGTTTTCTTCTCGGTGGTTACGTTCGGGCTTGTTCTGCGCCGAGCGGAAGCTGTCCCAGAACAGCAGGGCCGCACCGCAGAAAATCGCCACATCCGCAAGATTGAAGGACGGCCAGTGGTATGTTCCGTAATGGAAATCCAGAAAATCCGGGACGGCCTGATAACGCAGCCGGTCGAGGACATTGCCGAGCGCGCCGCCGATGATCAGACCGAGAGCGGCAGCCGTCAGCCTGTCCGGCGCGCGCCACAACCAGATCAGCAGCCATGCCACGATCACGCCAGCAAGCGCGATGAGACCCCACCAAGGCACGATCCCGCCCAGCATACCGAAGCTGACTCCATCGTTCAGAACCCGCACGAGATTGAGAAAGGGTAGAACCTCGACGCCGCGCTCAAGCGCCGGTGTGTTCAGCGCAAGCGCCTTGGTACCCTGATCGAGGCCGAACGCCGCGATCGCGCAGAGCCCGCCCAGAACGCGGCTGTTCATGCCGCTGCCTTCAGATCGGCCCGCGCATCGCGGATGATTGCCCAAGACGAGTGCAGGAACAGTCCGGCGATGCCGAAGGCGACGATGAGGTCCGGCCAGGCGCTGCCCAGCCACGCCACGAGACCGGCGGCAACGACAACCGCCGCATTGCCGATGGCGTCGTTGCGCGAGAATAGCCAGACGGCCCGCATGTTCGCGTCGCCCTTGCGGAACCGCAGCAGCGGCAGAACGGAGATGACGTTGACGACAAGGGCGATCATGCCAAGCAGGCCCATTAGACCTGCATCCGGCGTCGTCCGTTCGAAGACTCGCACGATGGTCGTGCCGAGGACGCCAAGGCCGAGCAGGCCGAGGAAGATGCCTTGGATCAAGGCCGACCGTGCCCGCCAGGCGAGGCTCCAGCCGATGGCCAGCAGGCCAAGGAAGGTGATCGCGCCGTCGCCGATGAAATCGAGCGCATCGGCCTTCACGGCCTGCGATCCGGAAATGAAACCGCCGATCATTTCGAGGACCCCGTATCCCACGTTCAGGATCACGACGATCCAGAGGGCACGGCGGTAGGCCGGGTCCTGATGGGCGGGATTCGGCGGAATGTCTTCATCGCCCTCGATCCGGTCGAAGCCATAGCCTGTCACCGCGACTGCCTTTTCGATGTCCGGCAGGCGCACTTCGGGTGCAGTCAGTGTCATGATGTGCGTCGCGGCCGACACTTTCACATCGCCGGGCGCGACCCCGGCTGCCTGTGCCGCCCGCTCGATCTGCGCGGCATCCTTGGCGCAATCCATACCGGAAACCCGGTAACGGACGGGCGGGACATCTGCCGTCGATCCGGCATTTTCGGTGTTGGCCATGGTCGCGCTATTCCTGCTAGGATGAATCGAAGAACAACATATCAGCGAGGAGTGATATGGCGCAATTGGTCGATGACCGCAAGAGCGCAACCATCGAGCGACGGGCGAAGCTGTTCCGCGGCTTCGCGGACCCGAGCCGCCTGGCCATCCTCGGTGCACTTTGCAACGAGCCATTGGCCGTTCACGAGCTCGTCGAGCGAACCGAACTATCGCAACCCAACGTCTCCAACCATCTGAGGTGCCTGCTGGACTGCGGGCTTGTCGCCAGCGACCGCGAAGGGCGCTTCATCCGTTACCGTATCAGCAACCCGCGCATCACGGTCCTTCTGAACGATGTGGACGCACTTCTCGACGTGGTCGCAAAGGGTGTTGAGGCGTGTGACAATTATCGTGAGGCGTGAGTCAGAACGGACGGCCGGTCGACTCGGCGCAGATCGGTTGAAAAGATGTTGTCCGTGTGCAGGGTCCGACCGGAATCCTGCTGAGGTTCGACAAGCTGGCTTCGGAAGAGACACCATTCATGTATCACTGCCACATCCTCGAACACGAGGATGCGGGCATGATGGGGCAGTTTACGGTCACATAACAGGACCCCACCCGCTCGACACCGGGCGTCGTCAAGAGCTTACGTCTTCTTGCGGCGTTCTATCAGGTGCCGGTGTCGCCTTGTTGAAACGCATTACGGAGTATGTCTAGACCCGAACGGAGAACACCTCGCTAAGCTGCGGGTCCGCCGAAGCGGCCGTCCAGTCGCTCGGCAGCATTCGTCAAAAAGGGCTCGAAGCAGTCATCTGACCGCTTCGCTATAGGATGCGGGACCCTTGTCCGACACTCAACTTCAATCGGGTATCTTCTGTCAGGTGGCGAACGCTAGTGCCTCCGATGGAAGTCCACAATCGTTGTTTCAAGCTTCCGCCGCGAGGCCTCGAGGTCGTCTAGACTGCGGATGCGGATCGTCGCTTTGCTGAGCGTCACCATCATCAGCGTACCCAACCCGCTCGCGATTAAAGCGATGACTGCCCGCATCACGGGTGAGAGCAGGTGCACGAAGCCAAATGCAAACAAGATGCTGAGCACCAAGAGGGCAATCCCGATCCAACACCAAGCGACCGCTCGGGCTGCGTGTCTCCGGCGCTGGCGGTGCTGTGCGAGCCAAGTCTGAAAATCATCCATCATGCCCGCCCCTGTAACGCGGCAAGGACGGGACCGCAAACGTCACAAGGCAAACATCCCGATTGCTTCGAAGACCTCGTCCCGCGTGCGTTGAGTGACTTCCCGGGCGCGCGCCGTGCCCTCCCGAATGACATCCCGAACAAAATCAGGATCCTTCTCCAGCTCAGCTCGGCGTTCTCTGACCGGTCCAAGGAGGTCCTCAAGGATGCCCAAGAGCCGCTTCTTCAACATCCCGTCCCCCAGCCCGCCACGGCGGTAGTGGGCCTTCAAGTCATCGATGGTCGCCTTGTCCGGATCAAAGGCATCCAGGAAGGTAAAAACGACGTTGCCCTCCACCTTGCCCGGGTCCGAGACTTGTAGATGGTTTTCGTCTGTGTACATCGCATTCACCGCAGCCTTCAGCTCCCGGCGTGAAGCCGACAGAGGAATGGAGTTGCCACCTGACTTCGACATCTTGGCACGACCGTCGATACCAGGCATCCGGCCCGCTGAAGGGATGATAGCTTTGGCAACTGGCAGCACCTCGCGTCCGGCCGCGGCATTAATCTTGCGGGCGAGCTCGTTCGTCTGCTCCAGGATCGGAGCCTGGTCTTCACCAACAGGAACGACCTCTGCTTTGAAGGCGGTGATGTCGGCAGCTTGGGCAGCCGGGTAGCAGGCAAAGCCTGCGGGGATACTCCGGCCGAACCCTCTCGAGCGGATCTCATCCTTGATCGTCGGGTTACGCTCGAGGCGGGCAAGGCTCACGAAATTCAGATAGAGCATCGACAGCTCGCCCAGCGCCGGGAGGTGTGACTGCAGGCAGATGGAGGTCTTCTCGGGGTCGATGCCGACAGCGAGATAGTCGATGGCCACCTGCAGAACGCTGCGGCGCACCTTGCGAATGTCGTGGGCGTTGTCTGTCAAAGCCTGCATGTCCGCAAGCAGCAGGAACTGATTGTGGGTCTCCTGAAAGCTCAGACGGTTCCTGAGGGATCCCGCATAGTGCCCGAGATGCAATGGTCCGGTCGTCCGGTCGCCGGTGAGAATGGTTTTCTTGGTCATTTGGTGCCCTTTCTTGGCTTGGAGGGACACCGCACGGAAAGACTCTGAAAACACGAAAGCCGCCAATGCGGCGGCCCAGTTTTGGATGCATGAATTATCTGGCCGCCTGTATCAGGAAGCCAGCCACCAGAAGTTCGAAGGGGTCATCATGCGTTTCATGAGTGGGTATCTATTCTTATTTATGCACGAAATCAACACCCAACTCACGGATAAGCCGCGGGCGTACCTTCGGTCTCAGCATCTTGGTTCTCGCCGTCCTCATAAAGAGCGACTTCTTCTGAATAGGATGCCGCGCACGTCTCCCCAGTCTCAAAAGAACCAAGCACTTTTGCCAGAGATGCGAGTACCACGTCAGACGGCGGCCGCATGGCCTCAGGTAGCTCCTGCAACACCTCGTCCAGCACCTGTGCACTCACGCCAGCGATCTCGCAACCGTAGTCGCCGCCATCTCGTCCTGGGTTTTCTTCTTTCCAAGCTGCGAAATCCCTGCGTTCGAAGATTGCGGCCGCGGCGACTCCGGCGATCGGAACCGCAGTCACGAGGCGCCGCAGACGGGCTCTAGCTTTTGTCCTCGTCACTGCGCTCATCACCGCCTTCTTGCGCTTCACAGCCTCCTTGGCTCTGGTTTCTGAGACCGCTCTTGAAACCGCGAGCTTCTGATCGGCGGCTGCCTTGGCTTTCGTTCTGGCCACTGCTGCCGAGACGGCCTTGGCTTGCGCTGCCGCAGCTCCGGCGACTTGCGCTGACAGCTGGCCGACCTCCAGGCCAAGCTGGAGCGTTTTCATCGCCAGGCCCGCAGTGGCCGCCAGGAGTGCCCCGCACAGCACGAGCAGGGCGGTGGTGTTCCTCAGGAACTTCAAAATCGAACGCATTGACAACTCAAAGTCTAAAAATCAATGGCTGAAGGGTAGCCTCTGAACCCCCGGACTACCAAACAAAATCCGCCTATGGGAGACTGTGAGCGCTGACAGACCAGGCCGCTTGACCTCGATCAATGTCCGACGGCAGAGGCCCGCTTATCTCCACATGGCGGCGCTGCGCCGCGGCGTGACATGGTCGCGTGTGATTCTAAAGTAGCGGTCCGCAGGTACGAAGGACGTGCCTGCAAAAAGGGAGGTGATTTGATGTCTGTGAGTTTTGATACGGTTCGGTCTTTGCGGAAGTTGGTACGCCTCAAGCTTGGAGCAACTGAACTTGAGAGAGCATATCTGAATGCCCCGCAGACGGCGCTGGGCGACCGCTCGCCGCAGGAAATACTGGAACGCCGCGACTTCTACGAAATCATGCGACTGAGCGTTATGGTGTCCTCAATGAGCCCGCCAAATCACTCCGATACGCAGGCTGCCTGAGCCCTAACCACCTAGCATGGCGAGGCCGAGCAGAGGCAACAACGCCGCTACCCAAGCGATCCCATCGAGCCCGGCGAGGAACCCCTCCTCATCCTGCTCTTCCTCATCAGGTTCATCTTCATCGTCGTCCTCCGGATCCGGGTCTGTTACCGGTAGATCCGGGACGTCGCTTCCGTCTTGCTCTCCACTGTCGATCGCGTCCATCGCGGCCTGCATGGCCTCGGTCGGCGTGAAGTCGGTGATCTTCACCTGCATGATCTCGTAGAGGTCCAGTTCGGCCGAGATGAAACCGTCGCCAAAGACCTCCCCGGGATCGAGCGTGCGCAGAACGGCTATCGACGACTGATCCCCGGGGTTCTCACCCTCAGCTACGCCGAGCACCTGAGCTTCCAGTCCTCCGACATCCTGAAAAAGACCCGAGACGTCTACCTCCTGGCTGATTGCGTTGGAGCTGTTGGAAGCGAAGTAGAAGACCGCTTCACCCTCGCCGTAGAAGCCGTGCACATCGAGATCCGGGAACGACGCGTTGTCTGCCATGCTTCCGCCCCCCTTGAGGTCGAGGACGCTCTTGCCGGGCAGGTTCTCGGCCATCATGGAGAACATGGTCCCGGTCGGGGTAAGTCCCTCGTAGTCGAACCCCTGGCTCATGGTGTTCTTAGTCCATTGCAGCAGAGGCCAGACCTGGGCAGCATCCACCTCGTGGTCAGCGAACTCCTCCAGGATGTTGAGCAGCTCGTGGCCGTTTTTCAGGCCGTAGTCGTCATCGTCGAAGTTGCTGCTGACCCCGGACTGGTTCCATTCGCTGACGTGGATTTCCTTTTCCGAGAACCGGTCGTCCTGCATCCAGGTGTTCTCGATCGTGTCCAGCATGAAGCTGCGCTGCCAAGCCACCTCCTCGCCCTTCGAGTAGACATGGGCATTGATGGCATCCAGCGCTTCGAACTCCTCCGCGGTGTCGAAATAGGACATGATGATCTCGTTGTTGACCTCCGTCCAGTTGGGGAGCCGGTCTAAGTCCAGGTCGTAGCGCTCATTGAGAAGCTCGAGTGTCTCCTCTGGCGTGAGGTCAGAGAACTCGTCTCCCAGGCTCGAGTAGTTGAAGTTCGTTCCCATCTGCACGATGACGTCACTCTCAGCCGCCTCTGGATGATCTGCCTCCATGAGTTTGAGTTCGTCATCTATGATCTTGGCCATCTCACTTGCCACCCGGCCGTACTCCGCCGCGGACATTCGTCCGGAGCCCCAGTACTCGTTGCCGATCTCAAACCCTGAAATGTTGACGTCACCCCACGTCCCGGAGACCGCATCGTTTACGAACTGCCGCAGTCCGACCTCGTCGATCGCGGCGAAGCGGTCACCGTTTTCATCCATCTCGTCCGAGAGCTGATCGCGGGTGTTGAGAACCAGGACCGCGTTGAGCCCCTCCTCTTCCGCGAACTCCATGAACTCTGAAATCGGGATGAAGTCGCGTTCCTCGCCGCTGTCGCGATCGGCCACCAGGTCCAAATCAGGGTTTGCGAAGTCGAAGTAGGTCTCCGTAACCGATCCACCGGGGTATCTCAGGGTGTGGACGCCAAGGTCTTCGACCAGCTCATCGTAGTTGACGGCCTCATCGAGCGTGTCCCTATGGGCGAGGATATTGCCGCCAAAGAGGTCTTCTGAGACCACCTTGCCAGATCCGGCGACGTTCAATGCGGGCATGTGAAACCTGTCGATCTATTCATCAACAGGGTGCCTGATCTCGGTTAAACAGGGATTTCCTGAGAGGAAGGGTTCGACGCCACGCAAAAAGAAAGGCCGCCCGAAGGCGACCTCTTGGATTATGCTGTGCGTATCCCGCTGAGTTCAGCCGCCGCTGAAGCCAGGTGAGAATTGCATTGCCTCCCCACCATCAATGCCGGCCGACGTTTGCATGATCTTGATGACCCCCGGGATGGCGACCATGCACGCTCCCAAGCCAACCCGCCAGAGGCCTTCACTGTACTTGACCTGCTGACCTTGAGTGTCCGAAGCCGCCTTGAGACGTGCGAGCCCCATGCCCACGAAGAAGAGCCCGCCCGCGAAACTGATTGCAAGTGCGGCTTCACCGACGCTCCTCGCCTGTGTGGAGAATCCATCGAACATAGCCCCAACCGAACCCTCGGGGGACCCTTCCTGCGCCGCCGCCTGCCCTGCGTAGAAAGAAGCCATTGCGCCAGTCATCAGCGCCAGCGGGGCATCCTTGATCTTCGAAATCATGCTCTTCATTGCTCAATCTCCTGTATCAAATCTGGCGTCCTGCCAGCGAGCTATGCCCCCAAAATTTGATGCGCTTACTTAAATGGCTTTAATGAATAGACGTTTTCGCGCTTTTTCATCCTCGTTAGGATTTCGAGGGTAATCCTTACACGACCCAAGTGTACGGACGCGCCATGATTGCAAGAACAAATCTCCCAGCTCTCCTCGCCACCGGCCTCGCCATGTCCACAACTGCTGCCTTTGCGGAGCCGGCACCCAAAGGCGCCTACGTCTTCACGGTGACCCAGGCCGTGATGGAGCGCTGCGTGGGAGATGCCGACATCGTCTATGGCTTGCTGAATTCGGCCATTGAAAGGCATACAGCGCTGGCGCGTCGTGACATCCACCGCATCGTCAATACCTGCTCCCTCCGCCACCGGTTGGCTCGCCGCGCTGGGCTTTCCTTCGTGTCCCTCGAGGCGCTCGAGCGAGACCACTGCGACTCTGAAAACTGCCGGTCCCAAAATGAGAAGCCACTCGCCACCGAAACCTATGTCGTCTCCGCTGCCTTCACGGCTGACTACGCGGACCTCCTGCAGAAGAGGCTCTCCGAGAGCTGCTCGAGCTCCCCGGATGTCGGATGCGTGTCTGATGCCCTCTCTGCCACCGGCGCCGTGGTCGCGACGATGCTCCCAGACTGGCTCGAGACCGACAGTGACGGCCGTGTGGTGAGCATCGAACAGGTGGATGTCGCCCGCTACGGCACGGTACCCGAGATGCCGGATAAGGATGACGGGACTACGAGCCCCGCTGATCTGGTGAACCTGGACTCTGAAATCTCGACCATCTTGAGCCTCAAGGATCTGCTGGCGGCTGAGAACCCGGACGGGCAGCCCGATGGGAACTTGCTGATGTCGGCCTCGGAAATCCTGAAAACTGAAGGCTATGAGATCAGTGATGCAGGGCTGAAGATTTCAGAGAGTATCGAGGGTGTCGAAGTGTCTGGGGTGAACGGTCTCCTGCGCTTTTCAATACCGGCAGATCACGACACCTGCGTGAGCCTTCTGTCGAGCGCCGACAAGCTGAACGCCGAAGAGATCACCATCGGCAAGGACCTGTGGAAACAGGGCTTGGCTCCAGACGATGTCTGCCCTGCCACCGAAACCAATGTGAGGATCGTATTTTGATGCCGCTCAAGACGTTCGACCTGTCCCTGCTCGTGCAGGTGCCTTCCGTTCTCGAATGCCCAGAGGAAAGCCGAAGAGACGCCGCTCGGTTCGACATCCTCGATCGTATCTTTGAAGCCGTGGGCAGCTCCTCGTTCGTAACCATCTCCATGAAGGACCGCTTCAGGATCGAGGTTGAGATGGAAGCGATTTCAGAGAGTCTGGCAATCCGCACAGTACTCGTAGAGGTCTTCCACGCCCTGCCCGGCGCCAACCTCTACGAGATCACGTCGAAGCCGGTCACTGAGCCCCTGTACGAAAGGCGGTAGTTCCCGAGAAATTTTTAAAATTTTGGGGGGGGCTCAATGTTGTCATGGCCCGCACCTCATGATGAATAGGAGGCGATCCCTCCAATCGCACAGCCGCTGGCAGGAATTTTATCCTTGATAAGCCATTCAAAAAGGATAAAGTGGTATTGAACAAAACAGAGTGAGTACCTCATGTCGACCAACCCCGAAGCCACCGCGCCCGCACCCGTCGAGACCGGCACCGCGAACTTCACCGCCGCCAAGATCATCTATGCCCTCTATTTCGTCGGCTTCTTCTTCCCGATCACCGCGCTGGGCGGCGTGATCTATGCGTTCATCGCCAAGGGCGATAGCCCCGAACTCGACACGCACATGTCCTTCGCCATTCGCACCTTCATGTGGGGCCTGCTCATCACGTTCATCGGCGCCATCCTGGCCTTCTTCCTGATCGGCTGGTTCGTGCTGCTCGGCTGGGCCATCTGGACGATCGCGCGCTGCGTCAGCGGCCTGAAACTGGCCATGGACGGCAAACCGATCACCGAGGTCGGCTCGATGGGCTTTGTCGCCCGCTGATCGCCACCCCACTGTCGAACATAGAGCCCGGCGCCCAGCGCTGGGCTTTTTCGTATGGGCATCGGCGGATTTTCGTGCATGCGCCTCACGAGCGCGACCGAAAGTGCCACAGGCGGCTGAGTGTGCTAAGCTGACCATGAGCGCGGCAAGATCAGTCAGGTTGAGCTCAGCGGGAGAGGAGGGCCCGACGAGAGACCTGCCGATTTCACTCGATACTCCTTGCTT
This sequence comes from Salipiger sp. PrR003, assembly GCF_010500785.1. NCBI lineage: Bacteria > Pseudomonadati > Pseudomonadota > Alphaproteobacteria > Rhodobacterales > Roseobacteraceae > Salipiger > Salipiger sp. PrR003. Next base: position 11,458 of record NZ_JAAGOV010000040.1, read on the forward strand.
CAAGACGCCGCGCTCACCCTTGCGGCGTTCTTCAGGCCTTCCGCCGGCGTTTACCCCTTCGAAGCTTCGTACGGCTAGGTTTCACCCCGAAAGGAAGAAACCGATGCCTCTGCGCCATGTCACACGACGGATTCTGATTTCTGGAGTTACAGCAGCCGTAGTTGCCTTGTCGGCGACATCCTCGGCCGCTGCGCCCAAGAGCTTGGCTTGGATTTCGGTCGACGCCAAGACGGGCGCGATCCTGGCACAGCATGATGCCCGGCAACCAAGACACCCTGCGTCCCTGACAAAGATGATGACCATCTACATGGCCCTGGACGCCATTGAGAGAGGTCGCTGGACGATGGACACCCCGTTGAAGGTCTCGGCAAATGCCGCGGCCAAGCCGGCTTCCAAGCTCTATGTGAAAGCTGGCTCCACGATCAGCGTTCGGGACGCCATCCATGCAATGGCGATCAAGTCTGCCAATGACGTAGCCACCGTCGTCGCCGAGAATTTTTCAGGATCGGAGGAAGCCTTCGGAGAGACGATGACGCAGGCTGCCCACCAGCTCGGTATGCGGGATACCACCTTCGTCAATGCATCTGGCCTCCACGATGAGCGTCAGGTCACCACGGCCTATGACATGTACCGGCTTGGACTTGCCCTGCAGGACCGCTTCCCCGAGGAGTACAAGATCTTCGGCAAGAGCGGCTTCAACTACCGCGGTCACTGGATCGGAGGGCACAATCCCTTTCTCGGCATGTGGCAGGGAGTGGATGGCATCAAGACCGGCTACACCAATGCATCAGGCTTCAATCTCGTGACCAACCTCGAGAAGTCCGGCCGTCACATCATCGCGGTGGTAGTCGGGGCCTCCACCTCGAGCCAGCGCAACGACAAGATGGCCAGTCTGATGACCAGGACCTTTCCGCAGGCCACCAGCGGCGTGCGCACCATGGCCGAGCTCGATCGCAAAGTCTGGGTGGAACCGATCCGGGTGGGTTGGACAACTGATATGAGGCCACAGGCCCGCCAACTGGAGCCGCGAGGAAACGACATCACTCCTCCCGAGAAGCCGATGCTGTTTGCACAGCTTCCCGAGAACTTCTTCGCCAAGGATCCCGCAGTTCTCCAGCGAATGATCAACGATATTGCCAGCCTGCAGGGCAACGAGGTCCCCGCCACCGACGACATCCCGCAACGCCCCTCGAGCGCGACCTCTCTTGCAAGCGCCCGCCTTCAAAAGACCCCGACGCTCTCCACAAAAGGGCACTCTGAAAATTGGGACCTCTTCTCCTCCGGGGTCAATGAAGCGCCCGCTAACAATAGCCTGACGGTACATGCAGGCCGCAACCGCGTTGCCGACTGCCTCCAGCAGCAGGACTGCTATATGGCCGGCGCCGAGATCGACGGGTCAGGCAACATCAGGGTCGGCAGCCCCTCCATCTACAGCGCCATGATGACCTCCAGCAGTGAGTGAGGTGACACCTCAAGGCGAACCATCGGAAACCTTCCTTGCACTTCCCTGACCATTTCGAGTGGAACAGAAGGGGATGAATTTTCGATGGCGAAGCAATTTGACAAGCTGACCAAGCGCCTTCTGCTCAAGAAGCCGAACGAGCAGAAGGTATTCGATGACAGGCTCTTGGCGGAGGGAAGTCACATGCCCGAAGACAAGGGTCACTTCGTTGAATTGGGCAGCCTGCTCTATGCCATGACCGGCATCGAGGTCTCGGAAGACGCCGCCAAGAAACACAGTATGGAGCGGTCTGTAGCCTTTCTCGGCTCATCTGGAAAAACGTACATCCTCCAGGGCAACCATATCATCGACGAAGTCACCTTCACCAAAAACGGAGAGGTTGCCCTCAAGCGCGATGACACCATAGCGCCGAACCGGGATGCGTTTCACACGAACATCGATGGCTTCGTCACAACCAGCAATATCAGGGCAGCGACAGGCACATTGAGGAAGATCAGACATGAGAATGTGGTGATCGCCTGCGAAGCCACTCACCGCTTGTCGTCCATGCTTCACGCATCAGCCACGGAGGTGCGCCAGGCGACCGAGGATCGGCCTGTTGAGGCCCCATTGGTTTCGATGACGCTACACTCCGGCCAGGAGAAGGCTCTCATCATCGAGAACCCAGGCTCTCCGGCTCCCTACATGTTCAGCAACGGTCCAACGCTGAAGCCGCTCATCGTCGATGCTATTCAAAGCATAAAGAAGTCCCCGATCTTCCAGGCTCTGGTTGGCGGCGTTTCGTTGGCGGCAATCACGATCGGTTCGCTTGCCATGACCGGCTCTTCCCTCCTGGACTACAATCCGTCGGTCGAGGGGCCCCCGATCACGCAAGTCATGTACGACGAGGATACCGGTCACATCGACATCGCTCAAATTCAGGGAAACGAGGTGACCGTGCTCCGCAACCTGAACGGGGGCCGCAGCTTTGAGGAGATGCAAGGCTCCATCAACGACGAGTTCTTCGCAAGCATCGCCTCCAATGCAGCGGCCAACTCCACTGAGTTCACTGGAGCCCACGTCGAGAAAGCCATGCTCGACACCGAAGAGTTGCGTCACAACTGGTCTCAGAAGTTCGGCGAAAGCGCCACCGTCATGATGAAGATGTTCCGGAATGACGACGTCGTAACCATTGAAAGCGACGGCGCCACCATCAAGACCGCTTTCAATCATGTCAATCAGGACTCGTCGCTGACTGGCGAGCCCACGAGCTACATGGCGTCAGCATATATTGGCGACTATGGCGCCAGTGAGAGGTCGATGGATGTCTTCCTGGATACCTATGACGCACGTGATCGCCAATTTAAGGAGATAGTCTTTGATTTTTCCGAATCCATCGCCCCAGCCATCTCGGCAGCCGGCGCTCCGAGCGCGATCACTTCCAATGTGACCTCTGTCAGCAATGATCTGGTCGACCAAGAAGTTCAGGAGCTGAATGCATCTCAGGCAGATCGAAGTCCCCACACATTTTCAGTGGAGGAAGGCTATGACGAGATCGCGAAGCTTCTGGGCCCGGACTTGAGCGTAGAGTACGGCGCCGAATTGGAGACCAGTCAAGGCATGGAGCTGGCGCAGCAATTTGCAGCCATGAGCTTCGATGACGACACGGATGGCAAGATGGTCACGATGGGCGGCGAGCAGCTGGAAGTCGCTATGGATCAGACCACGCAGATAGTCGAGATGAAGGGCGACCGCGTTGCAATCGACCCTAGCAGCATGAGCATCCATCCTGACAACCGAGTTGCTATCCAATTCGATGAGAGCATGGTGACCGACAACAGCAGCACGCCGGGCATGTCCAGGTGAGCTGACCTGCAGGGAGCCCGCGTGCTCCCTGCCGCCTCAGTCTTTGGTGTCTGGTATGGCGCCGGCCGCGATTGCGGCTTCCTGAACTCGTTCCCGGATTTCTTTCCCAGCCTTGAAGAACGGCACGGCCTTGGCCTCCACTACCACAGGTTCGCCCGAACGCGGATTCCTCCCCTCTCGAGCCTCTCGCTGTTTGACCGAGAAGGAGCCGAAGCCCCGGAGTTCCACACGGCCACCTCGGACCATGGTTTCGATGATTTCCTCGAAGATCGTATCAACAACCCGCTCGGCGTCCCTGTGGTAAAGGTGAGGGTTTTCATCTGCAATCTTTGCAATGAGCTCTGACTTGATCATCTGGCCTCACCCGGGATTTCGTTTGACGTACAAGGTACTGCGAGAAAGGCCCTGAGTCCAAGGCGATTTTAGGGCGCGGCGATACGGCGCGGATGAGTGCCAGTTGTCGGGCTTTGAGCCGACCGTGTCAGCTCAGCCTGCCAGATCGTCGTAGGAGTGCACCGAGAGGTAGGCGGCTGGCACCTCTTCGGTGAGCCAGACGCCGTTCTCGGCTCTGAAAAATTCAAACCCGATGTCGGACATCTTTTCAGAGTCGATCCTGAGTACCACAGCTTTCCCGTGACGTCTTCCTACCTGCAGCGCGGTTTCGACATCGACATTCAAGTGAACGTAGTTGCGCCGCCGCTTTTCGAGGCCACGCGCGAAAATCCCGTTCAGGTTCTCTGTTGCCGTGCCATGCAGGAGAACTCGTGGCGGCCGCACAGGTGTCAGGCCAAGGTCAACCGGGAACGAGTGTCCTTGAGCTGCGCGGATCTTGATGCCTTGCCTGGTAAAGCGGGACTTCTGGTCAGACTCGATGATCTCTGCAAGCTCACGCCGGGTGAACGGCACGCCCACACCTCGAAAACCATTCAGAAGATCACTTTCCAGCGCCCAGCCCCCGGGGTCGAGCTCGACCCGGATCAACTGCGGTTCATGGCGAAGCACTCGAGCCAACATGCGCGATTTCCGTGCTAAGTCTGTCATTTCTCAGTCCATCTATCCTACTGCGTTACTCGCCAACTTCCTGCAAGGAGTCAATCCTATCCATGCTATCCTTATTACTTGCGCCGGAATTCTACATATGTCATGAATAGAGTTAACAAGCGGAGTACCCAATGCACCCCAAGTCACCTGTCGCATCGATTACAGTGGATGGCGACGCCATCTGCCACGCCCGCAAGGACATCATTCAGATGTGCACCAACTTCGAGATCACCTCGCTGTTAAGCGCGGCGAAAAACGAAGAATACGATGGCCTCCTCCACTTGGTGGAAGATCATGGCTCCCTTGGCCTGAGCCGCTGGGACAACGTCAAGCTCGCAGAGCACTGGGCAGACATTCGAGACGAGTATTACCTGCTGCTCGACGCCGGAAAGCTGGTTTTCGATCACCAAGACCCTGAAGTGGTTCCCGCGAGCCCCTGGCCCGAACACATTCTGAAAATTCAGGGCCTCAACGATGCCGAGATCGAGATCGATCGCAATGGCCTCATCGAGCGGCTAGCCATCACCGCCGTCGCCGAAGCGATCAACTCTTGGGATGACCACGAGGACACGGACTTCATCAGCTACACCAAGCTCGAGGGCTGCACCGGCTTCAACAACATGTCCGATGAGGAGCTCATCGCCGAGTGGGATGACTGCCGAAACTCCTTCTATCTGAAGGCCAGTACCGGGAACCTGAAATCAGACATTCCCAACACCGATCCTGAAAAGGACGCCATCCAGGTTTTTCCATGGCTGCCTTTGGCGGGCCAGCCGTGAGTGAACGCAACGCCCATGGCGACATTGAGCCGGATGATCTCTTCGGCGGGATGACGGTAGGCGAGTTCAACATGCTCGCCTCCAAATTCTTCGAGCGCTCCTTGAAGATTGGCCTCGAACGCTTGGACGCCCCACTCGAACCCACCGACTACTGCCCGGGCTGCGGAGAGAGGGCGCCCCTACGTCCGGACCTCTGCACCGAATGCCTGGCCGTGAATACCTGAAGGAGACGAGATGCCCCGCAAGAAGCCCAACCCCCGCGCCCGCAAGGAACGACTGCGCCTCAAGGAGAAAGCTGCCAACAAAGGCAAGCGTTCCCACCAGCGGCGCCCAAGCCCGGCCTTCGCTGCCGAACAGTCGATGTCTCCCGGCCTCGCGATGGCCGCACTTGGCATCTCCGCGCTGAGCTCGATGGAACGATCCACCTAAGGCAGCACCGGCTGGTCCCTTAGACCTCCGCCCTCAGACCTCAGCACTGCGCCCAGCGCGCCCGTTACCATGGTAACGCCACGCCCAGAAAGGATGCCTCCATGGCCTGGAACGAGACGACAAACTTCCGACACGCCGGTTTTCGGGGGCTCGCCACCTTCCGCGTGTCCGGCAACCTCGGCTGCACACTTTTGGTGAAGCCCTGGTTCTTGATGGTCGGCCTCGGCTTCGAGCGATGGAAAGGCGGTGGCGGCATCTATGTGGGGCCTTTTGCCATCGGCTTCGGGCCCATCGAACAGAACGAAGAGGCCTCTTCATAAGAGGCTGAGCGAAAACTCTGGCCGCGGATCGTCGCTGATATCCCGCGACAATGGCCACTCAACTCCAGTTACAAAGGTAAGGTAAGACCATATGCCCATCGATCGGAACGTCGTTTTTTCAGCCGCTGATGCCCTGGTTGCTCGTGGCGAAACTGTCAGCGTGACAGCTGTCCGAAAAGAAATTGGTGGCGGAACCCCAAAAGGTTCTCCCAACACGGTGTGTCCGCTCTTGAGAGCGTGGCGCGAGGCGCAAGTACAGATTGAGGCCATCCCTCCAGAGATCGAGCAAGCAGCCCTGCAGGCTATCGGCTCGATCTGGCACGTGGCTCGTACTACCGCTCAGCGGCAGTACGAGGGGGAACGCATCAAGTGGTCCGAGGATCTCGAGGTCACCACGAAGGACCGCGATGATGCTTTCAATGAGATCGACCGTCTGGAGACCCAGATTTCCGAGTTGCGTGCAGCTCTGGAAAAGGCACAACCCGGGCAATCTGCTGACAACGTGATCGCAGCGTCCGACACTTCCAAGGAAGTGGAGCGTCTGAGCGCTGAAAACGAACGGCTGCGTACTTCCCTGCACTCCGCAATCAGGCGGCCCATTGGGGTCGTTCCGACCGACGCAGATGAATTTTACGACCCTCGGCACCCAGCATTGGCACGTTCTCATTCGGACACGGACGGCGCCCAGTGACCCCCGACGCCACAAATGCCAGCCCAACTATGACAATGCTGGGTGCCTTCAAAGAATTGAAGGCCCTCCGCGTCAGTCTTTTCGACGAAGGCATGGGCGAGTTCGCGACGCTGATTGGCACATTTTCCCTTGCCGAGATTGACGCCGGGCAATGGCAATGCTGTCTGCAGGCAAGCACTGGTGAGACGATCACCTGGGTAGCACCCGATGAGCGCGCTGCAGACCTCAGCGTACGGTCCTTCTACCTGTCGATCTTACGTCACGAAGGCTCGACCTTCGAAGATGGCATCGTGAAAATTCAGGATCGCGAGGGGACAGACATTTACGCGTTCCGCTATCAGATCGTGCGGATGCTGATGGTCCACTCGCTTGCCGAGCGCATCGCCGCAATCGAGCGCCGCGAAGAGGAGCCCGAGCTCATCAAGTGCATGTCTATGTCATGCGCTGAGCTTGGCGAATGCTGGAAAGAGCACGGACAGGCTGTATGGCAAAATGTCGACCACGGCGCCTACAGACATAGCTTCGTCGAGCCCATCATCCTTACACGCCCCCCAGCGCCCTCTCCGGCGCCCTGACGCAGTTCAATTCATATTTGTGGATAGATCATCACAGGTGACACCACACCAATCATTTCAAAAAAGGAAGATAGACACCATGAAAAGAGACAATATTGGCAGCGCAGTGAAGCTGAATCTTCAGGACAACAAGGCAAACGGAGGCACCGCCAAAGACGCGCCCAATAGCCTCGATCTCGATCTCGTCATCAAGGACGACGCGATCGAGGTTCACACGGAAGACGGTCGCTCGGTGTGGATCGAGCTCCAGAACGGCACGGTGCGTGTCCACAGCTACAATCAGTCGAACGACGCCCCTCTGAACCTCGAGATCCCGCTTGAGGGCGAGATCCAGATCGACCGGCACGACTACGACATCCACGCTGAACTCGCCGCAGCGCCCAAACTGTAAGACTGAACGGCCCCCACAGAACATCGAGAAGAGAGAGAACGATGGATAAGACCGCGATCGCGCGCCGGCAGATGCTTCTGTGGGGGGCCAATGAATTCAAGGCGGACGGCTCACGCTACATCCACCTTGGGATGGCACTGCAGCTCCTGGAGGACCTCCTTTTTGGCAAGCGCGGCGATGGCAAACGCGCTCGCCTCCTGTTCGATAGCCTCGTAGAGAAAGGTGCTTTTATCCACGATGACGAAGCATGGGCCCTGGGTCCGAACTACGACACCCTCCTCTCCGCGGTATCCCCGGTTCGCCGCACCCTCGCGCCTGAAGAACTCGACCACTGGGTCGGAAAGTTTTCCTTCCAGCGCATCGACTTTCGCGGTGACCTAGGCGCCTCGCCGGAGATGGCCGCGGGCCTGAGTGAACTGATGTGCCGGCAGGTCGAGGGCACGCTTTCCAAGGTTGAAGGCGTGGAACCTGGCCGCATTCGCGCTGTGGAGCGCTGGAACAATTTCGTTGAAACCGGCCTGCTCTCAAGGGAGCTCATCCCGATCGTGAGGGGCGCTGTTGAGTCAGCGTCTGCGTCCTTCAAGTTCAAAGAGCTCACCCACGACGAGCTCCCAGCAATCACCACGCATATGAATACCTGCATTGCCACCGGACAGATGGCGGGTGAGAAGCTTCACAAAATCACCACCGACTATGCCAGCTACTGGGACTTTAAGACCGGTGAGCAACTGGATGCGGACTTCGAGGGGTGGGACCTCAAATTCTACACCACCCGGTCAGAAGACAACTATGAGCGCCGGCCACTCGAGCTCTATAAGCGCTTCCCTGAGGTTGTGCACATGGAGATTGGAGCGGGATCGCCAATCTATCTTCTTTCGGCCTCCGACATCGAGACCTTCAGCAAAGCGCTCCATGCAGCACATGTCAAAGACATGGACCTTCCCGTCAGGTTCAATGCGGACGTTGGCGCGCTCGAGTGGGCGATCCAGACATATGAGCAGACAGGGGTGATGGGGATCTCGTTCGGTGACCACTTCCCGAAGCCTGTGCGCGAGAAAGCAACCGGCCGCGTCATGCTGCTCGATTATGGCGAGGTCGTCAGCGCCAAAGAGTGTCGCGAGCTGGAAGCTAAGGGCGATGAAGACCTACTCCGCGGCTACCTTCTAGCCGATGACCCCAGGTTTGAAATATTAGGTGGAGCCGGGCTCGAGCACCTCACGCTGGCCACCGAGGACCATCTTCTATCTCTGGCCTGCGCCAAGGGTGACATCACCAAGGAGGCCGCCCTAGCAATCCTGGAAGAGGCCACACAAGGTAATTACGCCAGGGCCCACCGCTTCGAGGCGCTTCCTGAACGCGTCCACCTCTACATCCCCCACGGCCGCAGCATCGAGCAGTTCGATGCCGCCTGCCAGAGAAGTGGCCTGAAAGAGGACCTCCCCTACTGCGGCCGGTCACTGATCCTCTCCCCTGAACCAATCACCTTCAGCGAGGACACCTCGTTCTCGACGTTGATGTGACCGCGCCCGAACTCGAGATTCCGTCCGCCCCCGCGCCATGACATCTCGAAGACTCTGAAAAATAGTCTCTGAAATCACCTAGCACCCAAAGAAAGGAACCCATGTCCTATATCGCCAAAGTCATCCTCAGGGATGAAAAATCTTCTGCCGGCATCCCCTCTGAAGTGGGCGCTGAGTTGCATCTCCTGGACTCCGGCCTCGAGCTCAAGCTTGACGACGGTCGACAAGTTCTGCTCGAACTCGCGCAAGGCGCCTTGTACGCGCTCATCGCCAACAAAGCTTCCGCAGAGTTCTTCACCGTGAACATCCCGCGAGAAGAAGAGATCAGCATCGACCGCAGCGGGTACGACGAGCACAAGGTGCGATCCGCCCCATGATTTTTCAGAGTCTTCTGAAGCCTCTTCGTCGGCATCACCAGACAGGCATGGTTGGTCAGCACATCCTCGTGCGGCCAACGGACCTGTGCTTCAGCGGCGCCAAGACAGCTCTTCTGGACGCCGTTGCCAGGAAGCATGATGCCGACGACCCCTGGGAGCTCATCGATCTCCGAGGCGAGCGGTATCAGTCTTCGGCGCTCAACTCTCTCAGCGCTCGCGAGAAGCGATCCCCACGCTCCTTCCACAAGCTTGTTCTGATGAGCGCCGACCTTTCGTTCCAGACTCTGTTCGATACCACGCGTGCAGCCCAGAGCGGTGTCACCATCGCAATGACGGCCCGGCGCCCAGCGCGCTACCGGTTGGCGCTGGGGATTCAATTCGAAAGCGCCACCAAGCGGTTCGAGTACCGAGCGATGCGTACCTGGTCTGGTGTCTTTCGACTGGAGAAACGACATCCCGAGGTGAGCCAGGTTCCGACACCCGCGGAGCTACGGGCGCATTATGCCAAGGGAGGACACATCCATGACATCTGAAGTGAAGATCGGGCAGCCAGAGATCCAGCGAAGGGCGTACTGCGTCGAGATTGAAGTCTCCGACATGCTGGCGATTACCAACGCCGAACACGAAAACCTTTTCGACTATCACGACCAGCTCGTCTTCAGACTCGAAGGCGATGGCACCGCCAAAGATGCCGAGGTCAAATACGTCCACGGCGTCGAGTACAACGGTCACTTCGGCTCAGCGATCTTCTACTCTGTCGACGACGAGGACGATACGCCGGAACTCCACGATCAGGTCCGTGAGATCATCCGAGACCAGATCGAGAAGGCTCGAGAGTTGACCGCCGCGCCTGCTGCCCCCTCACCTTGACGCCGGCGGACACCGAGCCCATCGTTTGGTCACCGCAAGCCGCCGCCAAGAAAGTTCACCAGTATGAAATATATCGTTCTCCCTCTCCTCTTCGCGCTTGGCGCCTGCGCTTCTACCCAGGAGAAGTGCATCGACAGGGCTGGAGAGCGCTTGAATGCCATCCAGGAACGCATAGAGACCGCGGAAGGCAACATTGCCCGCGGCTATGCGATCCACGTCTCGGAGGAGCCCAGAGCCTCTGTGGGCTTCTGTACTGGCAACGGATATGGGTATGGCCGCGGTTACCACGGCAACATTGGCATCTCGACCTGCATCGGGACGGACAACGGCCCCCGCGAGCAAGCAGTGGCGATCGACGTCAGCGAAGAGCGCTCCAAGCTTGAGCAACTCAGGGAAGCTTTCGCCCGGGAGCAGGTGTCCTACCAAAAGCAGGTCAACCAGTGCCGAGCTGCCTTCCCTGAGTAATACTCCATCCAAGCGTCGCGACAACTAGGGTCAGGACCCATTGATTTGGTTGGGTGCGCGTGATTCACCCTTCGAAAACGAGCGGTGAACATGTCTGATCTTTTCTGGTTGAGCGATGCGCAGATGGCGCGTCTGGAGCCTTACTTCCCCAAGTCGCACGGCAAGCCCAGGGTTGATGACCGGCGTGTCCTGAGCGGGATTATCTTCATCAATCGCAATGGCTTGCGGTGGCGAGATGCGCCGAGGGAATACGGCCCGCACAAGACGCTCTACAATCGCTGGAAGCGTTGGAGCGACAGGGGTGTCTTCGCCCGGATCATGGCGGGGTTGGCGGCCGAGCACGGTGAGGAGACGACCGTGATGATCGACGCAACTCATCTGAAGGCCCATCGTACGGCGTCCAGCCTGGGCGTCAAAAAGGGGGGCGTGGGCGTTTGATTGGCCGAACCAAAGGCGGCATGAATACGAAGCTGCACGCGATCTGCGATAGCCAAGGCCGACCCATCGACCTGTTCCTGACTGCCGGACCCGTCAGCGACTACATCGGGGCGCGTGCCCTGGTCAGCGGGTTGCCCAACGTGAAGTGGCTGCTCGGAGATCGTGGCTATGATGCCGATTGGTTCAGAGAAGCCTTACAGGACAAGAAGATACGTCCTTGCATCCCGGGCCGGAAGAAACGGAAGACGCCCGTCCGGTATGACAAGCGCAGATACAAACGTCGCAACCGGATCGAGATCATGTTCGGCAGGCTCAAGGACTGGAGGAGGGTTGCGACCCGTTATGACCGCTGCCCGCAAACCTTCTTCTCAGCAATCGCACTCGCTGCGACCGTAATCTTCTGGCTTTGAGAGAGAACGAGTCCTGACCCTAGGCGTTGACTACGCCGGTGCGCCTTCCATTCTCTGAGGTATCCGGATTGCTTGAGGAGATTGATCACATTCCGTCGAAATGCAGAGTTGTCTTTACCGTGTCCATTGCGATGTTTGCCCTCATGGCTGCGGGTTGTGTAGGCAATGCGAAACCACCCGCGCTTTCGGGTGTGTCCTGGGTGGCCACGCAGGTCGACGGCAAGGCTCTAAAAGTAGATCAGCCCCCGACGATCCAGTTTCAGGATGACGGCCGCTTCTCGATGTTCGCCGGCTGCAACACCCATAACGGCCAGGCCGAGATCACCGACACCATGTTCATGCTCGATGGCCCCATGGCCAGCACCCGGAAACTATGCTTCGAGGATTGGCGTACGCAACTGGAACAGGCCATGGTCGACGCGCTGGGCGAGGCGGAGGGCTATGTGTTGAATGGCCCCAAGCTCACGCTGACCAACGCAAGCGGCGTGCCCCTGGCCTCCTTCACCGCATCCGAATAGTGAGTCACCCCCAGCAAAAGGCACGCCCAGCGCGGACGTGCCCTCCTACGATATCGGGTTAACGTGCCTTAGGCTGCCTTAGAAGCCGGCTTCCGGGCTGCTGCCCCACGCGCGGTCTTCGTAACGGTCTCCTCGGCCTTCTCAGCAGCGCCAGCCGACACTGCGCCCATCTTCCCGCCAGCGTCCTGTGCGACTTCGAAAAGTGCCGACGCTGTGCTCTGCGCGAGCTGCATCTGCGCCTGCATGAAGCCGGTGAATGCCTCTCCATATGCCGACGGCTCACGGACCTCGGCCAGTGCTCGCATGTTGCCCAGCGTTTCCTTGGTTGAGGCGGTCAGCACATCCGCAGACTTCCCCGCGGCATCAAGGGTGACTTGACTGAGGTTGGCACTGTAATCGGCGGCCGTTGCCATCCCGCCCTTTGCGAGGTCCGGATTACAGATGTTGGGGATCGAGCTGAACATTTTTGCGAATTCGTTCTGAACCGTCATGAGGTCCTCCTATGGGGTTCCGCGTGGTCCCAACATACATGGATGCTGCACTGCAGCATTTCAACCTCCTTCTGGCTCCATTCTGCGTTGCTGCGGTAGCGTTGACCTATGGGATCGTCGAAGGCGACACAATTTTTCGACTTCTCAAGTCGTGCTCGCCACCTCAATATCGGTTCTGTCGACAGGGGGGTCAGCAATGGGTTCTCTAGAAGATTGCGTTCTATGGAGAGAACCGGAAGCCACGGTTACCAAGCCTATGGCCGATCAATTTGGCCTGCGCAAGACTTTCGCGAAACAAAGTCATTGGTGGCGGTACCTGCTGGAATGCCGGTGCTGCGGTCAACTCTATGGCTTTGAGTTCTACGAAGAAGTCGATTGGGAAGGCGGACAAGACCCGCAATACTCGACATGGGTGCCACTAAGCTCAGACGCCGAGATCGAGGCTCTGAAAGCGTCTGCTCCGGGACAGCTAGCGGAATTTGTTCCCAGGCTATGCAAGGACTGGCCGAAAGGCCAGGAGAAGCCCAAGCTCTACTGGATCAAGGGGTAGCGCAATGAAGCATCAAGACCGGGGTTGGCTCGAATGCGGAACAACTGCTCTTGTGGTCATCCTCTCTCTTAGTGCCCCCGCCTTTTGCCAATCAGGCGATGGCACGCACCTGGACGCGCCTTTCCAAGTGATCGTCAAGCCTACGATGTTCGAGGGCTACAGCGCAGGAGAGAAGATCAAGCCGGATCAAAGAGAAGCTTTCACAGCGTTGTTCTCCTCGATGATGGAGGGCGAGCCACCTCGATACTTGTCCTGTCAGTATGTAAACTCTCGGGGCGAACAAGTGGGCTGGTATGGATTCTGGAAGGATTCCCCTCCTGAGAATATCGAAGATATGCTGAAAATGGTGGAGCCGAAGCATCCACTACAGACCATCAGCCTTAGCGCTCTCTCAGCATGTCCACAGACCATGTCCGAAGCCGCGGCGATCTCCGGGAGTGAAGGGATCGTAGCTGCTCAGGTTGGGACTACCGGAGAGAAAACTCCGGCGGCACCGGATACTGAGCTTGCAGAGGAGGTGGCAAAAGGTCTCTCCCTACTCCTAGGGAAAGCGATTGAGAACGCCGTGTCACCACCTTCAATGCCCGAACAGGACGGTGCGCCGGCTTGCGGGAGGGAATTCCAGATCAGCCCTTCGCGCAGACCCTGTGGCAATCGATGGCAGCCAAGCGGGAGCTGGCCCGCTGAACTCTGGTGCTATACCGATTTCAGCTTCCAAGTTGGGGGCAATCCCGGCGCCACGTTCTGTACGAACGGCAGGGGCGACGGTTGGCAGATGACAGGCATTCTTAACAGGTGCGCTGGCGTCGAAGGTTGGTGTAATCAGTAACCTCTACTGGTCTCCGCATTTGTGTTCCCGCGTGAAGCCCGCGAACGCTTGGCCATATGCCGCCGGCTCACGCACCTTTGCCAACTCGCCGATATAGCCCAGCGTTTCCTTCGTCGAGGAAGTTATCACGTCTGTCGGCTTCGATGCCCCAGCGCAGCATCTCAGCCAACGCCGACAAACTTCCCTTTTGGACAGTATCCAGATACCATGGCTTTCCAATTAGCCGATTTTCACAAGCTGCCTCTTACGACTATTGTTCGACACAAATTTGCATTGAATCTTGGACATGACACCCCCCTCCTTCGCAGACACCTACGAGAACTTCGTGCAGAGCGATGCGTTTGCAACCTGGGCTTCAGACCCCTGCGTTGCGCGATCCTTGCTGAGCAAACTCCACGGGATGGCCTTGTACGCAGGTGACTATCTGACCCTCAATGTGTTCGAAGGCTACAGCGAGGAGGACCTCGATCAGTGGGCACAGAGTATCGGTCGCGCATTGGGGCGAGAGGGGGGCGATCCATGGAGCGGCGCCTCGTCTGATGAGGAGAAATTTCGAAACATCATCGCGGCTCTAAGATACATCGACGAATACCTCAGGTCCCAACCACAACTCCTTTCAGATGACGATCTTGAAGAATTCACCTGTTCAGACGGGGCTTATGTTGTCCCGTGTCGGAATCCCAAGGACTTCTTCAAGATCGGGCGTAGCTTCCGGCGACGAGGCATGAAATACCATCGGATCATCCCTGGAGAGATCGAGCTCCTTAAAATCCGGCTCCATATCAGTGATGACTTTTGCGACCTAACCGCGGACCGCGGGGACCGGCGCCTCGTCGGAGCGGCAATTTTTCCGAAGGTCCAACTAGAGTGCACCGATACCGTTACCACGGACGGCAAACTGCGGTTCATAGCTGATGACATCTCGAGCCCAGACCAAGATTACGGACACATCATCGACAGCCACCACTCTGAAGCCGTCAAACACAAGTGTGACACGCTAATCTGGCCGGAGCTCACAATGCCACCCAGTCAGGTCACTCGACTAAAACGCGCCCTTGCTGGCGACCCTCTGATCGGTGAACGGCCACCTGTCGTTGTTACCGGAACATGGCACGAGCAGGTCGATGGCAAGTTCAGGAACCGCGGACATGTCTTGGACGGGCGAGGCCGAGAGCAGCTTCACTTTGACAAGGTGCTCGCATACATGCAGCGGGACAATGGTCGAAGTGAAGACATCGCCTCAGCGCAAGACGTTCCGCTTCTTTGGTGCGACGGAGAGCTGATCGCTTTCTTCACATGTCTCGACTTTTGCCATGTAGAGCGCATCAAGTTCCTAACTCAATGCGACTTTTCTCTGGCGCTCGTGCCATCAATGGGCGGACTATCGACGGTCGCCTCCCACAAAGCGCAGGCCGCCCATTTGGCCAGCTTGAGGAAGACTCCGGTCGTCGTCGTACAGCAGATCTCTTTTGACGAGACGCAGCCAGACGCGCCGGGAAATGGCTACATCGTACTCGATCCGCCTCAGGCACTTTCCGCCTTCATAGATGGCGCTCGCGTCGAAAGCCAATTTACTACCTTTTACATCCCCGCCTCACCTGCTATGGAACCATAAATCGTTGTAAATCGTTGAGACGCCGCCTACCATCATTGTGACGAAAGAGGCCGGAACATGAGTGAACTTGAAGCCCTCGCCAATGGCGAAATGGATGCAACCGAGGCCCGCCCCCTTCTGGCAGAGCTCCTGTCGGCCGACGACACTCGCATGCCACGCAAGATCTACAATGCCTTGGTCCGCTTGGCGTATACGATGCTTGCTGAACGACGCTTCGGAGATGAGCTTCGATCTTGGCATCGGCTAATCAAAGACATCTCGGCAAGGCTTAGCTTGACAGCGTCTGATGGGGAGAACGCGCCCATCCACTCCGACATCTCGATTCGCCTAGAGGGCCTCGCCGACGTGGTGAAGGTCGCCGCGACTCGCGATGATGAGATTGCACAAGACGTTACGCGACTGATGACCCGAGCTCACGTGCCAGAAATCCTGACTGCACTGCAGCGAGCGCACCCCACCCCCTTGGAGAGAAGTGTTCTAGCCGGTCAACTAGAGATCAAGACGGCAAATCTTTCTCGCGTACTCGGGATGCTCAGCTCCGGAGGGCTTGTGGCGCGAAAGCCAGCTGGACGCTCAATCATTGTCTCCCTGACGTTGCTTGGCGAAAAGCTCGCCCCTAAGACAAGCGGGCCCCTCACGCCCGTCGCCGAAGCCATCCAATGCGCCGCGGTTCCGGCGCCTCTGCGCGCGGGGCCTGAACCTGTCACTATTGGCAACTTCGGCGGGAGCATGCCACCGCATGGCGCTTGGCCCGTCACGTTACCAGCGTCTCCGGCCGCCGCGGCGAGAGTCGCCAAGGTCCAATCACCAGGGGCTGAACTAAAATCTGACAACTTCGCGCCCAAGTATGAACTCCAGTCCCCTCTTTTTGCGCAGGGTAGCCCCACATTCCCCGGGCGGAGCAAGTAAATGGCTGACCAGAGTAGACCTGTTCTCAATGTCAGCGGATCCATCGCAGAAAGCCTGACGACAGCAACCCGCGTCGATCTTGCCCTGACGACGACCTTCGCTAGAAATTCAGATAATCAAGATGTGTTGCTGCCCCTGCTCGACTGTCGGCTCATAGGTAAACGCGCTCTATCGGACGCTGAACCCGCAGCGTTCTTCTCTGGTATCCTCTCCTTGGACAACGGAGCCTACATCACTGCGATGCTGGTGGACGAACTCGCGCGTTCACTCGATCACCTCGCTGCTCTGACAGAAGGCCCCGCAGTGAAGCATGAACTCGATACGGCGCAAATTCGTGAGTGGCTTCGGAATGCGACGACAAGGCTGCAACATGCGGAGAGTCTGCTGGATAGCATCGATGCCGCCAGTTCCGGCTGAACGCCACCTTCTGACGCGATCTTTCCCGAAATCTCTTTCAACACCAGTAGCGAGACCGATACCAACCGGCACTTGCGCCGACCCACCAAACAACCACATGAATGAGGCACCAAATTTCAGGATCCTCATGCCTCGTAATCGCTACTACTCTGGCCCCGTCAGCGCACACTTCGATGGGGAGAGGTTCCAATCTCCCGGTCATCATACTGACCGCTCTTTCAAGGACCTTCTGAAATGGCACCGGAGTGGGCAGCGGGCAAAGTGGCCGACGCATGTCTCAATCACGCCGGCCGTCCCTGTAGAGCGCAGCCAGGCGCCGCGGATCACGATGATCGGCCACGCTTCTGTCTTGATCCAGGTTGCCGGCCTGAACATCCTAACGGACCCTGTCTGGTCTAATCGTGCTAGCCCCTTCAGCTTCGTTGGCCCCAAACGGGTCACCGCACCCGGGATCGACTTCGAAAAGCTGCCTCCGATCGATGTCGTGCTGGTCAGCCATAACCACTATGACCACCTGGACGTCGCCACCCTGAAGCGACTGCAGGCGCGCCACAGCCCGCAGATGGTGATGCCACTGGGGACAAACGTCACCGTGGGGCGTGCGGTGCGAGGCGCCAAGATCATGACCGGGGACTGGCACGACCAATTCGAGATCGGCAACGGTGTCAGCGTCGTCCTCACGCCCGCAAACCATTGGTCCGCCCGAGGCCTTGGCGATCGCCGCATGGCCCTATGGAGCGGCTTCTGGATCAAGACCCCTCGAGAAAGCATCTGGTTTGCCGGGGACACCGGCTACGGGGACGGCGCCATTTTTCAGAGTCTTCGTGCCCGATACGGCGCGCCAGACATCGCCCTCATCCCGATCGGGGCCTACGAGCCGCGATGGTTCATGGCACCGCAGCATGTTGCTCCCGAGGAATCCGTGCAGATCTTCAACGATATCGGAGCTGGCCAGGCACTTGGCTTTCATTGGGGGACGTTCCAGCTCACCGATGAGCCCCGGGATGAGCCCTCCGAACTGCTTGCGCAAAGCCTAGAGGCTGCAGGCATTCCCCAGCACCGCTTCTGGGCATTTGGACCGGGAGAAGTCTATTTGCCGTTCTGAATCGTGGCCGTCACATGCCCACCCTCGGACGTATATCCGTCGGCTGCTGGAAGGTCTCGATTTTCAGAGTTTTCGGGTCCATCACCCCGATGTGGAACGCTTTCCATTCACCGTGGTCGTAGTTCTCTGAAATCTCATCCCAGAACTCCCCAGTGTCGAGTTCGGCATCTCCGTCGTAGGCGAACGTGTTGGCCACGTAGAGCACCATGCTATGGCGGTCGGAGAAGGCACGCATGACCTCCTCATCGTTGCTGTCCGAGGTATTGACCACATAGACCTCCGCCCGATCCTCTCGAGCGGCTGCCGCTTCAGCCTCAGTGAGCCGGGGCTGCTCAAGCAAGTCCCGAATGTCTGCCATCGTATCGGCCATGTGTGGACCGAACTGGGCCAGCTTCGGGTTATCCCAATCTCCTTGCATGCGGGCCTCAATGGCCTGAAGGATATCCTCTGCGGTGTGAACTTTGGTCATTTAAATTCTCCTGATCTTGCGAGGAGATGTGCCAACGGTGGCAAGGCGCCAGCCATGACTTCCCCCACGGAACCCATGCAAGAAATCTGAAATTTACCCCGAGGTGTCATTTTACTGAGCACTAGGAAAGCTCAAGAATATGAAGAATGACGACCACAACATCCTGTTCTACGGAGACCCGCACGGCAACTACGACCCTCTGATCACCGCCTGCCATGAAGAGCGACCCGACACGGTGCTCATTGTCGGTGACATGACCGGCCCCAAAGATGGCCCCGACCGCATCGTGCCCATTCGGGAAGCGATTGCACCGCTTCTGCGTGACGGCATCGAGGTCATCTGGACCCACGGGAACCACGACACCGACTCCGAAGAAATCTTCGATGCCACCTTCGGCAGCTACCCCGAAGGCCACCTTCACGGCGATGTCCGCACACTCGCCGGCTCAGACCTCCGCATTGGTGCGCTGGGCGGGGTCTTCCGCGGAACGATCTGGTTTCCGGAGATGAACTACGAGGATGCGGCCCGCTTCGACAGCCCGGAGCACTTCTTGTCTGAGACGACCTCCCGTTGGCGGGGGGATCTGCCGCTGCGCCATTGGAGCTCGATCTTCCCATCAGACGCCGAACGCATCCGCAAGCTGGGTGCAGACATCTTGCTGACCCATGAGGCGCCTTCAAGCATGACGAAGCACGGATTCATGGCACTCGACCAGCTTGCCGACGACATGGGGGCCCAGATGATCGTACATGGACACCACCACACCACCTTCCGCGGACAGCTGATGAACGGTCTCCATGTTTGCGGCCTGGCGAAGGCTGAGCCCTTCCGGATTAAATTGCCTCGGAAGGAGATTTGCCCGGGCGCCACACGGGACAGCGATGACACCCGGGCGACCGATCACTCTGGGGAAATGGCCGGCCTCAGCACACGAGGATACGCGCACTATGCGTCCCTATGAGCACAAGTGACGCCACACGACAGTGGGTAGACTTGCACCAAAACTGAAACGTGGCTTTCCTGTGACATGTTTGTTGGAGGGGGCCACCTTGGAATGTCTGTTCTACCTCGTCACAACTGCATGGCTCTGCGCTGCTTTTTCACCCGCATATGCCCAAGCGGTCCCGCGCTATGATGCGATTGGATATTGCGATCTTGTCGCAGAAACGGTCGGGGGCAGCTACGTCATGAAGAATGGCTGCCTCGAGCAGGAACAAACCGTCTACAACGGCCTGAAGGCGCGCTGGGCGTCCATTCCGGGGCGGGCCGGCAGCTATTGCGATGAGGTCGCCCACAGTATCGGCGGAAGCTACGTGATCCTGGAAGGGTGCATTCAACAGGAAGTCGGCGCATCCGGCAGTACGCCAAGCTTCAAATACTGACAGATTGCTCCATGATCACCTGGATGGCTGCATCTTGCACCGCATCCAGTGATTTTTCAGGCTGTTCCAGCTATCGCGATCTAGCCTGATCTCACCGATCGTATCCCAATCGGAATTCAGCTGATCCGCCCAATAGCTTGCGGACTTGTCGATGGAGCCTCCGACGTGGCCCGCGAGATGCGCTCGATTGAGTGTCTTGAGGACCGCAGGGCGCCCTCCATCAAACATGACAGGCTCCGCCAGTCTTAGGTCATCGTCACCGACCACTTTGCAGAGCATGAGTCCAACCGTTTCCGGAAGGATGTCTTTGTCGAAAGGAAGTGTCATTGAGATCCTTCTGGTTTCTATCGGTCTCTGAAGACCACAAGCGGCACGTGCAGGAAACCGGCAGTGAACAGCATGCTTGAGAGAACTGGGGCGCCGTACATCGTCTTCATGACAAACGCTGAATAGGCATATAGGAAGCCTTTGATCGCCGAGAAGAACCATGGCGGATAGTAGAAATGGCTCCCGATCCGCCGCCGCGATGTGCGGTTCCCCTTCACGACCCAATAGCAGACTAGCGACATCACGCATGCACTCAGGAGGCCATCCCGGCTCCACTCCAAGAGGTCGCTAAGGATGATTAGCGACATAGATCCAACGAACAGGGCCTCAATGATTTCGAAGATGGCAACCCGATACCGAAAGTCCATTAGGCTGCGACCTGCTCTTCAAGACAGGCATGCCGGCTATATTCGAGATAACTGACGCCACCCACGAGAAGAAAGCAGAATTCTGAGAAGAACCCGAGCGCAAACAGGTAGCCGGCGCCGACGATCACCGCGATGCCCAGCAGCGCCCTGACGTTGTGATCACCCCTGAAATAGTCTTCGCCCTCCCTCCAGCGACCGGCAACCATAAGGACGATGAACGTCGCCCATCCCGCATAGTGGATATTCAAGAGGTCGAACGTGTCCATGAAAACGTCACGCAAGACGCTGACCACCATGAACGTTGTGAAGCTGACGTCTCCCCAGTTGAGTGCGCTCCGACGTTTCTTGTCCAGTTGGGAGGCTTCCACTTTCGTCATTCGTCGTATCGTCCTTTCAAGATCAGTTGGAGGTCTCGCCGGCATTGCCGAGGGTTGCGCAGCAGAAAAGGCAGAAAGCAGCCGACATGGCGAAGAAGCCCACGACCGGATCATTCTCAGCGAACGCCCAGCCACTGACGACTGTCAGGATGACTGTTGGCGCCCAGACATTCTGCGCCATGATCTCGACGTACCTATCCCCAGCCCGAGTTCTGAGCAGCCAAACCGCAACGGCGAACGCCGCTCCGATACCACCAAATTTCGCCAGCGCCGCATAGTCGCCCGAGCTTACGTGCTGCATGAGACCTGCGGCGAGGCCGAGGAACATGCTGACTTCGTACATGCACACGGCGATCCGGCGAAACTCGTTCATGGGTGACCTCATCTATTCTTTTTAAATAATAACCAGATCAGCCAAGGAGTGTCAACATTTTATCCTTCCGGAAGAACGCTGCAGCACATGTCCTTCTAAGGTCTGTAGGGCGCGAGCGTCCGAACTAGATCATCCGCGGCATCTTCCTTTGCTTCCGGCGTCGGCGCGGCCCGTACGTGCGTGAGAAGATAGCATCCGCTGACCCCTTCGAGCCAGATAACGACCGAGTGCCCGGACAGGATCTGCGCTTTGCTGCGGGTAACCGTTTCCACTGGCGTATCCTGGCCGTCGAGCTTGACCATGACGGGTGTACCCACTGGATGCTCAGAATTCCACTCATCGCAGGTGCGCTGCATCTCCTGCTGCATCTTCTCTGCCTGGATACGCCGTGCGCGTTTGGTGATTGCCATTCGTTCAGACTCCTTTTTCGTTGCCGTCGCGAGCTAAGTAGTGGCTACCCATGCTTCTTTCGATCGATGACCACAGGAAGGTTCAGAAGAGCGCTCAGGAGGGCTGCAGAAGCGGCCAAAGGTGCCTCAAACCTGACCTGGACGTATAGAGCCCACCAAAGGGTGCAGACGAAGCGCATGATCGCGAAGCCCCTCGCCCTGTCTCCCGCGTAAAAGGAGTCACCGTCTCGTTTGGTGGTTCTCATCCATCCGACAACCAAGATGCCGACGACAAAGAGGTAGAATACCGCGTTTCCGTAGCCCTCTCCGGTCCCTTCGCCAATGCGGTGCACTGCAAGCAACGCGAAGGAGCCGACGAGCAGGATCTGCGTGCAATCCAACAGCGCTTTTCGAACTTCAAGACGCATGTCGCTCACCATCTTTCTTCCAGCTTGGAATAGTAGAGGCCACAGATCGCAAACTGCTTGACATGGCCTCAACTAACTTACTGGTTCTCCTGACCCTTTTTGAAGGTGAAGTTCGGCACATCCATGTCGAGCAGTCGATCGGTCGCGTTGGCGATCGCATCCGCATCGAGCACCACCATCGCACCTGTCACGTAGTCAAAGAAAAAGTCCGGGCAGTCGCCGCCGCTGTAGTAGACGCCGTCCAGCGCCATGGCCTTGGTCGGGACCGCGTACTCACCAGTCCACTCGCCGAGGTCGGCACTGACCTTCTTGATCTCCTCGGGCGGCGTCATGAAGGTACAGACGCTCTGGGGGTAGCTCGAAGAGGTGTAGAAGCCGAGGATTTCACCCGTGCCGCGCGAGCGCTCGTAGACATACCAGACCTTTCCCGGCTCGTCGGTGCGGCGCATGAATTCGGCCAAGTTCTTGCGCGCTTGGAAGTTGGTTGTGTGGGGAACCGGTACGGCGGCGGTGGCGCGTGCCTTCACGTCCAACTGTGCCGCAACGTTGGCCTGCTCGGCCTGCTTGGCCGCGGAGGGGATCGGCGGGGACGACATGGCCCAGGCGGTACTGCCGAAGATGGCGAGGAGGGTAAGAGCGGAGAGAAACTTTTTCATGAAATTCAGCCTTTGCAGTTTGTGAGGTTCGTGCCGGTGAAGGGAGTGCGGTCAATGCTCGGCGGCAGCCCGGCATCCTTGAAGCGCGCAGATGTGTAGGCCTGGGCGGATTTGGCATTGTACTCGTTCACCAACTGAGCCCTGGCAGCGTGCTGCGCGGTGATGGCGGTTGCCTTCTGCTGATCGTTCATCGAGGTATTTGCCTCGAGCGCGAGGATCTGGTCTTCCTTCGTTTGCACACTCTGGCAAAGGGCGAAGAACTCTTCGTAGCGTTGAATGCGCGAGGGAGCGCTCTCGATCTCGACTTCAGCGTCAGATTTTCCCCGGATCGGGGCTGTCGCGCCGCGATACCAGAGACCGAAGAGGTCGAGCCCGACAGTGAGGCCGATCACAGCCGCCAGGGCAACGATGCCGACGGCGACTTTGGCGAGGGTGGACATGACTATTCCTTTCTGAATCCTTGCAAGATCAAGGCACGAAGCCCATCTTTCCTTGCTTGAATACGGCCCCCACCAGCAAAGGTCAACATTCTATTCTTTATTTTTAAGAACAGTCCTCACATGCCCCATTCCGTCACCTAGCCAGCCGAGGCCAGTAGCGCCCACGATTGCGAGAACCATCATGCCAGCAAGCAGGGGAAGCCCCTGAAGAAGAGCGAACACAAAGATACCCGTGAAGAGAGCCGCCTCCACATATCGATACACCGCATCCACGCCGACATCAGCCTTAGGATCATCGGCAAGCACGACCTCATGGTACCAGGCCACACCGACCCAGAGAATCAACAGGGCCATAATCAGGGAAAGCGGCCATGCGCCGATGTTCACGAGGAAGATGCCAGCCATCGTCAGCGCGTGAATACCCCCTGCGTCATGCAGTGTTCTGAAAAGCTTGTACTTGTTCATGAATCGTCGTCCTCTTTGAAAATCGGCCAAGCCTTCTGGAAGGCCTCGGTATCGTCTTCCCAGTCGGTTCCCGAAGAGGTGCAGACAAGGCAGACCCCGCGGGCATGCCGATTGTGCTTCATCGTGGCAGCCTTGCGCAGCTGCTCGGCGATCGCAGGCCAATGGTTGACCTCGCCTTCCTTCTGGCATTCCTGACCAAATTGATCGCAAGCCTCTGCCGCGTCCTTGAGGTTTTTCAGAGGAATGTAGGAAAGCTCCCGGGTCATCATAAGTGCGAGCATCTCATGGCCCTGCAGGCGCCCTTCGTCGAAGAGGTCCCAGAGCTTCTCGGAACGCTTCCCACCCAGGGGATCACGGTCCCCGAGATACTTTTCAGAGAGATGGTCCCAGCAGGCCGGCCCCGACCCCCAACCATTATCGAACTCGGCCAGATGGGTCAGAGATTTTCCGTTGACGATATAGAGATCGCTCGTGCTCATTTCGGGCGGCCCCCATCCGCCGGGCGGGCGCCAATGCGGTCAATGAAGCCCGGACGCAGCTCATCCAGGTACGCGACGATATGAGCGATCTCATTCTCCTCGACACGAGCGGTAAAGGAAAGGTCTTGGCGGATCAGGCTCACGAGGTTCGCATCATCGTAGAGCGGATCAGCCTCATCACACTCGGATTCCTCCACGGCCTCCGTGAAATCCCATCCCGCAGCGAAAGAGAGTTCGATGTTCTCTTCCTCTTCCCACGCAAGCCAACTACGCAGGTCAAACTGCCCCAGAAACTCGCCTTGCTCTCCGACCAGGGATGCTAGAACCGGCAAGCCACCAATATCCTCTGGGCGCACCCAGACACTGTGCTCGTCGGCCTCGTAAAAGGCGAACTTCAGGTTGGCGATCTCTTCGGAATTCAGAGTATCTGCCAGATCGATATCCTCGGGGTCGACCTCAACCCAGCTCCGGTCCGCCTTGCGCACCACATTCGGCTTCGTGGTTGACCGAAGAATCCAGCGGTCTTCACGCTCACTGGCAACCGGCTGGCGCCCGAAGGTCTGGTGCAGCAGGCTCGGATCCGCTTCCAGGCGATCGGCCATGGCACGCAGGGCGGCGGAGGCCTTCTCAGCAGTGAAGCCAACACCGCCCTCGTCCATCATGCCTTCGATCGGCAGCAGCATGGGATAGTGAAGTTTGAAGCTCATTTGGTGGTCCTTGAATTGAGAATGGGGCGATCAGCTTTCAGAGTGCGCATCCATCCCCCGCTTGAGGATGGATGCTTCTGCCAGATCAGGTGGCTCTGTCCGCCCTGACGACCTTGGTCTCGATTTCGCTGATGGCCTTGGGAAAGCCCTTGGCCTTGTAGACGAACGAGAAGTCGAGCACGTCACGTTTACCTACATTGTTCGGCTCGCTCACAATGCCCCGTTCTACGAGCGCCTCCATGATCTTGCCAGCGTACTCGCGCGAGCACTTCAGCCTCAGCTGCAGAAACGAGGTGGACGCCCTGTTGTGAAGTGCCACGATCTCGGCCGCTGCTTCGATATCATGCAGCATGGGCTCAGTCGGCTTCGCACTCGCGACCTGAGGGAGACTCAGCGTCACGTCACTGGTCCCGTCTCCGTTGTCCACGACAGTCTGCACCACCTCCTGAGTGGCGGCAGCTTCAGTTTTGACGACTTCATGCGCCCAGCCCTGCTTGTAGTCGCAGAAGGGGCAGATCCAGCCGTTCACAGTCGGGATGAGGGCACCGAGATCACCGTAGGCACTGCCGTGCTTTCCATCGCCGCGGTTGGCGCATGTGTAGGGGTGATACTTCCCGTCCATCTGGCGTTTTCCGAGCTTCACCACATCCTCCGGAGAGAAAACCTGAACCGGAGCGGTTTCGGGCGATTGGGCCGAAGGAAAGATGGCCTCCATGTCATCGAACATCGGACCCAGAACGTTCTTCATCATCCGCGTGCGGTTGCGCACAGAGAGCTGCGACCAGGGCACGACGTCACCATCGTCGTCGATTTCCTCGTCCCAATCTTCGGCGGCAATCTCAGAGGCCGCATCTGCGACGATACGCATTGCAACGGCGAGCGGAGCAGACTTGCCTTCCCGAAGAAGCGTGGTCTCGTCCACCGCCTTGATGACGCCAGCCAGCAGGTTCGAGCAAGCCGCGCGGTAGTCCTTTTCGGTGCCTTCTTCAGCAGCACCCGTGATATTTCCCAGGTGCATGTGCCCGGCCTCGACAAGCATCTCTCCCAGGCCCTCGATCAAATCATCTGCCGGCCCCAGAAGCTCAGACCACCTCTCAGCCTCCGCACGCGCGTCAGACAGTTCCGCTTGCAGTTGCCGGATGATCGCGTGGCCCTCATCCAGGGCGCCAAGTACCGTGCCCGTGGTCAACCCAGGTGAGGACTTGCCGTGAGGCGCGATCGAGGGCTCATCGTCCCACGCGGCATGAAAGCGGAAAACTTGAACGTCAAACGAGTCGACGCGATCCTTGATGTCGAGAGGCATGAAGCTATCCTTTTGCTTGCCTGAATGATGACATGAAAAAGAATAGCATTCAACAGGATAATTCTTTAGTGAATGGTCGCCACTCGATCATCCAACCGCCGGAAGCGATCGGCGAAGGTTTCTTTCCTTTTATCCTCCAGCAGCGGCACCGCAGTCGGCAATTCTTCAGGTTCCACCTTCGGCTGAGCAGGTGCCTGCGCGCGTGCGGGAACCCACACGAAAAGCATTGCGAAAACGGCACACCAACCGCCCAGCGCGAACAAGGCGACATGGCCGATGAACTCGTCCGGTCTGCCTAGGTAGACGCCCAAAGTGAAAGGCATCAGGAGACCGCCGAAACCCAGCGTTTTGACAACCCGCGCCCAGCGCTCGAATTCGAACAGCATCTTCATGGCGACGGCACTCCCGGGACGTAGTCACAGAAGTAGTCGCACCGGGAACCTTCATCGGCTGGGCGATGATTGGCCTCTTTGGCCAGATAGAGGAGTTTGCCGTCCTCGACAGGGTCCTCGCAATCCAACGGAGCCTCGTAGATCGCCAAGTCCTCTACCCATGTAGGCCACTCTGGATCGCATTCGGCCTCGGCTTTTGCGATCAGCTCCCGCATCTCAATCAGCGCAGCGCTCAAGCTGGCTTTCGGGCGCACTTGGTCCCCGTCGTCAATGTAAATTGCCATTGGAAATCCTACTCTCTGAAAATTAGGCGGCTTGTGCAAAATCAGGAACCTTTTCGAGCCACTCCGAGAGCTCTTTGCCCTCCATGACCCGCTCGGCCTCCAGGCGGTCTGTCATATCCAGAAGAAGCTCTTCATTGTCTTCAAGCACCATCTGAGCGAGCTTTTCGGCCGAGTTGAGACGCTTGGCCACCAGACCTCTGTTCTTTTCAGAGTTCAGCCACTCGTGATCCGGGCCATTCGTCCAGATCATACTGCTCCCCCCGAGTCCCAGCCTGGCCTCGATACTCACAGCGATCTTGGTTGCCCGCGCGAGGTCTGATTTTGCGGAGCCCCCCGCGCCACCCGTGCGAGTTCCGGTAACCAGTTTTTCTGCTTCCCGACCCGCTAGAAGGACGGCCATTTCGTCTTCATAGTCCTCGACCAGCCCCTCCAGAGGCGGCCCCTCGATATAGGCAGCACCACCCCCGCTCTGCCGAGTCACTAGACGTTCCGCATCTCCGCGCCCGAGGGCCTTGGCGACAATGGCATGACCGACCTCATGGGCCGAAACCCGTCGTAGGATATCCTGACGTCTTGAGCGGTGCGGCGACAGCTCTTTGCGCACGTCTTCCCAATTCAGGTCGCGCCCTGAATGGCGAGCTTCCGACCTTGCCTTTCGGACTGCACCATTGATCCGCGCGGGCGTCTCCCCCAGCGCATAGGTCACCAGCGGCTCCACGTCGAAATCGGTTGGAAGGCAGTTTTTTAGGATTTGTCGGCAAGCGGCCGACCCTGGCAGCATGACCTCCACCTTGTGATCAAGACGACCTTCGCGCAAAATCGCGGGATCGATGCTCTGAATGTTGTTGCACGCGCCCACGATCAGGACGCCCTCCAGGTCGTCACCATTCAGGTGTTGCAGGAAGGCGTTGATGACGGCCGTCCAATAGGACTTGTGGCGCTCTTCGCTCTCTCGTGAGGTAAAGCTGTCCATCTCGTCGATGAAGATGATGGAGGGAGCTGACGACTTCGCCTTGGCGAAGGTCTCGTTCATGGCACTCAGCGTGTCTCCAAGATGACCATGTTTCTGCCACGCCGAGTACCCCGCCTCGATCAGGGTGGCTTGCGGCACTGACCCGGCAAGGGCCCGCGCCATCCATGTTTTCCCGGTGCCCGGCTCACCATGGAGCAAGATCGACCGCACCATGTCACTCCAAGCAAGATCGCCATCGATGTAGGCCTGAAAATCCGCTGCCAAGCGACGAAGTTCGACCTCCGCCTTCCCCTGACCCTGAATGTCCTCGAGGGTGATCGAGTGCTTCGGCGATCGCTTCTTCACAGCCTTTTTCAAGGCATCGACGCAGCGATCCATATCCCTCTCCCGGAAGATGCTGAGCACGTCCGCAATCGTGACGCGCGCAATATCCTGATCTGGCAATGAGGACACGCTCGCGAGAGCCTCTGGATACTCGACCTCGTAGAAGTGAGCGGCCAGGACTGCGAAGATGTGGCGATCAAGGTCTCCCAAGTCATAGGCGGCCTCCGCGTCAGCGCCGAAGGATTCCACCAGAAAAGAGCTATCTGGGACAATGACGATGAGAGGCCAGTCACGGCTCTTCGCCCATGTCTTTCGAACATTGGCCGCGAGTTCCTCCATCACATAAGCGCGTGAATTGATCTGCTCCTTCACCCGTTCAAGAACCGGTGCGACAAGAAAGTTGCCGTCCTCTGGAGTTTTATGTTTCTTGGTGAGGTGATCGAGCGCATCGGCGAGGGAGTACACCTTGCAGCCAAGCAGGTCATAGATACCCTCCCTCAGTGCTTGGACGGCATACTCCTGCAAGATCCCGGGGCATCCCGTTACCCAACTCAGGGCGCCGGGGCTCATTGCCCTGTGCACACCTTCCCGGCCCCCAAGGGCACGAACCATAAATGCGCATAGAATACTGGCGGCAGTAGATGGATAGGCAACCTCCTCATCCGGAGATTTGGCGTCTCTGCTTTCGCCGACATCACTCGCAGCCAACTCCGCCAACCTCGGAGAGGCATGCAAACCCATCCTGATCTCCCTGGTCTCCCTCGCGATGTCACCTGATGTGCTTGAGGGTTCCCCGATGAATTCAAGGGCGCTTCCACAGAAGTCGACCCAATCAGGGGATTCCGTACTGGAGCATTTCGAGAGGTTTTCTTGGGGTGCATGTTTTGTCATTGGTTCAGGCTCCGGTCTGTTTTCTTGAGCATCGCGATCCTCCGGTGCACCGCCGCCTCCGGGACACCGAAGGTCTCAGCCAAGGCAACGATGTCCCCGCTCAACTGGGACAATTTGAGGCGGAAGGCCGGCTCCGGCATCAACAAGGCCGCGGCGAAGTCGTTGGCCTCGTTGTCCATCTGGTTGTCAGAAATGACATCGGGCGAGATCGTCTCGGGACCGAAGGCCGCTTCTCCGGCCACGACAGACTCTGAAATCTGCGGGAAATCTGCCGGAAGCGGATCCTGGCGCGCGATACCGCGCCCACCCACTCCATAGCAGATGGGACACCGCTGGAACCTGATGGGGTCAACACCGGCAAAGCGATGCCCAGTCCCCCTACAAGCCCAGCAGATTTCCCGACGGGAGATGACAGACGGGTATTCGATCCGGCTCACGGCGTCATCCCTGTGACAGGTTGCGACTGCTGCCGACGGGACTTCACCTCGAGGTCTTCGAAGCCAAGGCTGTCGCGCAGGAGATCGACCATCTCGAGCGCACGCTTCAGCTTCCGATCTAGCGTGGTTCGATCCTGCGGAACGTCATCCTCATCGAGCACGACAATGCCACCGGTCTTGGACATGACCACCTCCCAGCCTGGAGGGAGTTCACCTTCGAGAGTATCGACCGTCATGTTTTTGGCCAGAGAGACAAATTGCGTCACCTGTTCGGAAAGCTCTTCATGGGGCGACTTCAGCTCCGAACCTTTCCCAGCCATCGCATTCAACGCCCGGCGGGCGGTGGTGTAACTGCTTTCATAGGGGACGCGGAACGCGATCGCCTGAGCGAGATAGTCCAGCCCCCGCGGGTGAGCCATGATGACACCGGCCGCTTCCTCGAGATGCGCATCCGTCACCTTTTTCCTGCAGGGTTCGACTGTCACTGCACTCGACACCCTGTCTTCCATCGAGCGGATCGTCTCCGCATTGAGGCCGAAGAACTTGTTCAGATCGGCTGCAAGCTCAATGAGGTCTACCCAGTCCTGATCCTGAACCAGCTCGGCCGGCATGACGCGCTGGTTGTCGCCATCATAGACGCGCAGGAACTCGAGATTGCACACGCAGCATCGCCATCCGCTCGGGAGCTTGCGCGAAACCAGCTTGCTCAGTGCCGACTGATCTCCGTCGCCCAGGACGACATCGGTGAGCCGCGCAAGCTCGTCCTTGAAGCTCTCTTCCTCAGGCTCTTCGGGGGCTGCCACTGGCTCTTGAGGCGCTGCCTCAACCATTGTCCGAAGGGTCTCATAGCTTTCCGAGGCATCGCACATGTCCGACAGCAGGCTGTTGTCGTTGGTGCGCCAGTCCCGGTCTGCCTGGATGCGGACGGTGATCTCCTGCAGCTTGTCTGCAGCGGACAGAAGCTCTGCGTTGATCTCCATCGGAACGAGCTGCACCAGCGCGCCAACGATCTTTTCGAAGTGATCCTGAGCGGCCTCCATCAGGGGCTCCGGCGTCTTTGAAAGAGGAACATGGAGGTCCCAGCTTGGGCAATAGAGGTCTTCCTCTTCCTCGAAGCGGATGATGTACGAGGAGCTGAGCTCGGGAACCTGGCAAATCAGAGAGCGCTCATCACCAACGATCGGTGTCCATTCGAGCTTCTTTGCCTTGGCGCCAGTGTGTCGCAGAATATCGATGGTATCAGCGGCAATGAGTTCGGTTTCGCGCCCACCGACACCGCGGCGAAGGAAGCTTGCGGTGTTTCGTGATCCCGTCAGGAGATCCAGTTTTTCTTCAGCTGTGAGATTGCTCTGCATGGTCGTCTATTCCCCGTTGTTCGATAGCGGCCGGCTGCGCGTCCGCTCCGGCCATGAATGGTGCGTGCCGTCCTGTCAGGAAGGCATGATTTCTTGTCAGGTCAGGCCTTGGCGATTTCAGAGGGCATCCCGGAGGTGTTCTCGATCTTGTCGATCTCCTGCGACATCTTCTCCGCAAGATGCAGCCGGAAGGCATCCACCTCTTCGCTGAGATCTCCAACAGGCCCTTTGCTGCCACCATTCACCTCAGCCTCGAAGCCTTCGATGAAGTCCGCCATGGTTCGCATTACTGCAATCTCATGCGCGCGAAGGAGGTGGCCGAGAGCGGTGATATCCGAAAGAGCAACCTCGCCGACCCCCGGGATCAGCACGGCGGTGCCATCACCATTGAGAGGCACACAATCCAGAAGCAACTTCTTGTATGTGCTCTCACGCTCTATGAGTTCCCGGATAGCGAGACCGATACCTTTCCAGCCTACGTAGGGTGGCTCGCCGGTGAAGGGAGTTCGAAGAACCGCCAACTCTTCGACGTGAGTAGCCGCTTCTGCCTCGAGGCGGCGCACCTTGTCGCGTTCGGCCGCCAGTGCCTTGATCAGATCGACAGCGATTTCCATCTCGATGGTGCTGTCAGGCTTGTCGAGACCGGCGATGACCTTCTCGATTGCCATCGGATTGGTGCGGATGCTGCCATCCGTGTTGTAGATCACGCCCAGGGGCTGTTTCTCAGAGGTCATCGCCATCTCTCTCGGGTTTCCTCTATTCTTATTAGAGCCACCAGGTGGCGTCAACTGTTCTTAAACCCTAGCGAACAAGGAAAGGATACTAAAAGCCCCCTCCAACATCTCCCCCACCGCTGAAGTCTCCCCCGCCGGAGAGCCCCCCCGAACTGTCGAAGCCTCCCCCACCGGCATCTCCGCCGGAATGCCTGAAGGGGTTTTTCAGAGAAGAACCCGTCGTCTCAGATGCGTGCGTCGGCCCATCTGAGAAAAGTGCGGTTGCCATGAGCATGTCGTTGGCTGATCCGCTAGTGGTTCCCGCATTCGACGCACGGGCGCGGGACCGAACGGGGCGGCTCATGTCGACAGCCCATTCCTGTGTGCCCATGACCTCTTGCCTCTCGCTTGGGATATAGTCCTCCTTTGAGGCCTGCACGCCCCGTCTTGTCTGAAGCAGCGTGAACACAGCTACCCCGACGGCCACGGCTCCACCAAAGGGAACAGACTGCGTGCTGACATAGGCCGCAAGCCCTGCGGCTGCGGACAGGGTCAGTCCAATAGACCTCTTGGTTCGTGCTTCCTTGTGGTCTCTCTCCAGGTTCGCTGCAACGCGCGCGACCAACAGGGCGTGGTAGATGGCGCCATTGCCTGCGGGGATGATGCCAACGGCCACGGGACCTTCGATCGCCCCACCCTTGGTGCCAAAGTCGTAGAGAAGGTCGCCTCGCACGAGAACGATGGAATTCGAGGGTACTTCCATCTTCTCACCG
This sequence comes from Salipiger sp. PrR003, assembly GCF_010500785.1. Taxonomy (NCBI): domain Bacteria; kingdom Pseudomonadati; phylum Pseudomonadota; class Alphaproteobacteria; order Rhodobacterales; family Roseobacteraceae; genus Salipiger; species Salipiger sp. PrR003. The sequence goes on from NZ_JAAGOV010000040.1 coordinate 43,810, forward strand.
TCTCCCAGGACCTTGGTTCTCACGCGGCGCCAGTCAATCTCTTTGACTTCGAGGCTGCAAAGACGGGCAAGGGCTATGCCGCCCTCGACTCTGAATTTCTTCGGCCCACAATTTGTGATCCCCATAGGGTGCATCCTTTCAGTTGTCCCTTCTCAGGTAGCCGAAGGAGGTTTCAGCCGTGGAAACATCCTCGAGCGGCTTAGAACTCGCTGCTTGTCGCACTGTCGAAAGTCGCTGAATGGTGGTCCCCCGATAGATCGCCAGCCGAGGCTCCGCCTCCTGGAAAGTGCTGCTCCACATCCCAATCCCCACCGATACCGCTCTCGAATGTAAAGGCCGGGCCAACATCAGAAGAATACTCAGGAGATTCCATCGCGAGGCAAAGCCAATAGGTCGGTAACGCATCACCATCTCTATGCGGGACCAGCGGGACTGCCTTGTCGTACACTTCTGACCCAGGTTTGCGACGCCGTTGAACCGGGACATCTACTGCCCGAACTCGGGCCGTCCAGTCGTCCAACCTTTCGCTTGGTCGGTATGGTGGCATGTCCATGCGGCTTGCTTTCTTCGACAGCACGTAGAGGAGAACCTGCAAGGCCACGATCACCATTACGCCCTGCCAGCCGCCCTCACCCCCAAGGATGAGAAGAAGCCCACTGAGAACGAGCACTGGTCCGGCGGTCAACGCCCAGCGCTTAATTTGCGACTTTCTATGCCGCTGCTCGATCTTTCTGATTTCTAACGTCAGGCGGTGATGCAAGCCGCCGAACCCTGTGTTGCGCACAATGCCAATGACCGCCGGACCGACCACCTTACCACTATCGTAGGCAAAGTCGTAGAGATGGCATCCTTGGACGAGAACAGAGCTGTAAGGCAGCACCTCATAGACCTCTCCCTCCTTGAGATGGCGAACCCGTTCCTTGGGGATGCTGGCCTGTAAAGCGGCTGCTTCGAGCGCGTTCAATCGCGCATAGCCATACGCGCGATCGATCCTGGCCTTCAGCACAGTTTCATCAGCCATGACCGATCTCTCTGCCAATTCCGTCGCTGTCAGATTCTGAATTTTCAGGTTCCGCACCTCTTTTGGCTTCGGCATTCTGGACTAAGCTAGCGTCAGTTCTCTGGGAGAGAGCCATCGAGAGCAGGCGTCGCTCCCCCGGAGAGTTCCCAGCGGGCACCGCGGCGGTTCTGGTTTCCCCGGTGTCTCCAGATTTCGGGCGCTTGGCCACAACATGTAGCATCTGCAAACCGTCAACTTTCTCTCGGGCGCTGGGCTCGTAGCCTTGCCTGACACGTTCACTCATCACACCAGCAAGGAGAACCACCGCTACAGCCACCACCGCCGCGGCGCCACCCCCGTATTCTGGAGATTTCGTTAGTAACATGCTGATCGAGCCAGTTAAGAAAGCCAAAGAAAGCCCCAGGGCTTGCCGCGAGCGCACCTCTCTCTCACCGCGCAGGATCTTAACCAAGATGCGGCTCTGCATCAGTGCATGGAATTGTGCACCTCCATAGGCAGCCACAAGCGCGACCCCGGCCGGCCCAGTGATTGATCCGCCCTTCGGACCGAAATCGTAGAGCATGTTGCCGCGGACCAGCGCGACCCCATAGGGAGGCACCTTCATCGTTGCACGCTCCGGAAGAGCCTCGCAGACGGCTACCTTGTAGTCGATCAGCCTCAGTTCACGCTCATTGAGTTCTGCGACTCCAGCGGCCCCCTCGATGTCTGCAACCATGTCCTCATACACGAAGTTCATCATTTAGCCTTCCTCTCTTCGGTCGATTTCGGCGTTAGTGCCGCAGTCGCAAAGAGCAGGTCGGCACCATAGCTTTCGTTGGCCGGCAGTCGCCTGCCCTCCCGAAATACTCGGACGTCCACGTGCTCATCTCCCGAGACCGGTCGCCGTTCGCTAGGCTCAGGCGGAAACGCGCTCTCCGGCAGTTGAACGGAGACCATTGCGCGGGACACCGCAGCCCCACAGGCTAACGCGATAGCGGCCTGCATCCATGAACCGGATGCAGAGTAGACAGCGATACCTGCAACCGCGGCGCAGCACAAAACAATGTGATACTTCGTCCACAAGTCTCGAATCTGGACAGACCATCCGTCTACAATTGGGTTCGCAAGGCGCTTATGAAAGTCGTGACCACTGTGTTCCGTGAGGACGGCAGCTGCAACGGGCCCCTCGATGACCCCTCCGTCGTCTCCGAAGTCATATAGGAGGTCACCCTTCACGAGCACTGCACTGTTGGGTGGCGCCGTCATCGTCTCTCCTTCTGAGACAATGCGCGCCTTCACATCGCGCCAATCCATCAACTCCAAGGCCGACTTGGGGAGTGTAACCACACCGACTGCCCCCTTCACAGTGATAGTCGTGGCTTCGCTTGCTTCGGTCATAGGCTCGGTCATTGGCACCAACTTTCCTTCATATAATCCATGCAGAGGTATCACAGGCCAGTTTACCCAATCTCAACGCGCCCCGCAGGCTACAAGAATAGAATGTTGACATGTGATATCACAAGGATAAAATGGAGGCGAACCTCAAAGGATACCCGCGATGCTTCCGGCAAAGCCGACGACCTCCGCCCAGCGCGACCCCGACAGCAACATGCTGACCGTCGATCCCGGATCGTGGTGGCGCTTCGTCGGTGAAGCTGAGGAGTTCAAGCGATTCTCCATCCCGGACCACGGCCTTGTTCTGATGGTTAACGAGGCCCGTGTCGTCGACGGTGAGTTGCACACTGTCGTGGTGAGCTACCACCCCCTGTGGGGAAACGGTTCCACCCGGTTTCTTGTCGATGACTTCCTGTCCAAGTTCACTCCGGAACCCGATGGGGCAGCGGTGCGTGCGCAGGAGCTTCAGCAGGTCATGGAAGAGATCGGCGTCGTCACTGGCCGCCTGAACTCTGAGCCGCCGGCCGAGCAGCTCCGAACTCTGATTTCTGAGCAGAAGGAAAAATCAGAGAAAGCACAGTCTGAAAACCCTCAAGAGCCGGCGGCGCTGGGCGCTAACGTTCCGGCCGCACTCCTGCCCTCGCAGGATATTGCCGCGGCTCAAGCCAGGCTCGAGGGACAGATTGCGGAGATGAATGCGCGCACCACGTGGATTGAGGTGCAGACCAAAGAGATGAGGAGCCTCATGGAAACGGCGGGGCGCTTCCAGATGGAGAAGGCCAACCAGACACTCGCCCAGATCTCCGACGTCACGAAGAAGTCTCAGGACCTTCTCAAGCAAGTGCACTCCATGCGGCTGTTCCTCGGAGAGGACATCTCCGTCACCGAATTGGTTTCCGGCGCTTCCGCTGACAAAAGTGAGCCCCTGACCTTCCTTCAGCGCATGCTATTCCTCGACGAGGAAATCATGATCCAGTCCGTGCAGGATGGCGGCTTCGACTATCGGGACATGCAGGACCTTGGCTCAATCCTGCAAGCGAACCCAGCTCTTGTCGACCGGATGCTGCCGTACCAGCGCTCCGTCGCCATCACACGTATTCGTCGGCACACCGACCTTCCCAACACGAGTGCGAAGTTCACGATCCAGGAAGTTATGGCGCTGCTCGCGGAGCAAAATGCGAATGAGCGCATCCAGGTGCTGATCCGTGACGGAGAGCGTGTGGTCATGATCCAGGCCGACGAGACAACCTCGAAGGCCGAGCGCCTCTTCCCGTCCCGTCAGGAGATCGAGAAGATCTTCACCGGCGGTTTCTCGTCTTCCCGCCAGATCACGCCGGGCGATCTGAATTACACGGATGCTCGGGCCAAACACGATGATCGCGCCCTCTTCTACAAGCGCTTCCTGATCATGTTCTGGGGGCTGCATGAGCGTGAGGGGCTCTTTGGTGACTTCATGCCCAAAGGCCAGAACTGGCTCGCGGAAGATGTTCACGCCGGGCACTTCCGCTTCATCCATGATGAGGAAAACGTCCTCTCCGACGGCTGGCCGTCCGTGAATGAGTTCATCGAGCAAAAGAACCAGGGGCTGACTGTCGGCTCGCGGATCGCTGTTCAATGGGATGACGAACTGCTTAGCCAAGACAACGCACCGGGGATGTATACGGGCCTCAATGGCTACCGAGTGGACCCGCGCCGCGTTGCTCGACCGAAGTCGCGAGCCGATGTCTGCGTCACCTTCCGAAAGGGGGTTGGCCTGGCCGTGCACTGCAAGGGAATGCGTCAAGCGGCTGAGTATGATGCGCCCGAAACCGAGAAGACCTTCACCGTGAAGCTCACAAAGGTCCGCGAGTTCGCACGCCAGGAAGACGGCGAGGTGCACGAGTACGTCGACCACTGGGGGTTCTCTTCCACGCTTTGCCTTGACGATGTCTCGCTTGAAGAGCTCGATCACTACATCGCAAGCCGGATGAACCGCCGCTTCTATCGCAGCTACTTCTTGATGTTCACCGAAGCCCGCAAAGTGCTGCTCGCGGAGCGCGATCGGCTTGCCGCGGCCTTGGACGATCTCGAGCAAACGACCGGTCAACCGCGCGAGCTGGTGGAGAAAGCCATGCGGCTGTGGCGGACCTCGAAGAAATGGGCCCTGCCCGAGAAGCCCGCCCACATCAATGCCATCCGCCGGATCATCATCGCGCTTGGCGGCGGACTTGATCTGCCCGACGGAGAAAACCTTCTGAAAATTGATGTGCTCGGTAATGGCGACGTCATGGTGACCGAGGATGTTCCCGACGGGACCGTCCCGGCCATTCCCGGAATTCCGCAGCCCTACGTGCGCGAGAAGCGGTACGCAGTCACTCAGACTGGAAAGCTCTCGACTCTGAAATCTGAGACAGTGAAGGTTGCTGGCGAGCTATTCCCTGAAAAGGCGGTGACCATCGCTACACCTGCTCAGGCTCAGCACGATCGAAAGGTCCAGGCTGGACGGCGGCTGGCCTATAATGGCCTGCGGACGAAGGAGGCTCTGGAAGGCCTACAAGAGATCTTCACCCAGGAGCATGGCGACCGCATCACGGCTTTCATCGGACAACTGCTGAAGCCCAGTGAAGAGTTCTTGTCGACGATGCTGCATGCTGCCCTCCGGAAGAATATCGATGAGAAGCAGGAATTCGTGCAGGAATTTTGCCTGGCGATGCCTCTCGGTCTGGCCTCCTATCGAAAAGAGAAACGGGACTACTCCGCCGGGATCATCGTGGCTTCGATCAACGTGGTCGAGATGGCATACTGCTCCGGGCTCAAACTGGAGGCCTCCAATTGGGTCCGTCGGCTCTACAAGCGGCCTGCTGATCACCTCAAGAGGCTTGAAAAACTGGGAAGGGCAACCCCTGCACTGTCCCTCGTCGGAAAACGTTCCCTTCCTGGCCTTCTGTCCACGTCCTTGCACATGCCCGGTCAAAGTCTGGCGATCCCACGCGGTGATGGCCTGGACCAAAAAGATTTCCGCACCTGGGTCGCGGCCGAATGCCATCCTGGCATCAGCATCTTCAACATGTCCGAAGACAAGGGGGCCCAGCGCACCAAGGAAATCATGGGCCTGTACAAGGACGTGGGCATCCAAACCATCGACGAGGGGGAGAAAGCTATCCAATACGTGGTGAATTCGCGATTGCAGTCTTGAACGATGCCCGATCAATGTTTATCCTTATAACATGAACAGAGAGAGACCAATGTCCCAACACACCCTGTCCGCCACCCATACCAATGAGCAGGATCGCTCCTTTGACCGCGGGCTCAAGAACTTCATGTCCCTTGTCTATCTCCAGATGGGCGTCGGCATGTTCGTGACTGCCGTCGTGGCCATGGTCGTCGGCCTCAACCCGGGGCTTCTGGCGCTCTTTCAGGACACTGGTCCGGAAGGTGGCATCACCGTGCTCGGTATCGTCATTGCGTTGGTGCCGTTTGGCATGATCTTCCTGATGTCGTTCGGGTTCGAGAAGCTGTCGCCCACCGCGATGGGCGTTCTATTCCAGGCCTTCTGTGGTCTGATGGGCATCTCGACTGCGGGCATCTTCGCCGTCTACACCGGCGGATCGATCGCCAGCGTCTTCCTGACCACCATGATCATGTTCCTCGGGATTTCGCTTTGGGGATATACCACCAAGCGTGACCTCAGTGGTCTGGGGACCTTCTTCCTGATGGGGCTGATCGGCTTGATTGCCGCGATGGTCATCAACATCTTCCTGGCCAGCCCTGCAGTCAACTTTGCCATCTCCATCGTGGGTGTGCTCCTGTTTGCCGGCCTGACTGCCTACGACACCCAACAAACGAAATCGCTGTACACCCGCCATGCCAGCCGTGGAGACCTGCTGAAGGCGAGCACTATGGCGGCGATGAACCTCTACTTGGACCTCCTGAACCTCTTCATGTTTATGCTGTCCATTTTCGGAAATAAGAAATAATCCGATACGAACAAAAAATCAGGAAGCCCGCAGCCCCCTCGCTGCGGGCTTTTTCTTTGAGGGGCTCTCCTCGCAGGCCCCTTATCCTTGCACTATCGATCCCATCGATATATTTGAGCCTTGTACTACAAAGGCATTCTCATGAGTATTCACCCGCCCGAATTCGGCTATCTCCTCAAGAAACGTGGTCTCTACTACAACCCGGGCGCGGCCGGCTACACAGGCTCAGTCGCAGGCGCCGGTCGCTTCTCACACTGCGAGGCTCAGAGCCACGCAAAAGATGCCGGGGTATCCTACGTTCATGAATCCGAACTCACCGAGCCATATGCAGATGTGTGGGGCGCCGAGGATATTCAGATCTACGAGCGCGGCTTGAAAGAGTGGGAAACTCTGCGTCATGCGATCGCCCATACCAAAGGGATCAGCGGCGATGACTACCTCGCGGTGATGGCGGAAGACTATACGGAAGACCTGGACCGCATCCTCGATGAGAACGAGGTCCACAACGCCGCTTTTGCCAACGCTCTCGAGCACTACGCTCGTGCGAAGAACGAGGACCATCTGCGCGCTCATGCAAGAACCCTTAGGGCGACGGTATCCCTCGATCACGACGATGCCACCCAAGATCGCGTTCGGAGGGCCGCCTCAGAGGCCTTCGATCAGACGCACTGCCCGCAGATTGCTTTGTGTGCGTCTGCTTGACCCATGTTCAGAGATCCTGAAATTAAAGCCATCGCTGCGCTTCTGGAGAAAGAGGCGCAGCTGGAGCATTCCGCAGCCCTCCGAGACCTTCTGACTTCGCTCGACGAGAAGACGGTCAACGCTGATCGTCGCTTTGGGGAGCTTCGAGAGGCAAGTGTGAGCCTCCAGAATTGGTTCGAAGACAATCTCTCGGAGAAGGAATGGGATAAGGTCCCGGTGGACGTCTGGAACCGTGTGACCATGAGCGCGGGTCTTACCGAAGATCTTCCGGAGACTCTGAAAATCAGCGTTGAGGAAGCGGCCGCGGTCCTACTCTCAAGCGACGACGCCCTCCTCGAACTCGCCGTGGAAACAGTACACAACAACGCTCCCGTGAACGGGACGCGACCGGGTGTCATGCCCTCCCTTCGAGAAGCCCTTCGACACCTGGCAAAGCTGCCGGCTCCCGCCGCTGAGGACGATGCGCCGTCAATTGGACCCCGGTAACCGCGAAACTCTATTCTTATATTGACACCACACCTAAGACGAAGGATTATCCGGAAAAACCAAGGATAGCCTTATGTTTCGCAGCCTGCGCAAGGGACCGGTGACCAACTCGTCGTCCACCCACTCCCTGATCATGCATTCTAGCGAAGAATTCGCAACGATGCACGACGCCCAGTACCTCGACACCTGGGGCGACCCTCAGCAAAACTATGTACTGCGCAGCCCCGAGCAAAAGATGCGATGGTTGGCTGGAGCGGACCGCTGGCGCCTTCAGGCAGTGACGGCAACCGAGGCTCGCAAGGTCGAGGCAATGATGCGCGATTGCGGCCTTGAACACGACCTCCAGCACTATCTGGATGAGGCCTCGGACATCAGGCTTCTGTCGTCTTCAACGATCTCGGGTATGGGGCTTCAGGACATCGATCTTCACCTTGTTCTGGGCATCATCCTCGATCCAAACTTCGTCATCTATGGCTACTACGACAACAACCCCTGCTTTGCCGCCGTGGCCAAGGACTCAGGCGTATTTACTCTGACGTCTGTCTTCCGGGCGCGCCAGGATGGTGAGGCTGTGATCCTCTATGACCAGAGAACTGGCAACAAGCTGCGCTGGTCGCGCCAACCCTACGAGAAGAGCTCCACACCTGAGCTGGTCGACGTGAAGGTGACGGACTTCTGCGGGTTTGGCTGCGAATTTTGCTACATGGGCAGCACCAAGAAGGGCAAGCACGCTCCCATTCGACGGATCGAAAAGGTATTCCGTGAACTTGCCGGCATGGGTGTGTTCGAACTTGCGATCGGCGGCGGCGAGCCCGCGCATCACCCAAGGTTCGCGGACATCATTGCGCTGGCCACGAAACACGGGATCAACTTCAATTTCACCGCCTATGGCATCGACTGGATCAAGAAGCCGGAGGTTATCGCCGCCCTCAAGGAGCGCTCCAGCAAGAGGCTGATGACTGGTGTCGGCATCTCCGTCCACAAGGAGGACGACCTCACCAAGATCCTGCGGGCTCAGGAAGAGCTGAAGGATGTAGGCCTAAACTCATATTCTCTGAAACTGATGGCTCAGACGGTCGTCGGCGCAACACCTTATTCGGTGAGCCGCGGTCTGCTGGAGGCATGCATCGGATGTGACATCCCTCTGCTTCTTCTTGGATTCAAAACGACCGGACGCGGAGCCGACTTCGTGCGCAGCCCGGAGAAGCTCGACGAAATCCGAGACCTTCTCGAGCGCGCCAAGGAAGGGGCCACCACGCCTGATGAGTATGGTTCCAAGCCCCAATTCACCCTCTCGGTCGACACCTGCTTCGTCGACGCATACAGCGACCTTCTGGAAGAGTTCGGTATTCCTGAGCAGCTCTGGGCCTCTCCGGAGGGCGCCTTCTCGATGTATGTTGACGCCGTCGAAGACATGGTCGCTCCCTCGAGCTATTGCGATGCGTCCCTGCGCCAACCGCGTGGCGACATCGCCGCACAATTCAGAGAGTTCACTCCGATCGTGCGGTCTCTCCCAGTTCGCGGTGAGGAGCCTAAGGATGTCCCCCTCTACGAAGGCGATGAAGCCCGCATGAAGGGGACTGCGGCCGACGGCTCCGAATGGGACATCTCGGTCGAAACCGTGCTCGAGCACATGGTGGCGGGCGAAGACCCGAAGTTCCCCTTCAAGCGGCCGATCACCCGGCAACGTCTCGAAGACTATCTCGGTGACCACTCTCTGGAAATCGATGGCTGGGAATTGGTTAGAATCCTGCCCCCCAGCCCTGCCGGCATCATCTTCAACAACGAGGAACTCTGAAAATGGAAGTGAAGAGCATCAAACACGTTTGCGCCTATGACCGCGACCACGGCAGTGCCCTGGTCGTGAATGGTCTGGTTGTCGCAACCTGTAACTACGACGAGCACGGGTCCGCTGGCACCGAACTCCTCGGAAAGGTCATGGACGGGATCGCAAAGATCTCGAATATCTACCCGATCGAAGAGGAAGTATCTGACGAGGAGTTTCTCAAGCTCACGGGGATCACCTGATGGCCTGGCTTCTCTATCCCTTGGCCTTGGTCGGCTCCATCGTTGTCGGTGGGGTCCTCTGGCTGCTTCTATCCGAGCTTGTTCGCGCGGCCCTGCAAACTGGCCGCTTGTGCGCGGTTCAGCACCGCTGGGCTGATGTCGATATCACCCTAAAGATGCGATGGCGCTGGTTCCTGCACGAGATTGGTTCGTGCTCTGACTACGAGGTTGGTCCCTTCGAGCTCCCCAATAATCCTCGCTCACCGATCCGGAGGACCAGTTCCTACCGCGGTTTCCCCTCCGACAAACAACGCGAGCAGTATCGCAAGCAAGAGGAAGCCGAGGCACGCGCTCACTGGAACTAATCCTGCCCAAGAAAGGGCCGCAGTTTATATGAATAGGCGAACTTCTATTCTTGCACAGCAGGCGCTTTCAGTGCTACCTCCAAGAAAAGGAGATAGGCTTGTACATGTTTGGGTTCTTCATCTTCATGCTCATGGCATTCCCCGGCACAATGGGAAAGCTTGCGGCTGAGTTTGTCCATGAATTCGATAAGAAGCGCGCAGCTCTCCGAGAAGAGGACCAGGGGGAGGACGCATCTTGAGCACCAAAATCTACAACGGCTTCAAGCTCACCACGAGTGACTTTGCCGAAATCTACGAACTCGCCGAAACTTGGAGGGCCATCTTCATCGATGCCTGCCAGGTAAAGATCGAGAAACACGCAGCCCAGCGCATTGTTCGCCTGATCGACATGCCGGCTGCCCTTGCCCATGAACGACCGGACGGCGCTCAAAAGATGATTGAGGAGCGCAGCCACAGCAGCCCTCTTTCGAAGATCTGGTTCGACATCAGTGATGAAGTGCGTGAGAGCATGCACAAGGGCACTCGGGCACCGCTGGTAGACGTCGACGTGCGCTTGCATCTGTTCCCGTTCGAGGGGGCGGTCTACGGCATCCTGCATGCCGAAGGCTCTGACTTCAGGGAGAAGTTCTTCTCCCAAGAGCAGGTTGAGGACTTCAGCTACTGGAACAATACCGATCGCAATGAGGATGTTCCCGAACAAGAGTGGTCTGAGCGTGATCGTGTGTGGGATGGGATCTTCGATCGCCGCCGTCACCGGTCCTTCCTCGGAAACCATGGCTTCGAGATCAAGCTCACCGACGGCTATGCTCCCGTCTTCGATCCTGAACGCGTCGTCAGCTTTATTCCTTCACACGTCGACCGCTGCCGTGAGACTGCCGGGCATGTACTTGGCGACAAATGGTACACGGAATGGGTAGGTGACCGAGATCGCCAGAAGATGTCCGGCGGTGAGCTGATGGAAGGTATTTGGCAGGCCCAGTCCAAAGCCAAGACCGATGAGGGGAAGGCCGAGATCGAGGCCCTTGCCGAGCGTCTTCAGGACATCCTGCAGCCCGAGATCACTGTCGACGACATCCGGAGCTGGCCCGAAGTCGAATTCCCGACCGCGCCAGCCCCCTGAAATTCACAAAAGGAAGATTTCCATGACCAAAGTAATGACCCCCTCCAAGATCGGGCCGCGTGCGGTGACCAGCCTCCGGCAGACCGTGGTTCTGCCCGGTGAGCCAGTTCCAGAACCGGAGTTCTATAATACGCTGGCTCCCGGCGAGACCATGGACGTGACCTCGGGCTCTTGCCTCATCGTGCGCAATGGCGATGACCTCCAGGAGGTGCTGTTCCTCGAGGATGAGATCATCCGAGGTCCCCTGGCGTACGTGAACCACGGGGAACGCGATCACACGTATAGCGCGCGCAAGGCCGTCCAGAGAAGCAAAGGCGAGGCGCTCTTTATCGCCGCCGTTTTTGGCGTGATCACCTTGGTTCTGGTCGCCGGGGAACTGCTCTTCTCTTGGCCAGCAGACCTCAGCGTCCTCAGGAACCTGTCCGTTGTCTTTGTTGGCGCATTCTCGTGGATCGCCCTGTACATCGACCAGTACGCGAAACGCAGGCCCGCATCGGCCCTCCGGCGCAACTATCGTACCGGTCCCCTGACGGTGAAGTTCCCAGCGAACGCGCAGCCCGTCGACTAAGACCCACTGCTCGATTGAGATGGCAACAGGCTGGAAACCGTCGGCCTGCTGCCTTGCCCCGCGGACCAAGAGACCGCTGCAAGACAATCCGCTTACACGACTGCCTCAGGTGGTCCCGATCAACTCGGCAACGCTGCCGCACCAATTTTGAAAGATAGAATATTGCCCGAACTCAAGCTCCCTCCCCTCAAACAAACCCTCTTTGAGACTCAAAGGACCCCAATCATGCCCCATCGACAAGACCCCGCCCCGGGCGCCCCAAGCAACCTGTTCCATCACCGCGGCGCCGCAGAGGCGCTTGGCGTCACCACCGACGAACTCGAGAACATGTCCATGCGCGAGCTTTCCGACCGGTGCTACGACCTCGGGCTCGAGCCGGTTTTCAGGATCGGTGGCGGCGTCGACGTTGGCCTCACGATGAGAGCGGACCCCGAAGGTGACGTACACAAAAAGTAGAGAACTATGATCGCAAAGAGATCACTACCCCACGTTGTATTGCTTCGTTGCCCAACCGGGTCAGTCTGTGAGGTAGCCTAGTAGAGAGGATGGGATATCCCGAGAAGTGTGTAGAACTCTCCAGAGGTCTACAAAGTCCTCTTCTACATAGTAGAACGCCAGGTATCCGAAGCCTTGAACCGGCCATACTCGCAAACCTGGTCGGTCTAGCTCCCACCCGAACCTTGGTGAACCCGACTCCGGGTGTGTTGAGATATGAAGGCAGGCATCTTCGAATGCCTCGATGAATCTCAAAGCCACCTCGAGACCTGCCTCGCGCACGAGGTAGTCGACGGCATCCGCGGCATCTTGGTTGGCAGCCTGTCTAGGAATTAGGGTCTTCACACGGTCGGTCAAGTTTCCTTGCTCGCCGCCCGATGGGCCCGTGCTCGGAGGTTTTCGAAGGTTTTCGCCGTAATGGGTTCAGCTTGAGAGCTCTTGCGTCCTTCGTCAAGCAGGACACGGAGTGCCTGGCGATCCAGGTCGCGGCGGATAAGGTCGCGGATATATTCGCTCGACGTGCTGAACCCGCGCGCCTCAGTCTGGGCATCTACTGCGGAGCGCATGTCGTCGGGAAGAGAGATGTTCATGGTCGCCATGAGTTACATGGTCGTACCGATGGCATAATTTGTCAATATGGAGCCATATTCCCTCAGTTACCCGTGCCGAACCGTCTCAGGAAGCAGCTCAATGTAGAAGTAAGGCCACTGAATCCCGACTTCGGCTTCTGCCCCTCGTAGAAGGCCTCAATCTTGGCCATCTCGCGCTCGTAGGCCGGCCCCACGCCATCCTCGAGCGTTACCGGCTCATTGGGCAGGTTGAAGTCTGGCAGCGCCCATGGATCGGACATCTCGAACTTCTGCTGAGGGAGCCAGGCTTCGAAGTCTCGCACGCGTTCGAGCAGATCCACCGTCAGGCGATCCTCCATCAGTGCATAGAGCTCGTCGGGGATTATGCCATAGTACGCGCCGGCGATCCCGCCTGCGATGCATGCCATCGTGTCAGCGTCGCCGCCCATCGAAATCGCCAGACGGATTGCATCCTCATAGCTGTAGCTGTCCAGGAAGGCGATGATGGATTCAGGAACGGACTCCTGGCAGGAGACTCTGAATTCGTAGTCCTGCCTCATGTCCTCGATGCGGCGATCGAGATCGTAGCCGTATGTCTTTGATATCTTGCTTCTGCCAGCCCTCGAGAGCCATGCGGATGGCCACGGCCGTCGCCTGGGCCCCTCGAATTCCCTGCCAGTGATTGTGGGTCACCTCCGCGGTGCGCTGGGCGATCTCCGCCGCCTCCTTGATCGAGGACGCGAAATAGGCGGCCGGCGACACCCGCATGGCAGAGCCGTTGCCCCAACTCCCGTAGGGCCCAGCGTCTGGGTCACACAACCACCCGAGGAAATTCAGACCGTAGCCGCGCGTGAAGTAGTCCGTGCCGAGCTCGCGCAGAGCCTCGACAATTGGCTTGCCCCCATGGAGGTGATCGAAAACCGCCAGCGTGCAGACGGTGTCGTCCGTGAAGGTGTTATCTCCATGATCGAGCCTGATCGCCTCCGGGTCCTTGAGTGGGTCCCACTCGTATCGCGAGCCACAAATGTCCCCAATTATTGCACCGATCATGCCTACATCCTCTTCATCAGCCTCTTGGGAGCTGAGAGCGATATGTTCAGAGCGCGTTAACCCGGGCGACGACGTCCTCGTATATCAGTAACCAACAATTTTCAGAGTCTTCGATGCCCGTCATCTATCAGAAATGGATCACCAGAAAGCACCTCCAGGACAACCCGGATCAGCTCTACCTGTTCGGCGACAACCTCATCAAACGGGGCTACGGCGGCCAGGCCAAGCAGATGCGTGGGGAGCCAAACGCCGTGGGCATTCCAACCAAGAAGCTGCCCAGCATGGAGCCGGGGTCATTCCTCTCCGACGACGATTACGAAACCAACAAGGCGGCTATCCTGAAGGCTGTCGAACCTGTGGTGGAAGCTCTGCGTGACGGCCGAACCGTAGTCATGCCAGAGGCCGGTATAGGCACCTTCCTAGCCCGCCTAGATGAGGAAGCCCCCAGAACCGGGGAATTCCTGAAAAGGGTCATGGCCCGCATTGTGGCACTTGGCGAGGAACACGCTCCGCCGAGTGGTCCGAACCACAGGTAGTGGCCAAGCCCCATATAGCTTGATTGCTATGGAGGTTGCACTGCAGGGCGCGCTGGGCATTGACCTGGGGGTTCAGGAGTCTGGGGACTTTAAACGGTTCGCCCCGGATGCTCACGACGTTGGATTTTGACGATTTACCTCGCTTGCCACCGCTCTGCCATATCCCCCTCTACAGCACAAAGGATCTGAGATGGCACACCGATATAACCACGGCTTCGACATGAACATGGAGATCGCCTCCAACGAGGAAGACGCCTCCGATGTCACCGCAGAGCAGATCAGAGACATCCTGAAAAAACGCCTCGCGATGTCAGACGACGAGCTGATGACCCTCGTGAACAACTTCGACACCAAGGAACTGGAGCCGGGCGACAACGTCGACGCAGAGGTTCCTGCAGCACCCGCGCCGGCTGGACTCTGAAATGCTTCTGATCGGCAACCGAGAATATCCACATCCCGGCGTGCCAGACGATCTCCGGAACAGAATTCATCTGCGTCGACAAGCACGCTCACCTGACCATCTGACCAGTTGCGACCGGAACCTATACTTGCTAGGGTACTCTAAAGAATAAAGGCGAGCGCCATGCTCTTCATTGGAGACGTTCACGGGAAGTGGACGCGATACAGAGACCTGATCGACGGTCAGACCGATACAGTTCAGCTTGGGGACTTCATGGTCGGCTACAAGATGTCGAACCACGCCGCCGAAGCTCGAATCCTGGAGAGAATGGAGGACGGCAACCACCGCTTCATCCGAGGCAACCACGACAATCCGGCAGCCTGCAAAGCGACGAGCCGCTGGATCCCCGATGGTACGGTCGAGGGTGCCTACATGTTCATGGGAGGCGCCTATTCAATTGACCGGGCTGCCCTCATCGAGGGCGCGGATTGGTGGGCTGACGAGGAGCTCTCAACCGGAGAGCTTGGGGAAATGATCGACATCTACGAGGAGACCAAGCCCAGCATCATGGTCACCCACGATGCTCCCGAGAAGGTCGCCCGACAGCTCTTCTCTTTGCACCCCTCTGGCGTCAGCGCGAGCCGTACCCGGCGCGCTCTCGACATCATGCTCGATATCCACCGACCCGATGCCTGGGTCTTCGGTCACTGGCACAAAAGTCGGCGCCAAATCATCGAGGGCACCGAATTCATCTGCCTGCGTGAACTGGAGATCGCCAATGTTTAAGGTGACCGTCCACCGCAGCAACTGGCGCGCCTACAAAGCCTGTCCGGAGATCCGTCACCACATTCGCAAGCAATACGCCTGGGGTTTCGTGCAGAAGCTCCTCTGTGTGGTCGTTCTCCCCCTTCTTATCGTTCCGGTGAGCATCACGATCGTCGGCGAGCTGCTGAAAACCCCAACCGAGCGCTTGCTGGTCGGCACACTCGGGCTGGCAAGCCAAAAGAGACGGCACTGGAAATCCGAGGCCTACGAAGTTCTCTCGCTTGAGGAAATTCAGGAGCGCACCGGCAGGCGGAAGTCCAGCGCTTAAGCCTCTCCTCACTCTGAAGTCGCTCACCATGTCGATCAGTTCCCACGCGCATCTCCGCGGGAACTGATTTCCAGCTCTGGACAAATGCTCTATGAGTTCTCCTGATTTTTGCAGGAGAACCGGCCATCGACACTCTCACTGAAATTGCCAACGAGCTAGCTACCATGGACGTGGCCCAGCACCCGATCCACAGGTGCTATCAGGAATGGCAAGAAACCGGGACAGCGCCATGTGATCCAGTGGTTGCCTTGCGAGAGAACCAGCCGGAAGGCCGGGAGCACATCTACTACTTCATCAGCGAGTTCGGACTGCGTGACGCTTTGATCCCCCATTGGGGGTTCTGCTTCCCGCGGCCAGCCCTCATCGACTACCTCCTGGCCCACGGCCCTGTGCTCGAACTTGGGGCTGGCAAGGGCCTCGTCAGCAAGCTTGTGATGGCAGCAGGCGGGGACATTGTAGCAACCGACATCGCACCGTCGGCCCATCACGTGCTCGAACTCGATGCAGAAACCGCGGTAAAGCAGGACCAGGGGAAGTCTCTGATTTTTTGTTCGTGGCCGAGCTTGGCTGGAGACTGGTTCGGCGATGCCCTGCAGTTCATGCAGCCGGGCCAGAAGGTGGTCTTCATCGGAGAGCCGGGCTCGACCGCCTCGCACACATTCTTCGACCAGATTGGGCACACCCTAGTTCCCGAGCGATTGGAGAACTCCGAAGACTTCAATGTTCGGTTCCAGGGGCTCAACGACCGAGCACACCTGCTTCGCCGAGTGGAGTAGTTCTTGGGCGCCGAGCATATGGTGAAGCCCAGCGCCCGAGGATCGTCAGGTTACTTCGACCCGAGTAGCTTGAGACCACCCTCTGAGATCTCGCGAAGCGTGGTCTCGATGTTCTCCGGGGCCACAAACTTCGAAAGGGTCTTGGTGAGGTCGCGCAATTTCTCGGCGAAGGCCTCCAGAGCGGCTTCGTTGGCATCGGTTGCCTGCACGCAGGCGACGGTTTTGCCGTTGTTGTCGCGATAGACCTCCGGCCAGGCACTGATCCGCCACGGACTGCTAAATTCTCGGCGCACTTCGATCTCCCGCATCAGAACGCTGCCATCCAGCGTCACGCCGCGCCAGACATCCTGCCAAGAGAGCGTGCACCCTGCTCCAACGCCTCGACCATAAAGTCGGGCAGGATCGACTTTGACGAGGAACCAGCGCTCCCACTTGATCGCGAACCTCGCGTCGAGCTTGGCCAGCATTGCTTTCAAGCACAGGTCGAGGTCAGAGCCATACTCTTTCTCGCCTTCGCACTCGAGCTGGAACATGGTGGCCACAACCGGCCTGGGCGCCGTGTCGCTGTCCCCATACTTGGACTGCATGTAGACCACGATCTCGACCTTCTTGGTCACGATCCGACCATCTGCCTCCTGCTGCACGTCGTAGGGGAAAACAGCGATCTTCTTGCCCTTACCCGGGCTTTGCGAAATTGATCCGCGAGGCATGACTAATCCTTATTCATCCTTGCTGAAATCCTATCCTTTATCATATATACAAGCAACAGCATTTACCTGCCGCTAGTGGATCTCGCGGCTTGCTTCGGGTCGCGTACATTCACACGAATAGATTTCAGGATTTCTCATGACCATCGATTACCCCTTCCAAGATGTTCTCGCCGACCACGACGTTGGGCCCTTTCTCCGCCAATACATGATGGATGAGGACGGTGAGCCGGGCGATGACTGGCTGGACACTCTGGAGCAATGCATCGAACCGGTTCTCCGCGACTTCCTGACTCAAGCGTCGCTCACAGGCCAACTCTCGTCCACTCCCGACGACATTGGGGAATGGAACCCCTTCATTCAGTCATGGAACGAGTTCGTGGATGAGGGCGCCGGCAGCAAGAGTCCCGTTGAAATGGAGAACCGGCTCAACGAAATCATGGAGGTCCTGCGCATGCCGAGCGGGCCGATCTTCGGTCCTCTACACGGTGTCTGCCGAGACATGAGCGAATGCTCGGCCAGAATGATGCTCGCTGCTCACCTCAGGTCAGGTATCTTTACGATCGACGACAAGAAGCCTGACGAACCCGAACAGGCTCCCTACTGCCGCTTTGACTTCAAAGGCTGGAAGTCCGAGCCCCCAAAGCCGCTCGATCACTCTGAAGAGGCTTCCCAATGGTCTGAATTCGGAGAGCCCAACGAAATCATCCAAGACAGCGCCACCTTCCCCAGTGGGGACCTCATCATCGCTGACTACATCGACATCGACTTCCTGCTGGACCACATCGAGACGCACACCGTTCACGGTATCGATGGCATGGTGGCGACATCCGCTGTGACCCATAGAAGCGCAATCGTCCCCCTGGAGGGCGGTGGCTTCGCCATTGGGAATATTGAGAGTTCAGACGCCCCCTACATCGAGCAGGCGCACCAGGTGCTTATGGTCATTGATCGTCAGTCTCTCCGTGAGGTTCTGAAAACGGAGGACCCCACACTCACCGACGCCGACGCTCAACAGCTCATTGAAGACTTCCTGAGTGATAACCCCCGGGCTGTGATCTTCTCGGTCGAGCCAGGCGAGTACCACTTCTACAGAGGAGAGGACCCCTTCGAACTTCTGGGTGAGTACGCGATCGAGGATGGCCGTCTGGAGGGCATGGACCTGCATATGGTCGCCAGTCCCGAAGAGCTCGAGTTCACTCTCAAGGCCGCACAGGCGCCCGCGCTGGGCATGTCGTGAGACCTGCCGCAGGAATGTGACGCAGTCCGCATGAACATTTTCAGAGAATCCCACAGGAGAAAACGATGACCCAACCACGCGATGAGAAGAGCTACGCATTCCTGATGCCCTTTGGGCCAGATGGGGAGATGGCTGCCATGGATCTGCATGACACCCGGTGGAAGGTGGCGGTGGCACGCCCGAAAGAGGGCTCTACCACAGAGCGCGACCTGAGCGAGGTGCAGGAATTCGGTGACGCAGGTGAGGCCGCCCGGGCCTTCTTTGCTCTCATGGGTGAGGGGCTGCAAGGCGTCGTGGATTCCCCTAATCTTCGCGTCTATGCCAAGTCTCCCGAAAGCATCTTCGATGACATGACCGACGCCACGCATGAGGTCTGCGACGCAATCCCAGAAGAAGACCAACGAGATGACGACTGGGACAACACTGAGTTCACCGAACTGCGCGACGCGATGCAGGACATCCTGGAAGCCGCCAACAACTCCCCTGCGCCCTGAAAGGACCCAGCTAAATGAGCATTTTCAGAGAACGTCTGACGATCGCAAACACGCGCCCGTTCCTGCGTCATTTCCTGATGAAAGAGCGCGATGGGAATTGGGACTGGAACGCCACCCTCGCCGGGCCGATCAATTCCGCCCTTAAGGCCTACCTGAGAGACCTAAGGAAAGGAGCCGGTATGGCCCCGTGCCCAGACAGCGAGGGGCATCGCGTTCGTTTCATCGACCTTTGGAACCGCTTGGCCACCAACAGCTACCGCAAAGGCTGGATGTCGACACTTCCAGTCAAGGACGTCACCTACACATTGCCTGCACAGGACATCAAACACTTGGCAGAAGTGATCGGCGGCATTTCCAATGGGCCTATCGAAGGCCTGCGGAGGCATGTTCAACTGAACGGACCCGCTGCAAGCGAGGAAGAAGCCTATGAGGCCCTCGTGAGTGCACTCGAGCGTGGACAGTTCGACTTCTTCGATCCATCTGACTGCCGATGTGACGTGGATGCACAAAGGTACCGAGTGACCTTCGATGGCTGGGCCCCCACAGCACACGAATTCCGAAGCCGGGCGCCCATGGAGGCGATCCCGCCTGAAGTTGGAATGGCGGCGGTCCACGCAGAGGTCGAATTCCCCTCCGGACACTTGCTGATCACCGATGTCTTCGCGCTCAAGGAATTCGTGGACCGTGTGCGGCCGAACCGAACATCACATGTGTCCGCTGACCTGCCCCGTGCCAAGCACGCAAAGGAGCTGGCCGAAGAGGAAGGGATCGTGCACGTTTTTCACGAGTTCGGGCCCAACATTCTTCCCATGGACAACGGCGGCCTGAACTTCGTGCAGTTCTCTGAAGTTGATGATCACAGGATGGATCTCACTGACCGCCCAAATTCCGACACATGGGCCGTGAGCGTGATCGATCGCGAAACCTTCGTGAACATGCTGTTCGAGGACCGCGGATGCGAACGAGAGGTCGCTGAAGCAGCCGTGGACGCCTTCTTGGAGGAGCATCAGGACATCATCCACCGGCAGGTCGAGCCGGGCACCTATCATCTCTATTTCGGGACCAACGATGAGGTAAACCTCGATGCCTACGACATTGCAGGCGTCGATCAGGATGGACTCGAGGAGATCCTGATTTTGTCGCCAGAGCCACTTGAGCTGACACCAAAGGAAGACGGGCCGCTTGCTCCGAAGACCGGTCATGATGCTTCTCCGTGCCTCCAAATGTGAGACTTTTCGCTTACTAAAGGTCTGTGGTCGTCGTGGCCGCAGACCTCGCTTTAGCGGCCTGTCGGCAATGACAAATATCATCTTAAAGTTATATTGGAGCCACGAGTATCAGCAACCAAAGGTCCGAAGTGATGCGAGCGGTAGAACCCGTTCTCGATTTCCACGACCAAGTTCTTAACGATTTTCGGGACGCGTCATCGCCATGTGTGGAGGGCGCGTACTTTCTCATAGAGGAACTCGAGACCCAGGACCCTGACTTGGATGAGAAGTGTGGGCTACTTGACGATCGGTATGAGGTATACGCCTTGAAGGTCCCGAAGTGCTCAAGCCTCTCGCTTATCGTATCCCTTGACACTTCTCAGGAAGAACCTTGGCCATGCACTCTTCACGGCCTTGTCCGAAAACGCGCGGACGCCTGAGAGTAACGAAACACTTGAAACTCCTAGACCCAACTTGGGAGCCGAACGATGCCAAATAAGAGCTTTAAAGATGAAATCCTCACCCTCCGCTCAGATGTGGCCGCCTCTGTCAAAGAGAACGATGAAAAACGACGCCTTGCTCTCGCGCTTCGAGCTCTCCGCAAAGACAAGGGTCTCACTCAGAAGGATGTTGAGAAAAGATCCAACCTGAGCCAACCGGTCATTTCGAAATTGGAATCGCCAACGGGTGCACTTCCAAATTGGAGCACCGTAACGCGGTATGTGGAGGCTTGCGAAGGCCACATGCTGGTTGGGTTTTCCGCGCACAAATTTAATGAAGCCGCCTTCATTGAATCTCAAAAGGAAGATGGCGACACTGTCGTGGCGATGACGATCTAATGACTTCAGACGTTGCCCATTGGTGGTTGAACCTAGCCTCTCTTGTCGGGATTGCAGTTCTAGCAATCCCGACCTGGTCACTAAATGTTATGAAGAAGAAGCTTCAGAGGATCCGGGAGATTTTACCTGAAGAACCCGCTGCCTTCAAAGGCCAAGTCAAAGTCATCTTGGAAAAGAAGAGGGATCGTGAGGCGTCTGATTGGCGGTCTATTGACGAAAAATGCCTGATGTTCGGCTATCTCTTACTTTTTGCGAGCGCCTTCCTGCGCCTTCTTGTACCAATCTCCTAGAAATAGGAATAAGAAGACCGGGCCGTAACAAGGCGACGAAGGCCAGGACAGGGGGCACCGGTAATAAAGCTATACGGAAATAGCAGTCTGGGAGGAGAAAACAACCCCTCCCAGTCTATTATTGCGAGCTGGTCTTCTTGGTCAGCCCACCATGGGCGTTGATACCGTCAACGGTTGCGAGCACAGTCGCGAGGCGTTTCTGATCCGGCGGGTGGGTTCCCCAGAAGCTCAGGTTCCCGTCCTGATTGGTCTTTTCCTCGGGACGCGCAAAGAACCGCGCGCCTTTGACTGGGTCATAACCTGCAGCCTTGGTAATTGCGGTGCCGATCACGTCGCTCTCGAGCTCGTAGGTCTGCGAATAGGCCATGTTTCCTACGCCGGCCCCCACCGCCATCGTGTCCTGCAATACGCGCTGGTCGACACCGACGTTGCTGTAGGCCGCCAGGGCGCCAACCACCAGCGCACCGGCCATGGCCTGCTGCTGTTTCTTGTGCATGTGCTGGCCGATGTGGTGCCCCATCTCGTGGCCCATCACGAAGGCAAGCTCATCGGGGTTCCGCGCATCCTGGATCATCGGAAGCGTGAAGGCGACGATCGGGCGGCCGCTCTCAGTATAGGTCTGGTAGGCATTCCGCACGGGCATGTTCTGGTCGACCACGATGTTAATGTCGCAGTCGAACCCCGGGCGGTCCGCGGTCTCCTGTTTGCAGAAGCGTTCTGCGACCGGCTCAACCCGAGACACCACCTGGAGGAACTGGCGTAGGGCCGCGGCCTCGGATAGCCGTCCGCCAGCCTTTGCAGTCGCCGGGTTGTGCTCCTCGGCAAACATGCTGGCTGCCACCTGAGTGTGATTGGCCGAAGCCTCCGGCACGTTGTAGGTGGTCCCGCATGCAGACACCGCTGCCAGAAGACCAAACAACAGGCCTCCGCGCAGTGCCGTCTTGAAACTCCTCATCTTCACTTCACTCCCCTGATTGAACTCATATAGCCTGCCGTCCGCCTGGCCTCTCAGCTGTCTATAGCGAGGCAAGCAATCTTGCTGTGAAACAAGGTACTGAAAAGCGCTCACGTACAGAGTGTGGCTTAGCAGCACCAATCTTCGCATGATGACATTGTACCGCGCGCCAGGGCAGAATTGAAGAATTAATTCTGTGGAAACCGAGAAAGAATAGTCATGCGCGAATGCGCCATTTATTCTTTCACTCCCCCGCCCTCCTCCGCGCTCTTGCGGCAACAGCAGTCCTCTCTACGGTCGCTTCCAGTCGGAGGAGATGTTCTCGAGAAATCCCGAACTCTACAGCTGCGATCGATTTCAGCAAGCCTACCTCGATCGAGGCTGGCCCACAGGCGATAGCATCTCGGTCATCAAGAAAATCGACCGGATGGTGCGAAGCCGTTTCCGGTATCGCAGGGACCGCGGCGATAAATGGGACGCCCATCCAGAAGTGCTCCTGCAGTCGAAGAGCACCCTGAAGGGCGACTGTGACGACCAGGCAGCGACCACCGTTGCCATGGCGCTTTGCGCGGGCGTACCCAGGGACAAGCTCGGCTTCGTCATCACCTCGCCGGATTTCGACAACATCAGCACCACCGAGAACCACATTCTCGGCTTCTATAGGGACGATGACGGCAACTTCTGGAGGCTGGGGGACACCAAGTATGCGGTGACACCACTGAACAAGGGATTGGGCCGCATCAGTCACTGGATGTACCTCGACGCCCCCCACCACTGGGTTGTAAACGACCCTGCCAACCCAGTTCCCATTCACCTCCCGACCGTGGCCTACGAACCACAACTGTGATCTTAGAGAGACGCGGAAAGCCGATTGCGCGACGACGCTATTGATCCTCGTCCTCTCCGCATCCATTTTTGTCGTCGAAACGACACTGACTGGGTAACACTCTGATTTTTCGAAGGGGAACCGATCTTCGCCTGAAGCATTATTGGACCAGCGAAACCCTTCAAGTGGGCTCAGAATGAGCGCCACAAAGAGAGGTAACATGGCTGACGAGACGCAGACATTGTTCGCCGACATGGCGCTTGCGGCTTTCCTGGAGTCTCCCGCGCCCCAGATGGTGCTGGAGAACCGACACATCACTGACATCAACCACGCAGGCGCGAGACTATTCGGCTCTCCTCGTGAGGAGCTGCTTGGACGGCCGACGATGGATCTGCATCCAACAGTCGCCGGATATGACAGCCTTGGCGAGGCCTATGCAGAGTCCTTCCTCGCCGACAAGAAGAACTACTTTGAGGACGAGCGTCTCCTAAAGACACTCAAGGGTGAAACCTTCTGGGCGCGCATCCGTGGCAAACCTCTTGCCGACGAAAAAACGGTGTGGAGCATCGAGCGGGTTCAGGCTGTCGGCGTCAACCTTGACTGCTTGACGGATCGTGAGCATCAGGTCGTCCGGCAACTCGCCCGTGGTCTCACCTCAAAGCAGGCCGCTGAACAGCTCGGTTGCTCTCATCGAACCGTAGAAACCCATCGGGGACGGATCATGAAGAAGCTCGACGCAAGAAATATCGCCGAGCTCCTTCAAAAGATATCGGCCTGACCGGGTCATGACGGTGCGGGGGAGCCCACAGAGAGGTCTCGCTCGATCCCGAGCATTAATTCCCCCCACCCAGCATGCCACACAATCCCCTCCGGGGACGTCGGCTTGAAATTCAGATTGTGGGGATACTCGAGCATCATGGAGCGATGGCCCACCTCGAGACCGACACAGGCGTTGTCGAAGTTGTCCTCGACCCAGAGTGACGGTGCGTATTTCGCCAGGGCGTCGAACTTGCTGATATGACGTGGAAGGCACGTCAGTTCCGAGAAGACGTCACCGAACTCGTTGATCAGGTTCCATTCCCGGCGCTCGATGCACGCCACTTCATCCGAGCACGATGTGATGACGACAAGCTCATGGCCCTCAGCGGAGAGTTTGCGGATACCCTCGACGGCCCCTGGAACCGGCTCAAGCTCGCCGAATGCTTCCGTTTGCTCGTTGAAATGTCCGATCGTCGCACCGATCCGCGACTTATCGAGCCCGGTCCATGCCTGCATGTTCCAGCTTGCGGGGCGTTCCCCCTTGGTCGAGACACCATGGTGATCGAGAAGGTATTTCCTGTATCCAGCCGCCCAGTTCAGCAGAACGTCGTCACAATCGAATAGAATAGTAGCCATCAGGCCTCCTTAAGAACTCTCTGAAAAAGCTCCGCCCGCGACCGGAAGGTCTCGATGATTTCGTAGACGGAGTGACAATTGCTGAGGCGCACGCAGTCAAAGAGACGACCCGCTTGCTTGGCGCTGAGACACGTAGGCGCAAGTGCGGAAATGACATCGGACTTCAACGCCAGACGACGTAAAACTCGCATTTCATCACTGTCTTCGCGATGCCCAATGTAGGCCGCGAAGCTCCTCTTGAGCCGGACGCCTAGCATCCGCTCCAGAGACTGCTGAACGTTGCGTTCCCAGGTCGGGTCCGCCCATTCCTTCGTGTCTTCAATTTTATCCAATGTCGGGCACATGAATGCCGGCACCTCATACTTGTGAGATGCTTCTACAGGGCTACTCTTTCGACGACGTTAATCCTCAAAGGACAAGCTATGACGAAGCCTGGCACCTACTACCACGTGACAACGGCCGACAACCTCGAGAGCATTCAGGCGGCCGGCCTCGAGCCTCGCTTAGGTGAGCGCGCTCAGAAGTGGGAAGACGAGAAAGGCGTCTGGCTCTACGAAGACCTGGAGACCACGGAAGATGCCCTGACCAATTGGATGGGCGACGATCTGCCCGATGACCAGGACGTCGCCATCCTCGAGATCACCCTCGACGAGACCCAACGCGAAAACCTCACTCAGAAGGAAGACGAGTTCGATCTCCGGTACGACGGAGTGATCCCGCCCAGCGCCATCAAGGTGCACTCCATCGACCCCGCGGTTGTGCCCCCCAAACCCTAAGAGCACAGTTGCTCTCTACGAAAGATCGGAAATCTCGTTGAGCTCAATGAGCTCAACATATCTACCGTCAACTCTTATCCGGCCTTCAGATTCCAGCCCTCGAAGGCTGCGGCTTACTGTCTCCAATGTTAGTCCAAGGTAGTTCCCGATGGCTTGCCGAGACATGAGAGTATCCAACACCACCGCACCTCTACCAGCTCTGCTCCGGGCCGGCAGCTTGCTCTTCAAGAGAAGCAGATAGCTTGCTACGCGTTCTCGAGCGGACATTTTCCCCAAGACCGTCATCCATTGACGCATGGCACGAAGGTCGTCGCTTGCGCGCTCGAGGTACATAGATCTCAGTCCGACATTGCTCTCAACAAACCTAGAGAAGACGTCTGCGTCGAATGTGCAGACTTGGCAGTCCTGCACCGCCCGCAGTTCAGATGGCGCCTTGCCATTGTTGGAGCCACCGATGATGTCTCCGGGAAAATGGAGGGCCAAGATCTGAGTCCTTCCATCGCGCAACCTTCCAACACTCGCCGCAACGCCTGCTCCGATACAAACCACCGGCACAGAAGAGCTTCCCCTATCAACTATGATCCGCTCGGCCGAGACAATCTGAATTTTTCGACCTTGATACTCCCCAGGCCGGCGGCGAGCGAATGCGACCCTGCAAAGCGTCCTCGCCCCGACCAAGCACCGTGCGCACTCGCCGCTTTCCATCTCTATTCCAGCCACGCGGCTTCCCTTTTCAGTCTCACTGCGCCGCAGCACTCGAGCGGCATCAAGCAGTATAACCGACATCGGAGATTCATGAATTTCCATTTCGATTACTACGGCGTGCTCGGCAAGCTTGCGCTCCCGAACCTTCGTTCAGCGAAGGCGCCGCATTGTTCCGTTTCAGTAGTCGCTGACGCTGGAAGGGGGCTGTGGTATGATCCCTCAATTGGATGAGCGCATTTAGAGGGAGAGGTTTCAGATGTCGGACCAAAACCAGTCTGACCGCAACATGGATTTCTATCTGGCGAGCGGGATTGCGCTCGATGGTACGACCCAGAACCTGAAGGAAGCCGACGAAAGGTCCAGGCAGCCAATACCTGGTGTGAGGACGCCTTCTTCGAGCCGGTCTTCAGGCGGCGGCATGCCTATGGATGGCGTAGAGCTCCTCGTTGCTGGCCTCTACGACGCAATTCCCAAGTGGGTGTACTTCCTGCTCGCGATCGCAGGAGGCGCCTATGGCTACCTCGTCGGTTTCGACTGGGCGCGGCATAGCGCCTTCGATCAACCCGAGATCGCATCTGCCATCACAGGGGCTCTGGCCGGCTTTTTCGTGGTTCCTCTGAGCTTTGCGGCATTCCGGATCGGCTGGTTCGCCCTCAAGGCTGCACTGCTGCTGGGCGGCCTATACTTGCTGTGGAAATTCGTCGTCTACCCGTTTCTGGTGAGCCAGCAGATCATCTGAAAGCAAACAAGTGGCGAAACGCTGCCGATGCGTTCGTCGTCATCTGGACCGAAGCCTTCCACACCCTAGCTGTGGCGTAACGAGATTGAGAGAGGGAGAATACTGTGACTCACGACAAGAGCATCCCACCAACCACGACCGACGCCGGCATTCGTGTACAAAGCGACGAACACTCACTGACTGTGGGGCCGGACGGGCCGATCGTTCTCAACGACCACTACCTTCTCGAGCAAATGGCGAACTTCAATCGGGAGCGCATTCCGGAACGTCAGCCTCATGCCAAAGGCTCAGGTGCATTTGGCACCTTCGAGACCACTCAGGATGTCTCCAAATACACGAAGGCCAAGATCTTCCAGCCCGGCGCCAAATGCGACACCGTCGTCCGCTTCTCGACAGTTGCCGGAGAACGCGGCAGTCCAGACACTTGGCGAGACCCCCGTGGCTTTTCTGTGAAGATGTATACCGAAGATGGCAACTTCGACATGGTCGGAAACAACACCCCCATCTTCTTCGTGCGCGACCCGCTCAAGTTCCAGCACTTCATTCGCAGCCAGAAGCGAAGAGCTGACAACGACATGCGCGACCATGACATGCAGTGGGACTTCTGGACGCTGTCCCCAGAAAGCGCACACCAGGTTACCTACCTTATGGGGGATCGCGGCATCCCGAAGACATGGCGGGAGATGAACGGCTATTCCAGTCACACCTACTCTCTCGTGAACGCCGAGGGAGAGAAATTCTGGGTGAAGTTTCACTTCCATACCGACCAAGGCGACGGCAATGCATATCTAAGCCAGGAGGAGGCGGACAAACTTGCTGGAAGCGATGGGGACTTTCACCGTCGGGACCTTTTCACTTCCATTCAGGAAGGGGACTTCCCGAGCTGGACTCTGAAATGGCAGATTATGCCTTACGAGGACGCCAAGACCTACCGCATCAACCCCTTTGATCTGACCAAGGTTTGGCCACACGCGGACTATCCCCTCATCGAGGTAGGCA
Organism: Salipiger sp. PrR003; assembly: GCF_010500785.1. Lineage (NCBI taxonomy): Bacteria > Pseudomonadati > Pseudomonadota > Alphaproteobacteria > Rhodobacterales > Roseobacteraceae > Salipiger > Salipiger sp. PrR003. The sequence continues at coordinate 71,501 of NZ_JAAGOV010000040.1, forward strand.
AGCTCACGTTGAACCGGAACCCGACTGATTTCCACACGGAAATCGAACAGGCCGCCTTCGAACCAAACAACATGGTGCCGGGGGTGGGCTTATCTCCGGATAAAATGCTTCTGGCCCGAGGTTTTTCATATGCCGATGCCCATCGTGCCCGTCTCGGCGTCAACTACAAGCACATCCCTGTCAACGCGCCCAAGACCGACGTTCACAGCTACTCAAAGGACGGCGCAGGGCGGACGGTGAATGTCTCGGATCCGGTCTATGCTCCCAACTCCTATGGGGGCCCGGCCGCCCAACCTGACACCCGCGGTGAAGCCGGCCTTTGGTATGCGGACGGAGACATGGTTCGCCAAGCCTACACTCTGCGCCCAGACGACGACGACTGGAGCCAGGCTGGGACTCTGGTCCGCGACGTCATGGATGACGCCGCCCGCAAGCGTCTGGTTTCCAATGTTGTCGGCCACCTCTGTGACGGAGTCAGTGAGAAGGTTCTCCAGCGAGCGTTCGAATACTGGCGCAACATCGATAAAGACACCGGCGATGCAATCGAGAAAGGTGTCCGTGACAAGCTGGGCGGAGCGTCGACCGCACCCGGCTTGGCTTCTGCGAAAAGCATTTCTGGTTAGGCAGCAGTTCGGAGGAGGGCGACCACGCCCTCCTTCCAACGGCCACACGTTCTCACACGACCGCTTTGATGGCCGCGTCACGCTCGCTCGGCGCCCGCGCCTCAACGATATCCCATGCCATGGTGTTTCGAGAGCTACAGGACGGGCACTTGAGGCCCTCCACAATCCGACGGAGAAACTCACTCGAAGAGTGCCGCTGACGAAGCCAAAAGCCGTGTAAATACCAAGGCCCAGCGCCACAGAGGCACTTCACGCGAACGGCATGGCCGGCGCCTATGTCGTCAACGTGGAGAGTGTACAAGGGGCCTATGAACGAGTCGTGGATCATGCGAGAACATTACGCGAACACGCATTCGGCAGGAAGAGCTCTTCGGTAGCGTCGTGCAGTAGTTTTCAGAGAGAACCCTACCTGCTTTTCAGGTGCCAATCAGGGGACGACATGAAAATTCAGGATCTATACCCAGAGGAAGACCTCGACGACGAAATTGAGCTTCTCTTCTCAGAACTCAGCGATGACGCTCTGGAGTTCGAGTTTGAGGTCCGCAGCCTGACGCATGCACAGACGGCACGAGCCCTCACGCCGATCGGCGACCTCACTGTCGCGGAGGCCATGCACTCTCTTGCCGACGCCGATCAGTGGGAGATCATCTGCCACAAGCAGGAGAACTTCGACGCCCAGCGCGTGATCGTCATGCGCGGTGAGAGCGTAATCGATGGAAACCATCACCTCATGGCAGCCCACCTCTCTGGACGAGGCGTCAACTACATCCAGCTTGAGGACGTGCCTGAGCCCGCGCTGAAACCCTAGAGAGGCTCAGAGTTAGGACACCATTCTGTGGTCTAACCGCCGCGCGCAGGCGAGATTAGGTTCGGTTGAGCAGACGCAGCAGGATACGCGCCTCGTGATCCTGCCCCCCGAAGAAAACGGCAAGAACACGAACGCGTCGTCGAACATCGTCCACGTCGAAATAGAGAACGGCTCGGCCTTTGGTGACACTCCTGATTTGCGTTCCGAGATGCGGTCGAAGTGTGCCCTGGTGTGGAACTCCGCCGAGGCTGCGCATACTCCTTTCGATCTCCACCAATCTGAACTCGGCGAGTCTCCACGCATCTTGCTCGTCTTCTCCGAAATCTTGTGCCGCCTCGAGCAGAAAATCGAAGATCAGGTCAAGATCGTGATCTACGCCCTCGCCCCGTTCAATCTCATAGACCACGTTCAGCTTTCTTGCGCTCGATCATGTCCCGTGTGCGGCGTTCACCTTCATCGAGTGACACGAAAGTTCCGGCCTGACGCTCCGCAAGGAGTTCACGCAGCGCATCAGTCGCTTGAGATTGTTCTCTGAGAAGTTCAAGCCCCTCCTGTACGACCGCGCTTAGACTGGCGTATCGCCCCTGTGCAACGAGGTCGCGGGCGTAGGCTTCCTGCGCTTCGCTAAGAGATACAGATGCTTTCACGCTCATTCGAGTCATCCCAGAGTATATACTACTAAGTAGTATACATGCCATCTGCTCAGCTGTCGAGAAGGCCAAATCACCCAACAAGAAAAATACCCGTCGACCGGTATGAGCTGAACAATAGCCCTGCTGAGTTCACCACCTTGTACGTTCGCCCGTCGAACTATACGTCACCGACATGCCTTCGAAGACCTTCACTATACACGCCGGTGATGACGGCACCGCTCACTTCTCACTGACCTACCGGGATCCTCGACAAAGTGGCATCTCGCGCCTCTCCTGCGATCTCTCCGCTGTGGACGTCGTAAAGCTCGTGCTCTTTTCCGAGGCTGCCAGCCTCCACAGCGAGATGGCTGCAAATGGACAATCTGAAGTGGAGCTCGAGGGCCTTTTCCTGAGCCACGATCCGTCACGTGACGCACTCTGGATTGAGCGCAAGGTTGGCTTCAGCACGCAAACCACCGAAATGCCCTTTTCAGAGTTCCACACCAGCATGGCGGAGGTCACCGACATTTGTCTCACACGAGCGCGGGACTCCAAGCATGGTGAGGCGATCGCCGAGTTCCTCAATCAGAGCACACGCATTGAGGCTCTCGAGTTTACGCATGCTCCGGACGATGCGGACCAGGTTCATCACAGAATCAACGAGATTGCCCTCATTCTGCTGGCTGATGATGCCTGTCGGAGAGGGTCAGATCTCGGCCGAAAACTCCGCGGCAAGAAGACTCTCGAGGAGGCACGATCACACGTCATAAGCCTTGTCGAAACTCTCGCCGCAGAGTTGCTTCCAGCCAACGGCCTGAGCGAAGCCGAGCGCGCTTAGACCGCGTTCCCCGGCACGTTCACATTGCCAGCTCCAGGGCCGCATCCTGAGACCATCCATTTTCAGGATGCCACCTGCCCGGGCACGGTCCCTGCCCGTTCATGAAGTCGATGACAGGACCGAGGAACTCTCTGATTTCGATCTGGCACTGCTCAAAGGATGATGCCTCGAGACCATTCTTCTTGGTGAACGAAATCCATTGCCTTCTGAAGACCTCTGCATTTTCAGGATCCGTGTCGAGCGCTGGGATGTATGCCAATGGCGGCACCTTGAAGCCGAACTTGTCGCACGACCTCTCCAAGGCCATTGCGACGACCTCCCCGTCCATCTCCGCAAGGGTGCGGAACATCTGGATGTCGTAGAAGTCCTTGAGCCGGCTGTTGGCGCGGCCGTAATAGACCATCGCCCTGAACTTCTCGGCGATCGACGTTTCGATCGGGTACATCATGACGCGAACGTCACCTTCATCCTTGAGCTGGGCAGGCACCGATGCAGGGCGCAGCTCTGGGGTCACGACATTCTCGAAGCCGACATCGATTTTCAGCCCCAGTGATGCCTTCCCAAGCCGCGCCGGCAGCGTAACCTTCGCTCCTGAGATCAGTCCCTCCGCGGTGCGATCCTTATCCACCTTGATCTCATCGAGATCGAAGGTCAGCCCATCATCCTCATCACCGATGTCGGTCGTCGCAATATCCCGGATAGCGGCCTTGAGTTCCTCGAGCGAGAGCGCCCGTGGACCGTCGAGATCCACGTCTTTCGTAGGCCTACTGCACTCTCCAGTGAGCACCAGCATCATCATGCCGCCCTTGAGCGAGAAGAACTCTCCCCACTCTGATTTTGAAAGCCGCCGGAGTAGTCCCGTGAACGCATACTGATCGACCAGCGACATGAAGGGCTTCTTCTCCGCCCGGGCCTTGTTCTTGAGCTTGTCGTACCTGGACGCACCCAGGTTGCTGTTGGGCTTGCCCATTGAAACCTCCTGAAACAAGCCAGGAGGTGCGCGAGAGGACGCAAGAATGATGGGTGCCGCTGGTCCAATGCCGGTGATCGGCCACCTTGGGTGAGACGCAGGACATGGAGAAGAGCATGCGGAGGTTCGACAGCTCACCGGACGAACAATTTGTCTACTCAGAGGGTGAGTGCGCTGCCTTTGCCATAGCGGCTGTCAGGCGAGACGGAGGGAGCTTCCTGATCGTCGAGGATGGGGAGCAGGTCTTCGAAACGGCAGATGTCGACGACTACCGCTTCGTGGTCGTCCACGTCTACGCTCTAGTCGAAGGTCCCGACGGCCTTGTCGCTCGAGACATCTTCGGTGAACGGCCCGAGACGAAGGTCCCCGACGATATGTCGGAGGAATTCTATGTTGGCGAGCACTTGCAAGAGTATTTCGACACCGAAGAGCAGCTTCGGGAATACTGCATCGATGACATCGGTGATGGCTTAAAGCCTCTAGCTGCGGTCACTGAGGAGGACATCGCCCGTGCAACCGAGGTGCTTGATCGAATATGCCCGCGGGGGCCAGAGCCAGTGACGATTGCGTTTCGATAAACGAAGGCCCCGCCGGTCTCTCGGCGGGGCCTAGACATCAACCCTTGGACGTCTGCGGTTCGAGTTTGTAGAGCGAGTCCGGCAGAGAGACCATGAAGCTCTTTGTCAGAGACCTGGCGGTCCTTCTGTCGACACCCATTTTTCGATAGAACTCAAAGAGGGTCCGTTCGATAACGCCCTTCTCTTTTGCCGCCGTGATCCCCCGAAGGAGACGGAAAGATGGGGCTTCAGCCCGCTCCGTTGCATAGTAGCTGAGAAAGTCATCACTCAGCCCCTTGGACACACTACGGTCGAGGCCTTGAAGTGCGCTGGATTTAATGACCGCTTTTGGTCCGACGTCCATACCCACGTAGAACGTTCCTTCACTGAGCGGGACGTACAATGCATCAACCTTGCTCGTGTCAGGGTCCGGGTAAATCAACGGACCATGGACAGCCGGGCTTTGAGCGGCACCCATGTCCATGTAACGGCGAGCGGTCCGTTCCCAAGATGTCATTCCGATCATGGGGTCGGCATAGTAGAAGGCGTTGTCCTCCTCGCCGAGGCAATCCCCGTGAAACACCGACACCAAGGCACCCGGCTTCTTCAGCTCATGGCTAATCCGCATGAGTTTTTGGACGGCGCCAGATCCCCTGAAGCTCTTGACCCTCTCAGTGAGGTACTCGAGTGGGCGATCCCTCTCGATCGTGGCCAGTGCTCCGTAAACTGCATCAAGCTCGCGCGACATTCCGCTATCCGAAGCCAGAACAATCGCGTCGTGGAAAAGGACACCACGGTCTGGCGAGGAGGCCCATTCCGAGAGGCTAAGCATCTTTAGCCTCAACTCCTCGCGCGCGGCTTCGACCTCTTCTGTGGTGGCGCGGAGAGCATTGATAGGCAAGGTGGCTTGGTCTTGCCTGTCCTCTTCGGCGAGGGCAGCAATAACCTCCTCAGGAGTAAGTGCCCGATTGTAGGCCTTCTTCAGGTCGTCCTTCCGATGACGAACCAATGCGCTGTAGTACTTTGCCGTCGCAGTCGCGTGTCTCACGGAAGCCTCGACAAGTTCCCGAAGTTGCATCTCACACTCAACGAGGTCCTTTCGCAAAGCGGCCATCGGGGCAGAAGACAGATCCATGGTCGTCAGCATAGTCTGCGTCTTAGACAGCTGGACGCTCCTCCAGGCAACGACAAGCGCAGTCGCGCCTAGAACTAAGGTCGAGGCAATCCCGACAGAGTTCTGCATGAAGGAGAAGGTGTTCTCTTTCACACCCGTGATTGCCTCCGAATACTCAACATTCAGGTAGGGGATTGCCATCCACAGGCCTACGCTGACGGCGCCCAAAAGAGCTACTACGAATAGAAACATTCCGACGATAATCAATTCACGCACGCTTTCTAAACTCCAAAAGCTTCCTGATAGCTGTTCAATGCGGAGCAGCACGGAGAACCGCAAGTCACTATCATATCTGAAATAATTGACCCGGAGGCACCTGTGGCATCTCCGGGACAGTTTGATTTCAGATTGTGGTGCGCTTCGACTAAGCGGCTTACGGCGCCATCGCGGCCACCTCATCATCGGTCTTCTTGAATTTCAGCGTCCGGAGGCGGCAGGCCTCTTCATCGACATCGGTCCGCGGACCTTTGAAGACCGGCTGGAACAGCGATCCGCCTTCGTAGGCATAGAGGTATTCGACCTCGATCAGATTGCCGGCTTCGGGAAATTGCTCGACACCCTGGGGAACGGTCACGTTGCCGACCTCGATCCAGTCGTCACCATCCAGCATCTCCAGGCGCACCGAGGACTTCACCCCGTTGCGGGCCTTCACCCGCGCGGTGCAGCTCTCGACGTACTTCATCTTGCACGCAGTCGGTTGCCGACCAGCCAGATAGACGCTGTCTGCCTCGATCAGCACGTAGCCTTCCGCTCCGGCCTCACGCATGCTGGGCTCTCTGGTGGCGAAGAACACATCCTCCGGGATGGGAACGTCGACCTTGATCGCGGTTAGACCCGCGGTTTCGACATAGCTTGCGAGAGCCTCCAGTACTTTGGCGCGCTTAGCGAAGGTGGTCTCCCCCTTCACCACCAGCGGGTGACTGATGACGTCGAAAACGACCACATGATCGCCCATGTCTTCGCTGTCGAGCACAAAGCCCTCAGGGAGGTCCATGGCCAGTTTCTGGACGTCTGCCAAGATCGTCTCACGCACACCGACCTCGAGGCCCTTGCGGTTGGCGAACTGAATGCCATCCGGCCCCGACAGGATCCCGCGGCGCTCGCCGTCGTGCTTTTGCTGAGCGAAGCGCCTGCCGCTACGAGCGATGGCCTCCTCGTGGGAGATCGCGGTCAGAAGCATCGGCTCGAAATCAGTCTTCCGGCCCGCATTCTCACCCCCAGAGAAGGCAGCGCCAGTCTGGTCTTCAGTGTAACCTTTGCTGGTCTTGGACTTCACGGTCTTGTCGTAGAGCTTTTCCGCTGCCGCATAGTCCATGCCGCCGGTGGACTTTTCTGCCGACTTCAAAGCCTTCCCCCGGCGCCCGTTCTGCGCATAGACATGCCAGCCGTCTGCCTCTTGAGTAAGCTGGACACGGTACTCCTTGTCCGAGCTGCCTTGAGTGAAGAACAGCGCGATCGATTTCTCTTCCATAATCGTCTCCTCGGTATGTGAATATAGTATTGAACAAACGCAGAACGTTCAAGGACAAATGCCCCTGGGAGCCTCGCACTCGGCCCCTATCCCAATGTCCTTCTGACTGCTTTTTATGATGAGATCGACGGGCTCGCGGACGTTGAAACGTTCCGCCATCGCAATCAAACGCGCAGGGTTCGCGCGCGGGTCTTTGAAGTATAGCGCAAAGGCTTCGGTAACAGACTCTTCGTCGATCAGCAGACCACTGTTGTCGCCCAGGTTCGCCAATGGGCTGTAGCGCAATAGGTCAACCAACGTCCGTTCAGCGTCTGTAACCCTGATTTCCACCCCTTTGTAGGTCGCCGCAACTCCCACCCCGACATGCAGAGCTTCCTGGGCGCGCCATCGCACAAACTGGACGAGTTCGAGTTCGGCTCTTTGCGGCCCCCGTGAGCGGGGCACTCCCACCTGCACCTGAGGGACCATGTCTATGCTGAGATCATGCCACTGCGCAGCTGAGTAGAGGCAGATCACGGACCCTTCGCCCCCGGTCAGTGCCGCTCTGGCGAAATCTTCGAGAAGATGGTCCTTGTCGTGATCATCGGTGCGGCCGGTGACGTACTCCTCATCCAGGAAGTACCGCCCGCGGCCGATCTCGTGGACGTATCCACCTTCCTTCAGCCTTGCCAGAACCCGTTTGTTGACACCCTTGTTTCGGAGCTCCCGAGAGGTGTAGACCTTCCCGTCGCTCATGACCTCTATCCCCTCACGCATCTTTGGGCCCATCACTTCCTCGTTCACTGGTGTTGGAGAGGAGATAATCCGTGGACAGCAAGAAAGATTGACAAAAAATACAACACGATCATTCCGCCGCGACGTCACCGATCACAATTTCAGAAATCTATCCATCTGCGCCTTGCTTCTTTCGAAAGGTGGTATTTAAAAAATCATCGGCACGCGCATCTTGATTGAGAGGGCTTAATGTTCAAGGACAGAAAGGCCTCATGGATAGGGGGTTTCCCGGAGGATCATTATGTCCAAGTCAATCGATTTGCGCGAGAACATGCGCGCCGAACTCATCAAGCAAGAAGCCATTATCAGCAGCTCGATGACCCGGCTGGAAGAACTTTCTGAAAGCGGAGCCGATCATTCGGACTCTGAACACCTGACCGCGGCGGAGGCCAGTCTTGGTCACGCTGAGATCCACCTCAAGCGGGCGCAGAAAGCCCTGCGAAGCAAGTCCACGACGGAGGTCGTTATGGTGCGGCGCCACCTCATTGGTGTCGTGCGTACCATGCAAAAGGTTGCCAAGGCACTCGACTCCTACGAAGAAGAGATAGCCCCATCCAACCGTTTTGGAATGTAACCTCTCGGATGAAAAGGCGCTGGTAGAAACCGCCAGATCAATCTATCCTATGGAGAACCAAAGGATGATCGATGGCTCAGAAAAAGCACGCCCCAACCGAGAGCGAGACCCACGAAGACTGCCCAACCTCTGACGAGCGTATCGAGAACGCCATGCAGGCGGCCTCCGAAACCCATTCAAGCTGGATGCATCGTTGCCAGGCAATTCTGACCGCGCTGGGCGCTGACTTTGGTGACCCCGAGTGGGAAATGCCGGACGTGGCCAAGAAGAAGGACATGCTGATCTCGAGCCTCATGTTCGCGCTCGATCGACCGCCCCAGAACGACCTCGCATGGCCGGAGAAGCCTGAAAACTACTTCGCCGAACACGATCGCCTGCCTGCACGAGGGAAGATCGTCCCCTTCTACGGTGAGATTACTCTGAATTCCGAGGTGGGCTACAAGTGCTACGCCGAAGGCGACACCGACCCGACCTCCTACCGACCGACCCTTTCGGATGCGATGGCCGAACTCGAGGGAAAGTATCGCGTGAGGGTCAAGTCGGCCCTCATAGAGCGCCTCGAGGACAATGGCGGAATGCGCCGGCCTCACCTCGCCTGGGACGCCGATAGCGTCGCCAGGACTCCCATGGGCGTCTTTCGCATCCACCGCGGCGAAGAGCCTGGAACCTTCCAGTGGGAACTCACGACCCACGAAGGAGTTCAGCACAGCTGTGAAGACTTTGAAGGCAAGCGGGCTGCACGCCTCGCAGCCGAGAAGCATTTCTCCAAACTCGTTGCCCAATGCTTTGCGCTGGGCGATGGACCTCTGTTCATGTGAGGTGAGGGAGAACCATGGTTGATCTGACAGATTCTGAAATCCTGACAGCTCTACAACGCGGCATGATCGCGGCGCAGTCGGAGCCCCGGGCGCTGAGCGTCCGCTATGATCCCCACGAGGATCGAGTCATCGTTGAGCTCAACAACGGCTGCACCATCATGTGCCCGTCAGCTCTCATTCCAGGCCTGGAAGATGCCAGTGTTGACGAGCTGAAATCCGGCGAACTCCTCGGTGTAGGCTATGGCTTGCATTGGGAGATCCTCGACGTGGACGTTTCCGTGCCGGGATTGCTGGCAAGCCTGCTCGGCCAGACATCTGTCCAGGAAGAAAGCGCTCTTCAATCCGGCGGCCAGTAGTCCTCGCATCTGCCCGAGAAATCCTGAAAACTCATCGGCAGCCCCATCTCCTTGGCTGCCGCCTTCTCCTCGTCAGTCGGGAAGCGAGAGCAAGCGGTTTGAGTGCAGTCGCTTTGGCAATAGGCCCGATCTCGATAGCAGATCATCGCGGGTCCTCCTCCGGCTTTCGAGAGCCCTTGGTGCCCTGCTCCTTCTTTCGCTCGAAGTGCTCCTTCAGACGAATGGCCGGGTCATACTTTGGCGGACACAGCACGAGCGCCACGATGATCACGAGCAGAAACCAATCGAAAGATGTCATAGCGGAAGACCTCACCTTGCTTGCCGCAAGCATCTCACACTGCGGTTAAGGGAACATTTGCCTAAGTGGCCGCTTGAGCAGAGCTGCCCAATGTGCTCAATGCCCGCCCAGCGCTTAGAACGTTATCAGAGATTCCTGACCCGATGAAGCACGAACGCCTTTTTCAAACCAAGTCGAGAACCGCAGGTCACTGGGCCGAGTGCCAGACCTGCGGCTTCACCTGGGAGGTCGACGCAAAGAAAATGGCCAGCCTCCACACGTCGGAGACCGGCCATCAAACCGTCTTGCATGTCACCCACCTCATCGACGTGAAGGCGAATGACTAGCCCTCAGTGGTCGGGGACGTACCTACCTATGACTGCTTACTGTGCTTTTTGTCCAGCTTTCGACCTACATGCCGAACCCAGAGCAGCGCTCCGTAACTCAAGGCAAGAAGGAGAAGCGGGACGACCAGATCGAACGTCATCAGCTCTTGAAGCGTTTGCATCTTCGGCCTCCTTTCTGATCTCGAAGACAATATAGCCCGCGAAGAAGTGCATTGCGAGCCCACATCAGATGTGGGGCCTCGAACTCACGGCCCGGGAACGTAGCGCATGCCGGTGTCGACGTCTGGTTCGGTCGCCGGATATCTTTCCTGCAGATAGGCGATGACGTCATCGAGCGTTGCGGGGTCACGGTCGTCGATCTCCTCGACCATCGTGTGCTCGCTGAGCGTAAGCGGATAGGTGATCTTCACTGTCGCGTCGAAGCAGGTCGCGTCATGCTCGCCATCGGACTGGATGAGATTTTCAGGATCTTCCGGGTCCGGCTTGCGGTGGATCACATCGATCTCGAGGTTCGAGAACTCCTCCACCCGGTAGTATCCGGGCATGCAGGCTCCAAGGTGACCAGCCGAGCGCTGGCGGGGATCCCGCTTTCCGGCTCGCAGCGCTTCCGCCTCCTCCTTGGTGAACCAGCACTCAGCTGTCGGATGCGTGCGCTCACAATCCCGCGTCACCGAATAGTAGCCGCCCTGCTTGCCCACCAGGACATAGGTCGGCCCATTGAGGCGTATGTCCTCGTAGTGCTTCGCCCAGGTGACATCCAACGTCTTCCCCTTCAGCTCCAGGATGCTGTCGAGCATGAAGCGTTCCCGATCAGTCCAGAGGTCTGGAGCCTCGGCGGCGCTGACATCCACACCCGACCCGTTGAGCTCAATTTTCAGGAAGTTTCCCTCAGCGTCCCTAGGCGCCCAACTATAGCTATACTCGCTCACTCATCTTTCCTTTTCAGAATTCTATCTCGGCGCGAAGCCAGCATCGTTCGACGGGAACTCCGTCAGCCATTTCGCGCCCGGGTAGGTGCACTGGATGGTCACCTGAACGTCTTCGACCTGATCGGGAATATAGGGAGAGAACCTGCGGACTTCCGTCAGCCCTCCCTCCCCGTCGGCATCATCCCGCCGCACCCCCACGACGACATCGACCTGGCTGAATTCATGAATTCGGTCAGGCTCAAGCGTCATGGTCGTTTCAGGCTCGAAGATGTCGACTTCCAATACGGTGTGCGCCCGGACGGAGGCACTTTTCAGAGTCTCCAAGGCGACCCGCTTGAGGCCTGCTCCAGTGACCATCTCTGCCTGCGTCCTTTGAAGCAGCGGAAGCAGCCTCACCCATCCGGGTGACCCCCCGCGAACCTCACCATCCAGGTCCCACGCATTGAAAAGGGAGCTGACATTGATCTCCGAGGAAAAAGTACCGACTGAGGTGTCGAAGTATCCGCCCGGCCCCTCGATGACAAAGGTGTCCCCGTTGATACGCGCCCCATGTGACGCCGAGATCCAAGCTATGAGCCCTGGCGAGACGCTTGATCAAATGGTACTCACGCGTCGAGTGGATATCCGGAAACGGGGCGGGCTCAACCACCACGCCCTTGTTGAAGTTCGACTCCATTTTCACGAAGTCTCCCTCGGCGTTGCGCGGCACGTAGAACACGCCAAGCCTGATCATTTGCGCACCTCATCCGAGCCTAGGGGCGCTGGGCTCGGGTTCCGGCTCCACATCGGGCGCAGCCACCAGAGACGAGCTCGCGCCCGGATATGACTGCTTCACCGATTGCAGGTACATATCCGCGTATTCGAGATCGAGGCCTTCCTTGGCCTCCAGAACGTCGCTCTCACCTGCTCGAGCCCAACGACCGGGCATGTAGTCCACCCGGACGATGACGTTGAACTTCGTCGCCTCCAGTGGAAGCTCCACGGGAACGAGCTCTCCCTCCGCGTCCGGATCCTCTTTCATCAGGAAGAGGTCGATCTGCAAGCTTGAGAACTGGTGCATCTGCGCGGACTCGTCGTTCGCAAACACACTGCCCAGCGCGTCGGTCGCCTCATCCTGGGTCATGATGCAGTGCTCGTCGACCTCCGGAACGAAGCAATCGCTCTCGGGGTTGTAGAACATCCCATCTCCGTCTTCCCAGATGAAGGTCGGCCCGTTCAGGCGCTTGTCCGAGAAATGGCGCCCGAACGAGTAGCTGGGGTCAGATCCCAGCTTGTGAACCTCCGAGAAGTCGTGGAGCACCGGCCTGCCATCCTTTGACCGCGTGACCGACAACGTGTTCTCAACCTCTCCTGGAGAGACCTGATAATACTGGTTGGCGCTATCGTAGACGACGTAGTTCTGATCACTCTGCCCCTTCGGGCGCTGGGCGGGCTTTAGCATACGGATGCTCCTGTGGCTTCTTCGAGGTTAGATGTGGATGGCGACGCAATTCACGACGCCAGGAACCGCTCCGCCTCGAGCGCCGCCATGCAGCCCATGCCCGCGGAGGTGATCGCCTGGCGGTACTGGTGGTCGGTCACATCCCCGGCCGCAAACAGACCCGGAATAGAGGTCGCCGTGCTGCCGGGTTTGGTGACCACGTATCCACCGTGGTGGGTCTCGACGTCTTCAGAAACCAGCTCGCTCGCCGGCAGATGCCCGATGGCAATGAAGACGGCACCAGCGGGGACCTCGGTAATCTCCCCGGTCTTCGAATGACGAAGTCTGACGCCCTCTACGGCCTCCTCCCCCACGATCTCGTCGGTCTCGTGGTTCCAGATAACTTCGATCCCCGGCGTCTTGAACAGGCGCTCCTGCAGGACCATTTCCGCTTTCAGGGCGTCCCCGCGGTTCACGAGGGTCACCTTAGAAGCGATGCTCGACATGTAGAGCGCCTCTTCGACCGCGGTATTGCCGCCGCCAACGACAACGACCTCCTGATCTCTGAAAAAGAAGCCGTCGCAGGTTGCGCAGGCCGATACGCCGTATCCCTTCAACCTTTCTTCGCTCGGCAGCCCCAGCCATCGCGCCCGGGCGCCTGTGGCAAGGATGACAGCGTCCGCCTCGTAGACGCAGCCGCTGGCGCCCAGCGCTCGGAACGGACGCTCACCAAGCTCGAGGCTCTCGATGCGTTCCGTGATAATTTCGGTTCCCATGGCTTCAGCGTGGGCCCGCATGTCCTCCATCATCTCCGGCCCCTGAGCTGAGATCAGCCCCGGCCAGTTCTCGACGTCTGTGGTGGTGGTGAGCTGTCCGCCAGGATGGTCCCCTTCGACCAAAACAGGCTCGAGCATTGCTCTGCCAGCGTAGATGGCTGCAGTGTATCCGGCGGGCCCCGATCCGATGATCAGGACGCGGGTCTTCTTGGTGTCAGTCATGAGGTCTCCAGAAAATACTCTCCGGAGACCTACTGGTCGATGGTTAAAGGGACGCTTGCGCGGGCGCTGCGTTGGCCTCCTGCGTGCGCTGGAACGGGCTCTTGACGCGCTTCACACCCGGATAGGTCTCGGCCACGAACCGGACGGCGGCTGGCCACTTGTCCATAGTGCGATTTGGCTCCTCGTGGAGGATCTGCAGCGGTAGACCAAAATCAGGATATTCAACGTAGACGGCAAGACCATAGTATTTGGCCTCCGACATGTCACAGAAGTCGCAATCCTCCGTGAAGAAATCGATCTGCATGGAGAGCTTGGAGAACTGACTGATGTCGACCTCATCCGGATCGCGCTCCGTAGCCTCCTCTACGATCATCTTTCCGGGCAGTGCTTTGATAGCCTCCCTGGCATCCTTCTCCGAAGAGAACAAGGCATCAGGGGAGTAGCCTTCCTGCCATTCCTTTGTCGCCGGATTGAAGACCAGCCCGAGGCCGTTCATCGCCACGTAGGTCGGACCGTTCTCACGCGGGTCGTTGTGGTGTTGGGCAAAGAAAAAGTCGCCCTTGGACGTGTCGTACCCGCCCGCCCGATGAGCCTTGATCAGTTGGGGCTCATCTCGCTCCTCCGTCGGGACCTGCGCACCTGGCTCGCCGACGTAGACAAACTTGCCGCTCGGGCTCCTTGGTGCCACCAGCCCCGAGCTCTTGGACTGGTCGATTGGTTCAATATCCACTGGTTTCTATCCTCTTTCTGAATTTACAGGCTCGGAGCCGGCGCATGACATGGCTCTGCTTGCCGAATGCGAGCCGTGTACTCCGGGAAGGTCCTCGACCATTCTTTCATGACCGTTGACAGCTCTCCGACAGGGACGTCCACAATCTTTGTCACCACCTCGTCCGGGACCTCGGAATCCGCATAGCTGACTGCCAAGGTGGTGTCCGCCTTGGAGGCTTCGTTGATGTTCTTCGCCGGCTCTCCGCTCTCATCCCAAAGGGTTACTTCACCCACCAGCGTGGAGAACAGCCCAGCATTGGCTGTCCCCTTGTCCAAGCGCCTCCTTAGGACGTCATGAGTTGCATAGAGGGTCTCCAGCGCATCGTTCGTGAAGAGAAAGTCGGCCTGGATCTCGGGCACGCGTACAAAGACGTCCGCCACCGGGTCGAAGACCCGCCCTTGCAGGTCTCGGATCACGAATGTCGTCCCATTGAGCCGGGGGTCCCGATGATGCGCACGCCAGTCGTGATCCTCGTCACCGACAAGAACACGAAGCTCTTCCTCAAGTACGATTGCCACTTCGCTCCTCGTCTCGACGAGCTGCCCATTGGTGCCGCGGCCGAACCCCACGAAGTATCCTCCCTCACGGTTCCGGACCGTGTAGAGCCTTTCGTTCTCTTCAAAATCAGAGAGTTTAGCTACCTGCATCACACCTACCTGCGTCTTCTCTGCAGTGAGATTGCGTGCTCCGTGCATTTTCAAAGAGCCGGCTGGCCAAACATCGTCGGCAGTGCATTGAAAAGCGCTGAGACGTCCATGCCCTCGTAGAACCCGGCCGTGGAGAGGCCATTGAGCTCTACCAGCTTGATGCCATCGTCGGTCTCCACCATGTCGATCACCAGGCTGTCTTCGTAGCCTTCCAGACGACCGATCACCCTTTCGACCTGCTCGAGCATTCCCTGAGGCATGCGCTGGGCGCTGGGCTCCATATCCCGCCAGCTATAGGGTGCCCATGTTACCACCTTACCGGCGACGACCCAGAAACGCCACTCGATGTTCGAGATCTCTTTGATCGGGAAGACCACGCAGATTTCACCTGGCTCGATGGACTCGAGGCTCTCGTAGCTGTTAATATTGTACTCGTAGCCATCCCAGGTCGTAGGGAACCCGGCGAAGGGCTTCCATGGACTATTCGGCCGAATGAAGACGCCCTTGTCCCCAAAGGAGCCGCGGAGGCAAGAAATCGCATCCTTGGTTTTCAGATGCTGCCAGGGGAAGAGGATGCCAAAGGGGTTCAGAAGCACATCGTTAGGGAGCACTGCGGCGTAGTTGCTCCATGTCAGCTTCCACTTCGATGCAATGATCCCCCTCTGAAGGGTTGGCAGCTTGAGATGGGGCGCCTGCATGGCCAGCCGGATCGCAGTGAGGCAAACCACTGGCTCTCCCTTTCCGAGAACGCTCTTGAACAGAGTTCGCTCGATTTCCTGTGTTGCATCCTGAAAATGCATCGGGTCGAGGTGATGTGCCTGCCATCCGCGGTCTGCGCACAGTTGCTCGATGGGGTGACCGCGGACGATCGCGTCCTGGTAGACGATATGCATGACGTAAACTTTCTGAACTTTAATGGATAAATAGCAATATCTTACCGAGGTTTCAAAGAAAAAGCCGCGCCAGCAGAACGCCGATCGCGACTTTCCAGATCGAATAGCTGGAGATCAGACTGAGGGCCCGGGCCGGGTATCCTTGAACTTGCTGGCCCACTTCGCGGTCTTGGTCGTCAGAATTTCCTGAAAACGTTCCAGTGTGATCGACGGATCGCCAGAACGTGCGGTAGCCAGGAGGTCCTTTACCACATCGGCGAGGGTCGAAGAGAAGCCTGCGATAACCTCCCAGGTGTCATCGTGCCCTCCTGAATGGCTTTGGATCGCCAGGTCGGACACCAACTTCGCAGCCCGTGAGACCGCTTGTTCGGCCTCAAGCCAAGTCGCCGGATTGATATCCGAGAAGCCTGAAAGGTCGAAGCCCCGCATTTCCACGTAGGTTCGGTCCTCTTCGTCAGGGAAAGTGGTCCACACAAGGTCTCCGAGGCAGATCAGGACATCGGCGACCTCGCCCACGACGCCGTCTACGTCCGGCTCTTTCGGGCAGTATCCGGTCTGAATGTTCACCTCTTCTGCCAACTCGCCGAGCTCCGACAGAGTGGCCAGAGCAACGTTGGGCACGCTCCGGGCCGGAACAAATCTGGAAACCCAGTTGGTGGTGTGGGCAAGGTTGGTTTCGGGCGGGTGCGACATTCTCGTTCCTTTCAGTTCGCTCAATAGAAAAGGGCCGCCGGTTTGTCCGTAGCGGCCCTTTTGATGTTGATTAGGGAAGGCTTACATGGCCATGGCGGGCGCCGAGGCCAACTCCTTCACCTTGTCCTCGATCGCATCGACCATCTCGCGGGGCGTGTCATCCGACAGCTTCATACCGTCGTAGTGCACCAGGTCGGCGACCATCTCGACAGCTTCGTCGTAGTTGCTCGTGGTCTCGGTCTTGCCGTCGGCCGTCACCTCATAGGTCGAGGCGTGCTGGATTGCGTCGATCGGGACCATATCGCCACGGAAGTTCTTGGTCAGGCCACGTGCAGAAACAGTTTTCATGTCTGAATTTTCCATCAGTTTTCGTGTGTACATGAAGCCGGGCTATCCTTCTGGTGCGCCGACCGCTCTGACTGTTCATCTATAGAACAGATAAGAACGACGCAAGCTATTCTTTGCCTCTATCCTTATATTTCTTCATATTGCTAACCGCCCGCAAGGAACATTCAGTTTTCTTGCGCGTTGAGCTGATTACCCAACGAAAAGCCCGGCAACGCCACGCGCCGCCGGGCCTGATCCTGTCGTGACCTCGCGCCTTACCGAGCACCCATGCTCATTCCCATGCCGCGCGGTTTCATCGCCAGCCGCGGCCGCTTGGATGCGTTCGCAACCGGTGGCTGAGGTTTGGGCTCTTCTTTGGGCTCGAGCCCGAAGTCAGCACGAAGACCTGCGAGAAGGCCCGTCTTTCGGAAGGTCGACTTGGTTTTGCGGATTGCTGCCTGCAGTGCGGGTTTTTGCCCGATGTAGTGACACTCACCTTTCGGGCGCGTCCCGCCGGTGTACACCAGGCAGCGCTCCAGCATGAACTTGTGGTCCTTCGTCGTCAGCATCATCGCGACAGGCGCCTCGGAGCCTTGAACCTTGTGAATGGTCGAGGCCCAGGCGTGCGCCAGCTCACCCAAAGCATCGTCTTTGTACTCGATGGCATTCTCGCGATCCGGATACTTGATCCAGATCCGACTGGAGGATTTCTCCCCCTGCTCTACGCCCACGATGTCGCCGATTTCGCCGTTGAACACCATCTTGTCATAGCAGTTGCGCAACTGCATGACCCGATCACCCACGCTCCAGATGGCACGCTTGGTGGTGATCGTATGGCTGGGTTCATCGGGCTGTGCCGGGTTCAAATGCTCCTTGATGATCTCGTTCAGCCGTGTGGAGCCAACATCCCCCTTCCTTTGAGGCGAGAGCACCATGATATCGTTGGGATCGGAGAACCCATGTTCCGGCAACGTCTCATAGAGCTTGATGACCCGCTGATAGATTTCTTCCGCCGTCTCCGCCTCCCAGAAGAAGGTGTCCTTGTTGTTGAACTCGGGCATGTCGCCGTTCAGCATTGCATGCGCCGCAGAGATGATCCCGCTTTCCTCGGCCTGTCGGTGGATCACATTCAACCGCGAAAGTGCGATGACCTCACTGTTGATGAGATCTGCAAGCACCTGCCCCTGGCCAACACTCGGTAGCTGTTTGTCGTCCCCGACAATGATCAGCCGACCACCGCTCTGGATCGCCTCGATGAGACTGCGACACAGGCTGGTATCCACCATCGAATACTCGTCTGCGATGATCGTCGTAGCTTCGAGCGGGTTGAAGCGGTTGTGGATGAAACCACCGCCTTCGGGATCGACCACAAGCAGGCGGTGGATCGTCATGCCCTCACTGCCAGTCGCCACACCAAGGCGCTGGGCAGCGCGCCCGGTCGGTGCCGTAAGGGAGACGACTTCCTGCCGGTCCATGCGCAGCGCACGGAGAATGACCGCCTGAGTGGTCGACTTACCGGTGCCCGGACCGCCGGTGATGATGGAGATCGGATGCTGCAGGCTCCGCAGAGCAGCATCCCTCTGGGACGTGTCAAGCGTCAACCCGAGTTCCCGCTCGGCCTGCTCGATCCGCGCGAGATATTCCTCGGCATCAACTTCACCTGTTCTGGAGGTTTCGTGCAGGCGACGAATATTCCGCATGATCTGTTGCTCGTCGGCATGGAGCGACCGATGAGAGATGCGATCGGTCAGCCGATCACGAACGAGCGGCCCGTTCGGGTCTTCGATTGCCTTTTCAATCTCGGCCTTGACCCGATCCTGATCATTGAACCCATAGTATCGGGCCTTGCTGATGATGAAGTGGTCCTTCGCCTGGGTGTGGCCTTCACCAGACAGTTCAACCGACATGATGTGGTCCAGAAGCGCTTGGTAGCGGTTTTCAGAGTCCATATCGACACCGAGCGTTTGGGCGATGTTGTCCATGGTCTTGAAGCCGACACCATGAACGGTCTTCGCAATGCCCCAGGGATCAGTATGCAGCTTTTCAGTGATGCCGGTACCATAAGTCTTCACAATCCGACTGATCGTGGAGACCTTCAGACCTTCGATCGCGAAGGTTTCCAGGATCTCGTTCGGAATCGTCAGGCTTCCCCACGCCGAGGAGAGGTCTTCCGCCACCCTCTCCGACAGACCAGCCTCGATGAGTTTGTCGACCTCTCCCAGAACTTCATGCAGGTTGTCGGGGAAGGCCTTGAACAGGTTCTCTGCGGACTTCGGGCCGAACCCGTCGACCGGCAGTGTCCGAATCCAGCCTCGCGCTCCCCTGGCGGAGACATCCACATAGGGGCTGATCATGATTGCGTTGATCTGGGGCTCTCCCTGGTAAGTCTCCTCCGACCCACTAAAGGAAATCCGTCCACCTTCCGAGAGGCGCGCGTTGCTGTTCCCCTTTACGGAGATCAGCCCCTTTCCTTCAACATCGGCCATCAGGATGTAGAACGGATTCGCCGAGTCGTGTTTCTGAAAGATGATCTTGCGGATCTCGCCCTGATAGTGCTGCATGAGGTCTCCTGACTGGCCGTTCTTTTGGATAGATTACCGTTTATCCTATATGTTGACAACCAGATTCCATAATTATTGCATGCCGCGCCACGCGGCGGCTTATATCGTTTATGGATAGGTGGCTGCGAGGTGCGGCATGCAGCCACCTATCCTGCTTCAGAGCACGAAGTCGTCAGCGCCCAGCGCGGACAGCTCAACACCAGAGAGAATGGCTACCAAGTGATCCCCCGGCGCATCTCCCGCATAGGCATCCTCTGAAATCGAAACGCGCACGTCACTGCCGTCCTGTGACAGGATGAGACTTCCGGAATCCCAGGGGTCTGCGATGTCCGGCGCCATGATGGCACTGATGTCGATCAGGTCCTGCCCCGTCTGGAAATCTACCACGGTATCGTAGGCGTCCGACGTGTCCCGGAACATGAAGACATCTGAGCCATCTCCACCGCACAGCGTATCATGGCCGGCACCGCCGCTGAGCACGTTGTCCGAGGAGTTTCCCCATACCGAGTTGTCCCCGGCACCACCATGGAGGTCCGAGGCGCCAACATTCTCCATCAGTCGCCCGGTTTCGACATTGTCAGAGATCCTGAAAACACTGCCGGCAGGATCACTCGTTGAGACCCTGAAGTCTCCGCTCGCGACGTAGTAGGCGGCATCATTTCCGGCCCCCTCCTCTTCGATCACCACGTCATCCACATCGTCGATGATGTAGACATCATCCCCCGCGCCGCCGCTCATGGTATCCGCACCGGAACCGCCATCGAGACGGTCGTTGTCGGCCCCGCCGAAAAGGATGTCATCGCCCTGGCCACCAGAAAGGGAATCTGCCCCGTCCCCGCCAGAGAGCCAGTCGTTGCCAGCTTCCCCCCAAATCCGGTCAGAGCCTTCATCTCCGAGGATGGTGTCGTTCCCATGACCAGCATAGATGGTGTCATCCCCTGCGCCGCCGGCCACGCTGTCGGAGTTGAACCATGAAAAGATGAGATCGTCTCCGTCATCCCCGCCGATCCAGTCTTCACCGTCCCCGCCGAAGAGGGTGTCCGCACCTTCGCCACCGAAGACGGTATCGTTGCCGCTCTGAGCAACAATGCGATCGTCGCCGGTGCCGCCATGGATCACATCATCTCCAGCACCGGTGACCAGGTAATCATCGCCGCCATTTCCGTTCACCGTATCGGCGCCGTAGTCCGAGAAAACTGTATTGGCGCCCTCGTTTCCACTGATGCTGTCGTCTCCAACGCCCGAGATAACGTGCTCGATGCCGTGAACGGTCAACTCACCACCCCCGACGGAGCTTGCTGAACCATCCCGGATATCGATGACATTGTTTCTCGAGCTTGCCGCAGAATTCAGAATGTCTCGATCCCCTGCAGAATCCGAGAGTTCACCGCGCGTGGGATCGCCTGCGACCAGCTCCGCAAAGTCATCCGTGAAGAAGTACTGGTCATCGTCTGACGCATCATCGCCGAGGAACTCGAGCCCGATGGAGTTCACTCCGACATCGAGGGCCTCGCCCGTATCCTGATGAACTACTGAGATCGTCCAAAGGCCGGCGGAACTTTCTGACCAGAAGGCGTTGCTCGAGTATTCGTATGTCATCACACTGCTGCCGTAGGATCGCCCCTCGACCAGGATTGATTTTGTACCTTCCGGCGAGGTCAGTTTCAGCACGACGTCATCCCAGGACGAGCTCACCCAGTCCATGGAAATCAGAACTTGCTGAATTTCGATCTCGTCCGAGACCGAGACGGTGAACGACGATCCGGTCTGGCGGCTGCTCGGAGTGTAGCTCGCGCTGGCGCTGTCCTGGGTACCGCTCGTGCCGACGTCCAGCCAGGTGCGCGCAAGAGATGTTGCAGCGGCCGCATCCACCGCGCCAAAGCCATAGTAGTTGCTGAAGGTCAGGCCACCTCCATTCCAGGTGCTTGCCCCGTTCGTCTCCCAGCTATCATGGCCGCTGTCGATCATCCGCGAGGACAAC
Organism: Salipiger sp. PrR003; assembly: GCF_010500785.1. NCBI lineage: Bacteria > Pseudomonadati > Pseudomonadota > Alphaproteobacteria > Rhodobacterales > Roseobacteraceae > Salipiger > Salipiger sp. PrR003. Next base: position 92,941 of record NZ_JAAGOV010000040.1, read on the forward strand.
GCAAAGATGTCCTGAACGTCTCTCCAGCCGAGATCAGAATTCGCCTCCAGCATGAGAGCAGCGACCCCCGAAACGACCGGCGCCGAGAACGACGTGCCCGTTGCAAAGCGGGTTTCGTCTCCGTTCTGGACAGGTATGCCCGTCCCTGGAGCACTCACGAGGACGTTGGCGCCGTACTCGCTGTTGTAATAGACTTCTCCGGTGCCGTCATAGTTCCCCACGACGATCGTGCCGGGGTCCGCCTTGAGACTGATGGTAGGAACGTTTGCGCCTTCCATTGACCCATCGTTCCCTGCTGAGACCACGATAATGGTCCCCAGTCCACCACGCCCCTCCGCGGTCGCCTGATCCACAACGTCGCCGTAGTAGGTCTGGTAATAAGGAGACTCGTAACTTCCGCCGTAGGGGTCGGTGAAGCTCCAAGAGTTGTTGAACACGTCTGAATTCATTGCGCCGGCCGCAAATGCGTCTTCCAGCCCCGCGCTGCTCGAGCCGAAGGCTACCCTCTGGCCAGACCACTCTGCCTCATAGGCGACGCCTTGTCCTCCATATCCATTGAGCGCACCCACTGCGACCTGCGAGGTCATTGTCCCGTGCCACAGCGTACCGCTTCCGGGATTGATGTCGGTCCCGCCAGTCGCGTGGTCGTAGGACAGATCGGCGCGGTAGCCAGGAGCGAGATCGAGGTCCTCATAGTCGAACCCATTGTCCATGAAGCTGATGAGAACCCCTTGTCCAGAATACAGTTCCCAGGCGGCCTCGACGTTGATCCCCTCCTCGCCAAAGAGGTGCCAGGCATAGCTTTCGTTTGGCTCCGCATCCGGCGATGTCGATGCCATTCCCTCCATGACAGACACGACTTCATTCTGAATTTCTTCCCTGCTCATGCTGAGCTCCCTACATCTATCCTAGGGGGAGATATGCAGTTGCAGATGAAAATGCTGGAAACTTGCCGCTCTGAAAAAATGAATAGATCGTAAAATTCCCGTTGACGGCAAAGAATAGAACGCCTATCAGCGTACCCAAGACAAGAATAGAAGGATAGCCTCTTGCCCGGCATCGAAGATTTCCGCCCGACCGCCTGTGAGTACGTCGACATCGACGAAGTCATCAAAGGCGGCACCGCCGAAGATATACTGGCCAACCTGAAGCAGATCGAAGCGACCCTCCGGGAAGAGCGCGGCATCACCGGTGAAATCCGCTATGACATGACCCCCAATTCCCTCTGCGCAATGTGGACCCCAGAACCCGTGGTCGTCTCCCTTGACGGTCAGGAAACACACCAGCAAAAGATCGAACGCCGGCGCCGCGCAGTCTATCAGCGAAACCTGACCAACCTCAGCCGCGCACAGCGTGGCCTTGAGAGCGCCCTGTGCACCGGCAGCCCGGCGTGAGGCAAGCAAGGTGAACCGCAACCGCAAACTCATGCTTTCTACCGTCTTCGCATTGGTTGCTATCGGTGCCATGGCGATGTTCGGAGCACCTCCATCGGCTGCCATCATCATGGGACTGACCACATTCGGCATCACCATGGCGTCTATCGCTATGACAGAACCCAAGGCCGGCGAAGACTCTGGGCGTCGGAACAGAGAAAGCGTGATCTGACGATCTCTATGACGCCGTTCCGCTGGTATCGCCCAACACTCGAGGTTTTCAGCACATCGGTGGCAATCAGATTGGGTCCCATGCACTTCGTCGCCATTGAGAGACCCGACAGCCCCTACGTGACGACGAGGAAGTTCAAGCTCTGAGAGCACCCAGGTGAGATGGCAGCGCATTGTTGCATGCCTTTCGCCACATCCCCGGCAGAGAACAAAGGAGAAAAGGCATGGCAGAAGATTGGTCCGAACGTCCGGATGAACTCAAACCCGGGATTGTGTTTAAATCCTACAACGGGATCCTGGACGACGGCAACGAGGTCCTGCTCAGGTTGGACCGCCCTGTCCCGGGGGATGCCTCCAAATGGTATGTTGAGGAGTTTCTGTTGGGGAGCTGGATTCGCAGGACTGAAGTCATCGAGTCGTGTGACCTCATTGAAAAGGTCGATGATCCGGCGCCGCCGCCGCCAGAAGATTGGTACGAGCGCCGGCACGAGCTCCGCTCTGGGATGGTATTCAAGGACTACCAAGGGGACCTTGTCCAACTCGACCGTACCGTCCCCGGCGATGGTACGAAATGGTATGTCGGGGTGTTTTCGAACGGCAGCTGGGCGTGGATGGATGACACGATCGAACCGGGGGACCTCGTTGAGCAGGTGGATGATCCCGCGCCACCGCAGACTTTTTCCCCTCTCTGAAGCGTCAGTAGGGGGTCCGTTTCGTACGGGCCCCTTATGCTTTCAACTTGGCGGGTGTTAGGCGATGCCCAGGCAAATGGGTGCCAGAATTACCACTGCTGACCCCGCAAAAAGAGTCGTAGACCGAGAGGACACCGCCAGCTCCGGTGAAGCCTTGGCTGCCCTATAGATGCCGAGGAAGCCGCTCATCGCCAGGCCGATCCCTATGACGAGCGACAGCAGATTGATGGCGTAGATCCAGTCTTCCACCTCACTCGACCCCTTGCTCAGCGAGAACCTTCTCGATGATCGCTGTGTCCGACGGGTTGTTGAGCTCCCAGAAGTCGCCTCTTTCTTCGACCTCGACGCAACGGATGGTCCCACCGTTTTCGAGGAACCGCAGCTGCTCGAGCCCTTCGAACATCTCCAGCGGCCCCCGCTTCATGGTGAGGTAGCTCTCTAGCGCGGCTCTCCGGTACCCGTAGAGCCCGACGTGGTGGAAAACCGGGAGCTCAACAAGCTCTGAGGGCTCGTCAGACGTGTGCGGAAGGACCTCTTTCGAGAAATAGAGCGCGTCGGCCGAGTGATTGAAGACCACCGTGGTGCCACCGACCCGGCCGTTCCTGCGATCGTTCTTCAGGCGATATAGGGCGTCGCCAGTGCATCGAAGAGCCGGCGTTGCGACCTGCACAGCGACGTCGTCGAAAGCACCAATGAGGGCCTCGCAGAAGTTTGGAGGCGTCAGCGGGGCGTCCCCCTGAAAATTGATGAAGAGGTCGTACTCAGGGCACTGGGATGCGACCCATGCACAGCGCTCGGTGCCGTTTCCGCAGCTCTCGGGCGTCATGATCACCTCCGCGCCGAACCGCGTGCACTCACGGGCAATGCGATCATCATCGGTAGCGACGACGACGCGGTCGACCCCTCGCACCTTCATGGCGGCCTCCCAGGTGCGTTGCACCAGCGGCTTTGCAATGCCGCTGGCGCCTTTCAGTGGTGAAAGCGGTTTTCCGGGAAAACGTGTCGACGCATAGCGCGCCGGGATGACGATCATTGTCTTGGACATGGGTGAATTCAACTTTCCGTTCTAGAAACGGGCTCTGAATACCAACCGATGTTTGCCGCCTGATTAAAGGCTCACTCCGCTTCCTCATCCCAAGACACGGACATATTCCAGAGCACCATCCGATCGTCACCTTCGTACCGCGGGAAAGCAAGCATGCCGATCACATGGGCGAACATCTCGTACTGCTCGTCCACACCGTCCCTCGAGACCAACAACGTCAGCGGCACCACGAGTTCTACCCACTTGCGGCCTTGTGCCGAGACCAACCCTTCCTTGACCTTGCGGACATCGTCACCAGCCTTTGCAGTGACATAGACGGCGCCCATGTCGGCGTTCAAGAAGCCCAGCTGCTTGAGGACATTGCCGATATCTTTTCCTGCATCCTCCGCAGCGATCTTGAGTAGATAGTGATCTCCGGCTCTCTCGGACATGGCGAGCTTGAGTTCTTGAATATGCGCTTCGACCTGAGGGCGCCAGAAGCTCATGACCTCTTCAACGGTTTCTCGGGCCCACGCCATTGCATCCTGAATATCGACGTCCCTGAGGTCGTACTCGCTCAACACCGTGTCACCATCAGTATCCATTGACTGAAACAGCGGCAGCCTCTCCCTGGCCCACTTGGCGTGAGACATGTCACTGGGCAGATTGTCCAGTTCGCCATCCAGATAGAGTTGGCGGCCGGCATCCTGCACTCGAGGGGTACTCGACGAGTATGTGCTTCCGCCACCTTTTTCATATTGAAGGAGTTGCTGAGAATGGGCAGCGCCGGCGATCAACAGACCGGCAGAAAAAATCAGGATCTTATCTCTTTTCACAGAGGCCTCTGCATTTTGTCTTCTATTCTTGTTCTCTTGCCGAGATCAGTCTGAAGCCACCGCACCCCGTCTTGATGAACCGAAGCCCGGAGCGGCCAATGATGATGGAGCCCCTAGTGGACGTATGTGCCCGCCGTCTGCCCGCCCCATACTCCTCGCTCTCCAGCTCCGATCTCTGGCCAAGTTCGCAGCATCCGACCTCGTCGGCGATCGACCGAAATCTGTTCAGAAATCTCGCCCCGGCTTCGGTTGCGAAGTTCCTCCCCGAGACATCTCCAATGAAGCGAGTTGTCAGGTCTGGAAGAGCGCTTTCCACTTCCGGACTACGTGCCTCGATCAGCAGGCGTCGACTGAGTTCCAACGTCATGGGAGCATCGATCGCGATGGAGTAGAACAGGTCAGCATCTGAGAGCGCCGCGGCCGCCAGGACCCCCAATCTATTTTCAGAGAATCCTGACGGAAGCGCGGTTGGCAGCTGGCAGTCCTCCGCCGTGAGCGGCGCGCCAAGCTCAAGCCCGTCCATCAACCGGATCAGGGGCCGACGAACACTGGAAAAGCTGGACAGGATAATCAGAGAAACGAAATCGCATTCCGACTGGGGCAGACCATGTTTCCTCATGATGTTGGTCGTGAGGGCTGCAGATCGCCTTTCAATGTCGAAAAGACCGTACTCACCAGCGGAGGACCCTGGGTGATCGAGGTCATGACCCAATGCAGATATCGCGACCAATGGCACCCCTCTTGGGGCGCATCTGAGCTCGGCCTGGTTCTGCGCCAAGAGTACCGCGACCATTGCAACCAGGAAGGCATGCTGAGGGGAGTGGAATGCATTGTGCTGCATACTCCGATCCGCTTCCCGAGCGAGGGAATAGAGTACCGCGCAATCGATGCTGTCCAGGTCGGGAAGGGCGACAGAAATCAGGATTTCCACTGCGGGAGCCAAAGGGATCGCTTGAGTCCGAGAGAACACGGCCCTGAGCGCATCCCGTTGAGCGTCGCTTGCAAGCGGGGTCTTGAACACCCGCTCGACCTCTCTCCTGAGAAACTCCAATTCACCACCCGACATACACTTGCCAGGTAAGTGAGAAGGATTTCTTAAGATAGCTTCAACCCACATTTCCCAAGTAAGGCGCTGATTTCGCTGTCCTGACCATTATATTTCCTATATAAAACATGGTGTTGAAGGCTGCGAGGGGCGCGTTTCATGGATCACCCAGAGGGTGCGGGCTTGCAACGGGCAGATCGGGTGGATTTCGACCCTCGCGTGCGGCTGGAATTTCGCGGCACGCAGCTCAGTTCCGACGGCGGCCTTCTGGTGATGCGCGAGCTTGATGACGCGCTCGGGTTGTCCGATTTGGCGTCAGCGGCGCTGCGCGATACTCGCTCTGGCAAGAACACGGTCCATCGGCTCGACGGCCTGTTCCGGCAATCAGTCTTTGGGCGGCTGGCCGGATACGAGGATGTCAACGACGCCAACCGTCTCGCCTGCGATCCGGTCATGCGCCAAGTTGTCGGCGGCAGAGCGGTCGATGCACAAGCGGCCTCGGCATCGCAGATGGGACGGTTCGAGACCGAGACGCTGGCTCTGGCCGGGAACCGTGCCGCGCTGGCCGACCTGAACGGGCAATGGATCGACCGGTTCCATGACCGTAACGGGCTGAAGTACATCGTTCTGGACATGGACAGCTCGGTCAGCCCGACCCATGGCGACCAGGAAGGGTCCGCCTGGAATGGCCATTTCGACTGTAGCTGCTATCACCCCAACTTTCTGTTCAACCAGTTCGGGATGCTGGAACGCTGCGCCCTGCGCCATGGCAACGTCCACAGCGCCGATGGCTGGCGTGATGTTCTCGACCCCGTCATTGCGCGCTACGCGGAGCGCGACCTTGGTGGCAGGTTCTTCCGGGCCGATGCTGCCTACGCGATCCCGGCGATCTATGAGCGATTGGAAGAAGCGCGGTTCTTCTACGCCATCCGGCTGCCCGCAAACGCGGTCCTCAAGGACAAGATCGCGCATCGGCTAACGCGCCCTGTCGGGCGGCCGTCACTGACCAAGGTCAAGCGGTTCTTCGAGGAATTCGAGTATCAGG